>NZ_CP007034.1:1270000-1587500 GCF_000512915.1 Barnesiella viscericola DSM 18177
TTACGGTCATAGCGGGAGCAGCCGTCGGCCCACACAAGAAAAAGCGGAGTCACTCCGGGCCACACCCGGCCCTGTCCGGCCGCTACGCACTACAAATATAGAGATTTTGCCCCAAAAACCGGCCATAATTTGGCAAGAATGTTATACGCCGATAGCCATAAATAACGTATCTTTGCGGGTAAAATCATCAAGCGTAAAAAAATGCTGCAAACCAAAAATTTGTGTGGCGTGACGTTGCAGTACAACGTCGAGGGCGAAGGCTATCCCGTGATACTCATGCACGGGTGGGGGTGCAACCACACCACCGTCGCCTCGATCGAACGGCTGCTGGCCCCCCACTTCAAGGTCTACAACCTCGACTTCCCGGGATTCGGCGGCAGCAGCACACCGCCCGCCGTGTGGGGCGTGGAGGAGTACACCCGTCTGCTCGAAGCCTTTGTCAAGGCCGAGTCGATAGAGCGTCCCATACTCATCGGCCACTCGTTCGGCGGCCGGGTATCGATACTCTATGCCTCGCGCAATGCCACTCACAAAGTGATTCTGGTCGATGCCGCCGGCGTGAAACCCCGCCGCCCGCTCAAATACTACGTGAAGGTCTACTCGTTCAAGTTGTGGAAACGGCTGCTGCCGCTCGTCGTGGGCCGCAAGCGGGCCGACGAGACCATCGAGGCCTACCGCCGCAAATCGGGGTCGGCCGACTACAACGCCCTCACCGGCATGATGCGCAACATTCTGGTCAAGGTGGTCAACGAGGACCTCAAAGCGGTGATGCCCCGCATCGCCTGCCCCGTGCTGCTCATCTGGGGGAAGAACGACACCGCCACTCCCCTGCGCGACGCCCGCACGATGGAACGCCTCATTCCCGATGCCGGACTCGTGGCCTTCGACGATGCCGGCCATTACAGCTTCCTCGACAAGCCCTATGAGTTCAACGCCGTGGTACAAAACTTCTTACAGCCCGATATAAAACAAAAATCATGAATCTGATACTCCCCATCATCACCTTTCTCGCGTTGCTGTTCTACACCGCCATCGAAATCAAGTTTCAGTTGCAGATGATGCAGCAGAACACCTACCGCAACGACCGCTACAACCGGTGGCTCAAAGGCGAATCGTTCGCCTCGGTATCGCGGCTCGTCGACCTGTTCCTGCTCTTGTTGCTCTCGACCAGCTTCCTGCCGGTGTTCGTACAGATTGTCACCATCACGGTCGTGTTCTACAAGAGCGTGAACCGATTGAAAACCAAATACAAGAAGCCGCTGGTATTTACCCGCCGGGCTACCCGCCTCTACCTCACGGCTCTGGTACTCACCCTGCTCATTGCCGGGCTGGCTGCCGGGCTCACCACACTCAACAATGGCAGCCGCGCGCTGCTGGCGCTCGCCATACTGGCTCCCTACCTCATGATGGCGGCCAACGTGCTGATGCAGCCGGTCGAGCGACAAATCAACCGCAAATACTACAACGAAGCCAAACAGATACTCGCCCAGATGCCCGGGCTCACCGTCATCGGCATCACCGGCAGCTACGGCAAGACCAGTACCAAGCACTACCTCTACCGCATCTTGTGCGAGCGGTATAACGTGCTGATGACGCCCGGCAGTTTCAACACCCCCATGGGGGTTATCCGCACCGTGCGCGAGCAGATGAAACCCTACCACAACGTATTCATCTGCGAGATGGGTGCCAAGCAAATCGGCGACATCAAGGAGATCTGCGACCTGGTGAATCCCCAGATAGGCATCATCACCGCCGTGGGCGAACAGCACCTCGAATCGTTCAAGAGCATCGAGAACGTGCAGCGCACCAAGTTCGAGCTGGTCGACGCCCTGCCCGCCTCGGGCTTTGCCGTGGTCAACAACGACTTCCCCTACATTGCCAACCGCCCCGTAGACAACGTGCCGGTGAAACGCTACACCATCGCCGACACCGGCGCCGACTACCACATCGAGGACATTCGCTACGACAGCGATGCCACCCGATTCACCGTGGTCGGAGGTGGCGAACGCATCGAACTGAGCACGAAACTCATCGGCGAGTGCAACCTGTCGAACCTCATGGCCGCCGTCATCGTGGCCCGACACCTGCAAGTGCCCGTGTCGTCGATACAATACGGCGTGAGCCGCATCGAGCAGGTGGAGCACCGCCTGAACATGAAACGCACGCCGGGCGGCATCTCGATTATCGACGACGCCTTCAACTCCAACCCCGACGGGGCCCGCATGGCACTCGACGTGCTGCGCCGCATGACGCAGGGCAAACGTATCGCCATCACCCCGGGCATGATCGAGTTGGGCGACAAACAGGTGGAGTACAACCGCACGCTGGGCCGTCAACTGGCCACCGCCTGCGACTACGTGATGGTGGTAGGCCGCTACAACCGCGACTCCATTCTGTCGGGGTTGCAGGAGGCCGGATACCCCGAGGAGAAGCTCTTCGTGGCCGACTCCTTTGCCGAGGCACAGGCCCGGCTGGCCCAGGTAGCCGAGGCCGGCGACACCGTCCTCTATGAGAACGACCTGCCCGATACCTTCAAGTAAAACCCGATTATTATCACAAAACAAGCAATACAGTTTATCACAGAAAGATTATGAAAACTACCGTTGGTGTTTTTTTCGGAGGCCGCTCGACCGAGCACGAAATCTCCGTTATCTCGGCTTTACAAGCCATCAATGCCTTTAACAAGGATAAATATGAAATCATACCCATATACATCACCAAGCAGGGTCGCTGGTTCAGCGGCGACGCCCTGCTCACGGTGAAGAACTACCGCGACATGGCCGCCCTGCAAAAGATGTGTACCGAGGTCTACATGATTCCCGAATATGGCGACTACAACGTCTACCGCAAGAAAAAGCCCCTCTTCGGGAGCAACGTGTGGGCCAAGCTCGACGTAGTCGTGCCTGTGCTGCACGGCAGCAACGGCGAGGACGGCATCTTCGAGGGCGTGCTCGAATCCATCGGCATTCCCTATGCCGGTTGCAACACCCTGGCCTCGGCTAACGGCATGGACAAAATCACCATGAAGATGATCATGCAGCAGAGCGGAATCCCCATTGTCGACTACGTGTGGTTCACCGACAAGCAGTGGTTTGCCCAGCGCGACCAGCTTATCGAGGAGATTGAGACCCGCCTTGGCTACCCCGTCATCGTAAAGCCGGCCAACCTGGGTTCGAGCGTGGGTATCTCGCACGCCGACAACCGCGAAGAGCTCATCGCCAAAATCGACGTGGCCGAGAAATACTCGACCCGCATCGTCATCGAGGATATGGTCGAGGAGCTGAAAGAGATCAACTGCTCGGTACTGGGCGACTGCGACGACTACCGCACCTCGGTGTGCGAGGAGCCCATCAAGAGCGGCGACATTCTCACCTACGAAGATAAATATATGGGAGGCGGCAAATCGAACAAGGGCATGCAGGCCACCCAAAAACGTATCCCCGCCGACCTCACCCCCGAGGAGACCGCCCGCGTGCAGTTCCTGGCCGGCGAGACCTTCCGGGTACTCTCGTGCCACGGCGTGGCCCGCGTCGACTTCATGATCGACGGCAAGAGCGGCAACATCTACGTAAACGAAATCAACACCATTCCCGGCTCCCTCTCGTTCTACCTGTGGGAGGCATCGGGTATCCCCTTCGACCAACTCATGGACCGGCTGGTCGACCTCGCCCTCAAACGCAAACGCGAGTCGGCCATGAAGACCGTCAGCTACGACCAGAACATCTTCAACCTGGGCAAGGGCCTCAAAGGCGGCAAGATGGGGGCGAAGTAAGAGAGACGACCGAAACTCGGTTGATACATGATTTGGGGGCATACCGGCTGATTGCCGGTATGCCCCCAAATCATAGATACCCTAAAAAGATGCCTCTCTCCACACAAAAACTCCCGAGGTGCAACACTCATCACCCCGGGAGTTTTTAATTACATTGAATACCAAAAAACACAATACCTATTTATAGAGAGAAAATGTCGTTTTCCTTCGGTTCCGGTCCGCCCGGCCCGGGCTTACCCGGCTCCGGCTTGAAAAGGTAGGGTCTCAATACCTCCTCTTCCATCGCTTTCCAGCGAGCATATTGCGAATTGTCGAGCGCCTTTTTCAACTTCTTGTCGCGCTTCTGTGCGGCCTTGTCCAGCTCCTTGGCCACCTTCTCGGGGTCGGGCCTGCTCTCTTCCACTTTCTCCCCTCTGCGGCATGGGCCGATACTTGAAAATCTTCTTTTGCTCTTCAAGTTGTATCTTGTAGACTTTCTTATACTGCTTCTCACTCAGCCCCAGTTCGGTACGCATCACCTCGGTGATGCGACGGGCGTTCCCCTCGGGCGAAGGTATATCCTTGTACGATTTGAGCGGAGCGTCGGCAGCCCACACGGTTGTCAGCAATCCCGACAAGGCCACCAGCCAAACACCTATCTGCAATCGACTCTTCATCGTCTTCTTCTTTTTCTCTGCTACAAAGAAACATCGAATATGCGACGGTTGAAAATAGTTTAGACATAAGGGCCTATTGTCTCGACGAACCGCCCGGTCAAACGGCTGCAAACGAATTGCGGCGGTCCCTACGGTCCGCCGCAATCTTATCTTTTCTTTGTATCGTCATATCTCACGCCATGAACTTGCGATAGCGCACCCGATGGGGCTCCACATCGCCCAGCCGTTTCTTCTTGTTTTCCTCGTACTCGGAGTAGGAACCTTCGAAGAAGAAAACCTTCGAGTCGCCTTCGAAGGCGAGGATATGGGTACAGATGCGGTCGAGGAACCAGCGGTCATGCGAGATGACCACGGCACACCCGGCAAAGTTTTCGAGACCCTCTTCCAGTGCCCGCAACGTATTCACGTCGATATCGTTGGTAGGTTCGTCGAGCAGCAGCACGTTGCCCTCCTCTTTCAGGGCCATGGCCAGGTGCAGCCGGTTGCGCTCTCCACCCGAGAGCACCCCGATGAGTTTCTCCTGGTCGGCTCCCGTGAAGTTGAAGCGCGACAGGTAGGCCCGGGCATTCATGTCGCGGCCGCCCATGCGGAAGGTATCGAGACCGCCCGACACCACTTGATAGACAGTCTTGGCCGGGTCTATATCCTTGTGGGTCTGGTCGACGTAGGCAATCTTGACCGTCTCGCCCACCTCGAACGAGCCCTTGTCGCACTGCTCCTGCCCCATGATGAGCTTGAAGAGGGTGGTCTTGCCGGCTCCGTTGGGACCGATTACCCCCACAATGCCGTTGGGCGGCAGCACAAAGTCGAGATTGTCGAAGAGCAGTTTGTCGCCATAGGCCTTGGCCACGCCGTGCGCCTCGATTACCTTGTTGCCCAGACGGGGACCGTTAGGGATAAAGATTTCGAGCTTCTCCTCGCGCTCCTTCTGGTCTTCGTTCAACAGCTTGTCGTAGGAGTTCAGACGGGCCTTACCCTTCGACTGACGGGCCTTGGGGGCCATGCGCACCCACTCCAACTCGCGTTCGAGGGTCTTGCGGCGCTTGCTGGCCTGCTTCTCCTCCATCTCCATGCGACGGGTCTTCTGTTCGAGCCACGAGGTGTAGTTGCCCTGCCAGGGAATGCCTTCGCCACGGTCGAGTTCGAGAATCCAGCCGGCCACGTGGTCGAGGAAGTAGCGGTCGTGGGTGATGGCAATCACCGTGCCGGGATACTGGTGCAGATGCTGTTCGAGCCAGTCGATCGACTCGGCGTCGAGGTGGTTGGTAGGCTCGTCGAGCAGCAGAATGTCGGGCTGTTGCAACAGCAGCCGGCAGAGAGCCACCCGGCGACGTTCACCCCCCGAGAGGTATTTCACCAACTGGTCTTCGGGCGGACAGCGCAGCGCGTCCATCGCCTGTTCCAGCTTGTTGTCGATATTCCAGGCGTCGGAGGCGTCGATGTGGTCCTGCAACTCGGCCTGACGAGCCATGAGGGCCTCCATCTTGTCGGGGTCTTCGAGCACCTCGGGGTCGCCGAACGACTCGTTCACCTTTTCATACTCGGCCAGCAGGTCGAGGATAGGCTGCACGCCCTCCTGCACCACCTCTTTCACCGTCTTTTCGGGATCGAGCTTGGGCTCCTGTTCGAGGTAGCCCACCGAGTAACCCGGCGAGAATACGACCTCACCCTGATACGATTTTTCAACTCCGGCGATAATTTTCAGCAAGGTCGATTTTCCCGAGCCGTTGAGACCGATGATTCCGATCTTCGCTCCATAGAAAAACGAGAGATAAATGTCTTTCAATACTTGTTTGTGAGGCGGAAACATCTTGCTCACGCCCACCATCGAGAATATAACTTTCTTGTCGTCGGCCATATAAAAGCTGATAAAAAGATTGTGAATGGAGTGTTATTTTTTGGTGGGTGTCGCTTTCACCCGGTAGTCGCAGCGCACGCGGCCCTTGATGATGTTGACCAGCTTCGACTTGATGAGCTGCTTGCGAATGGGCGAGATACGATCGATGAAGACCTTGCCCTCCAAGTGGTCGTATTCGTGTTGCACCACCCGCGACAGATAACCTTCGATGACCTCGTCGTGGGCCACGAAATCCTCGTCGAGCCATTTCAAATGAATCTTTTCGATGCGAGGCACCGGCTCGTGAATACCGGGCAGGCTGAGGCACCCCTCCTCACGGGTCTCCTTGCGGCCGTCTTCGAGTACTTCGAACTCGGGATTGATGAGGGTGAGTTTCTTGCCTTCACAATCGGGGAAGTATTCGGCCATGGGGCTGGCGTCGATGACAATCACGCGTATCGAGAGCCCTATTTGCGGAGCTGCCAGTCCGATGCCGTCGGCGGCATACATCGTCTCATACATGTTCGCAATCAGCTCTTTGAGCTGGGGGTAAGAAGCATCGATCTCTTCGGTCTCCTTACGAATTACGGGGTGTCCGTACAGGTAAACAGGTAGTACCATATCTTATCGTTTTTTACTTTCCAAATAATCTTTGAGGATAATCGTAGCACTTATCTCGTCGACCAGCTCCTTGTTGCGGCGGGCCATCTTGGAGAGGCCTCCGTCGAGCATGGCCCGATGGGCCAGCACCGAGGTGAACCGCTCGTCGAAAAACTCGACGGGTACCTGCGGAAACAGTTTCTTGAACCGGTTGACAAAGGGGGTGATATAGCGCATGTTCTCCGAGGGCTCGTTGTTCATCTGCCGGGGCAGCCCCACCACGATGCGCTCGACCTCCTCGCGCTGCATGTATTGCGTGAGGAACTCGATGAGCTGCGACGAAGCAACGGTGGTCAAGCCGTTGGCGATAATCTGCAACGGGTCGGTCACGGCTATGCCTGTGCGCTTCTTGCCATAATCTATCGAAAGTATCCTTGCCATATACTGGGCAAAGATAGCTATTTACACGCGATTTGACAAATTTACACGATGCTTCGACTTATTTCGGACTCTCACCCGGGGACTCCTAAAAAAGCTACGTTTTCATTTGTCTCTCCTTTCGTCTTTTTCTATCTTTGTAGAAGATAGGAGTCGGCTCGGCCTTGTCAAACTTGAAAACACCGTTTTCGTTTGCCACGGCTCTCGCCTTTCACTATCTTTGTAGAAACAGGATTCAAATACCATGAAACGACACTCAATCCATCGTCATTTATTTCTAATTGGTGCTATGCTATACGGGCTTCCGCTCTTCGCAAAATTCTCGCCCGTCGACTATGTGAACCCGCTGGTGGGCACGCAATCGAAATTCGAACTCTCGACCGGCAATACCTACCCGGCCATCGCCATGCCGTGGGGCATGAACTTCTGGACCCCGCAGACCGGCGACCTGGGCGACGGGTGGACCTATACCTACACGGCCGACAAAATCAAGGGTTTCAAGCAGACACACCAGCCCAGCCCCTGGATGAACGACTACGGTCAATTTTCGCTCATGCCGGTAACGGGCAGCAGAGTCTTCGACCAGGACCAACGGGCCAGTTGGTTCTCGCACAAGGCCGAGGTGGCCAAACCTTACTACTATAAGGTCTACCTGGCCGACCACGACGTGACAACCGAGATGACCGTGACCGACCGGGCGGCACTCTTCCGCTTTACCTTCCCCGAGGGGGAAAATTCGTATGTGGTGATTGACGCTTTCGACCGGGGTTCTTCGGTACGAATCATTCCCGAAGAGAAGAAAATCATCGGTTACTCGACCCGCAACTCGGGCGGGGTTCCCGAAAATTTCAGAAACTATTTTGTCATCGTCTTCGACAAACCCTTCCAGACTACGGCCGTGGCCCTCGACAACGCCATCAAAACGGGCCAGACCGAAGCGCAAGGCAATCACACCGGAGCCATCGTGGGTTTCTCGACCCAGCGGGGCGAGAAGGTTCACGCCCGGGTGGCCTCATCTTTTATCAGCATAGAACAGGCCGAACTGAACTTGAAGGAACTGGGCAACGGCAACTTTGACCGACTGGTGAAACAGGGGAAAGCCCGCTGGAACAAGGTGCTCTCGCGCATCGAAATCGAAGACCCCAATCCCGACAACCTGCGCACCTTCTACTCCTGCCTCTACCGTTCAGTGCTCTTCCCCCGCACGTTCTACGAAATCGACGCCGTGGGTCGGGCCGTCCATTACAGCCCCTACAACGGCCAGGTACTGCCCGGCTACCTATTTACCGATACTGGTTTCTGGGACACCTTCCGTTCGCTCTTCCCCCTGCTCAACCTCGTCTACCCCTCGATGAACAAGAAGATGCAGGAGGGACTGGTCAACGCCTATCGCGAGAGCGGATTCCTGCCCGAATGGGCCAGCCCGGGGCACCGCGACTGCATGATCGGCAACAACTCGGCTTCAATTGTAACCGATGCCTACGTCAAAGGAATCCGCGGCCACGACATCGACAAACTGTGGGAAGCGGTGAAACACGGCGCCAACGCCCAACTCGAAGGGTCGGCCTCGGGTCGGGTGGCTTTCGATGCCTACAACCGCCTGGGCTATGTACCCAGCAACCTGGTGGGACAGAGCGTGGCCCGCACGCTCGAATATGCCTACAACGACTGGTGCATCTACACACTGGGTAAGCAACTGGGCCGACCCGAGAGCGAAATCGGCATCTACAAGCAGCGCAGCCTCAACTACCGCAACGTCTATAATCCCCAAGAGCAACTCATGGTGGGACGCGACGACCGGGGGAACTTCAACCCCGACTTCCGGGCGACCGACTGGAGCAATGACTTCTGCGAAGGGAACAGCTGGCATTGGAGCTTCTGTGTCTTCCACGACCCGCAAGGGCTCATCGACCTGATGGGTGGACGCCCGGCCTTCAACCACATGATGGACTCGGTCTTTGTCATACCCAGCTATCTGGGAATGGATAGCCGCGACATGATTCACGAGATGCGCGAGATGCAGGTGATGAACATGGGCCAGTATGCCCACGGCAACCAACCCATACAACACCTGGTCTACCTCTACAACTACTCGGGCGAGCCCTGGAAGGCGCAACATCACGTGCGCAACATCATGCACAAACTCTATGCCGCCACCCCCGACGGCTATTGCGGCGACGAGGACAACGGCCAGACCTCGGCCTGGTACATCTTCTCGGCACTGGGTTTCTACCCGGTGTGCCCGGGTACCGACCAGTATGTGCTGGGAGCCCCGCTTTTCCAAAAGGCAACCTTGCACTTGGAGAACGGGAAATCGCTCCTCATCGAGGCCGACAACAACTGTGATACCACACCCTATATCCGCTCGATGAAGCTCAATGGCAAGAGCTATACCCGCAACTACCTGACTCATGAAATGCTTACCCAGGGCGGGCGCATACAGTTTGTCATGGACTCGAAGCCCAACCGCAAGCGGGGTACCGAGCCCGGCGATGCCCCCTACTCCTTCTCCTTGGAGATGGAATGATACCGACACTTTTTATCACAAACACAATCCATAATTTTGTCTCTCCCTCTATGAAAACCTTTGCCCAAGTAAGTTGCCTGTGCGTAGCCCTCGGCTGTGGCGTATCCTATGCCCAGGCCGCGCCCGAACCCGTGGCCATTGCCCGGCAAGACAACACCCGCGTGCAATACACCAGCCAACGTCCACAGGAGCGCCTGTTCGTATCGAATGCCGTCGAGAAACAAATCGAGCGGGTAAAAGCCCTGCTCACCAACGCCCGCCTCGCCTGGATGTTCGAGAACTGCTTCCCCAACACGCTCGACACCACCGTCCACTTCGACGGCGACAACGATACCTTTGTATATACCGGCGACATTCACGCCATGTGGCTGCGCGACTCGGGCGCCCAGGTGTGGCCCTATGTGCAGCTGGCCAACGAAGACCCCCAGTTGAAAAAGATGTTGGCCGGGGTAATCAACCGCCAGTTCAAGTGCATCAACATCGACCCTTATGCCAACGCCTTCAACATGGGCCCGACCGGGGGCGAATGGATGTCGGACCTCACCGACATGAAACCCGAACTCCATGAACGTAAATGGGAAATCGACTCGCTGTGTTACCCCATTCGGCTGGCCTACCACTACTGGAAGGTGACCGGCGACGCCAGCGTGTTCGGCGACGAGTGGCTCAATACCATCGCCCATATCCTGCGCACCTTCAAGGAGCAACAGCGCAAAGAGGGTCCCGGCCCGTACAGCTTCATGCGCCGCACCGAGCGGGCTCTCGACACGATGACCAACCGCGGACTGGGCAATCCCGTGAAACCGGTGGGGCTCATCTGCTCGGCCTTCCGCCCCTCGGACGACGCCACCACCTTCCAGTTCCTCGTCCCCTCCAACTTTTTTGCCGTGACCTCGCTGAGAAAGGCTGCCGAAATTCTGCGCACGGTCAATCACAACGAATCCCTGGCTGAAGAGTGCAACACACTGGCCCAGGAGGTGGAGACCGCTTTGCAAAAGTATGCCGTGCACAACCACCCGAAATATGGCAAGATCTACGCCTTCGAGGTCGACGGCTTCGGCAACCAGCTGCTCATGGACGATGCCAATGTACCCAGCCTGCTGGCCATGCCCTACCTCGGCGATGTCGACGTGAACGACCCCATCTACCAGAACACCCGCCGATTCGTGTGGAGCGAAGACAACCCCTACTTCTTCAAGGGGAAGGCCGGCGAGGGTATAGGCGGCCCGCATATCGGATACGACATGGTGTGGCCCATGAGTATCATGATGAAGGCCTTCACCAGCCAGGACGACCGGGAAATCAAGGCCTGCATCGAGATGCTGATGAAGACCGATGCCGGCACGGGATTCATGCACGAGTCGTTCCACAAGGACGACCCCTCGAATTTCACCCGCCCCTGGTTTGCCTGGCAGAACACCCTGTTCGGTGAACTCATTCTCAAACTGGTAAACGAGGGAAAGGTCGACTTGCTCAACAGTATAGACATTCAATAAAGTCTACCCAACCCATTACAAAAGCCCAAGGAAAAGGTTACCGCCGGTATCAAACGGTAACTTTTTCCTTTCATTTTTTTAAAACAGATATGCAATTTCTTAAAAAGAGCTAAAATCAGAAACTTTTTTACCAAAAACATGTTGTAAAACATACAAAAGCAATATATTTGCACTGTGTTTTTCATGGTATTAGATTTAAGGTTAATAAGGATTGGTTGTCGTGAGACAATCAATTTTTTTTTGTCCCTACCCCAAAAAAAAATCGGCCCTGCCACGGAATACACGTGGAGAGCCGATACATAAACAAACAACACTAACCCAACTTTCTTACCCGATTTACGGTATCGTGATATAAAGAGGTGAGCCCGTGAACAGAGGCTCGATTACGCCACCCTTCACCTCGACGCGACCGGCCTTGCCATACAGGTCGGAGGTAACCAGTTCGCCGTCATTACCCCCTACCGTCAGTTTCACCGAGTGAGGTTCTATCGTATCGGGGCTTTTCATCAATTCGGGGGCAGCCCATACCACCAGTTTCACCTTCCCCTCGGGGTTGACAAAGCGCAGGGCAAAGTCTCGCGAACGCTCCAACGGAATGCGACGCTCCAACTTGTAACCGCTCAACTCCTTGACCAGATTCTTGCAGGCCTCGTAAGCGGGAGTCGTCTCCCCCCCTTTGTGATAGAGGGCAAAACCCTCCTTGCCGCCCCACTCATACCAGATGGTTACCGGCAACCCTTCGAGCAGGTCGATCAGGTATTGACGCACCACATGCCAGGCCTGATACTCCTTGGCCAGCGCCGGGTCGCCCCCGGCATATCCCTCGGCCTTACCCAGCGGGAACCCCCGCTCCGAGTTAATCCACAGGCGGTCGGTCTTGCCTCCGGCCTGTTTCATCAGGTCGCGCGTGTGTGCATAGGCTTCGATATAATCTTCGGGTGCCTTTACCCCATAGGGGTGAACCGACCATATATCCCAGTCGATATCGAGCATGCCCTCGGCAAAACAGTAGCTCATCCATTTGTACGACTCGGTCCACATGTTCGACACCGAGCCAGCCAGCACCACGCAGTCGGGGTTGGCCTCCTTCATGGCCGGAACCGTGGCACGCACCAGGCCGGTGTACTCCCGGGCATATTGGGGCGAATTGCCCACCTTGCCGTGGCGTCCCCAGAAAGTCATCGTGTTGGGCTCGTTCCACACCTCCCACACAATATTCCGCCCGCGGTAATGCGAAGCCAACTGAGCCGCAAAGCGGGCATAGGCCAGACGGGCCGACTCGTCCTTCACATGGCCGTAGAGCTTGTTGCTGAATGCCATGCAGCCGATAATACTCAACCCGCGTTTCTCGCAATCGTCGACAAAGCGGTCGTACTGACTGAAATCATACACACCTTTCTCCCGCTCGATCGATTCCCATATGAAACCGCGGCGTACCCATTTCATACCCAGCGCCTGCACCCGGTCCAAATCGTCGGGGCCGTCGGTATCGCCTTTCAACTGCACACCCATGTTGTAGGGAATGGTACCGTCAGGAATAATTCCCGGTCGCTCCGAGGCAGCCAAACCCGGCAATATCCACCCCACGAGAAGCGCACTCACCCAAATTTTCATCTTCATAACTACACTATTTTTTTAATACTTGTTCGTTGTATATATATTAAAGACGAAAATTGGTGAGATTTCTACCCAACCTGAGTTTGGAATATATCAAAAAGAATGTGTGAATATAGCCATCTGACTACAAAAAAAGCCTGCGAGCAGGATTCTCACAGGCTTTATAACATCGGAAGGATTCAACCACACGGCCTCCCCTCACCTGGTGCGGACGACGGGACTCGAACCCACACGTCGCAAGACACTAGATCCTAAGTCTAGCGCGGCTACCAATTACGCCACGTCCGCAAACGATAGTGCAAATATACGAGAAGTTTATAAAATTACAATAAATCGCCCGACAAACTTTTGCCCGGGAGCAGGTGTCGAGCCTCACTCCGAGCCGGTTAAGTAGGCAATCGCCCGGTCGAGTATCGTGTCGTGTCCCTGCTCGGCCTGTTCGAGATCCATATCCATTTTGTAGCCTTCGGTGGGAGCCACGCCAAACTCGGTGTGCTGACGGCTCGCATCATAGATGGGCGAGGCCGAGAAGCGTATGCTCCACCCGTTGGGAAGCTCCGACGAGAAGGGCAAGCCACTGCCTCCGCCGGTAATGTCGCCCATCACGACAACTTGAGGCAGCTCCTTCATCACCGACACAAAATTGTTGGCCGCGCTATACGTTCCCCGATTGGCAAGCACCACAACCGGTTTCTGATAGCGAATGCGGTTGGAGGGCGAGTATTTGATGGGATAGAGTTCCGAAAAATCCTGATGCCCGGGTCCCGTCTTGTGCGAGATATACCCCACCAGAGTCTCCTGGTTGATAAAGCGCGAGACCAGCGTCTCGACATTCGACAGCGAACCGCCGCCATTGCTGCGCACGTCGATGATCAGGCCCGTCGAGGTCGACAGGTAGGCCAGTATCTGGTCGAGGTTACCCTCGCCGATGGTGCTCGAGAAGCTGCCGTAGTACATGTATCCCACGTTCTGCGGCAGAATCTTGTATTTGATGCCGCTGGTATAGCGGTAGTCGAAGTTGAGATAGTATTCGTCGATGAGCCGCTCCTGATAGTTCTCGGGCGAACCGTAAAGCCAGTCCCAGTAGCGCGACACGTCATGGGCGGCCGACAGATTCACGTGTCCGTCCTTCAACTCCATGAGCATGTCACCGCAGACGCTGAACAGCTCCTCCGAGGTCATCTTCATCGTCAGTTTCTTGCGGTACTTGATGCGCACCTGCTCCCAGTCTATCTCCTTGTATTCAAAGAAACAGTAGCGCTCGTCGAGAATGGTCCACAGCGCATCGAAATTGCCATAGGGGTCGTTCTCGAAGACCTCGACCTTGTGGCACGACGTGAAGGAGAGGAGCGACAGGAGCGAAACCAGAAATCCTATTTTTGTAAACTTGCGTATCATATCCTACTCTGCTTCCTTTTAATTATAGACCGATACCACCCGACGGGCCGGGGGTGCCGAACGAAATATCTCGCCCGAGATACCCAACACGAACATGTGGCCCAGCACCTGGGTATCGAGGTGATTCACATGGGTAGTGCGCATGAGTTGCCGGTAGCCCAGACGCAGAGCCATCTTGCCCAGATGAAGGTCTACCGAGAGGTAGTTGCGCAGGTCTACCCGGTTGTGCCACGCCCCGAAGTGGACAATGCCGGCGGTATTGCCCAAATAGAACATTTCGTAATAGGACTGGCCGAAGGCCGGGGAGAAGAAGGTGCCTACCACCGGCAACGATACCTGATAACGGAAGGTGAGCGGTAGCCGCCCCACCTGCAGGTGATACGAAGCCATGGCCGTGGCTCCCAGGTCGATGGCCACCTTGGCCGTAGCGGGGTTGTTGGAGTTGCGCAGGTTGTAAA
Source organism: Barnesiella viscericola DSM 18177 (assembly GCF_000512915.1). Lineage (GTDB taxonomy): Bacteria > Bacteroidota > Bacteroidia > Bacteroidales > Barnesiellaceae > Barnesiella > Barnesiella viscericola. The sequence continues at coordinate 1,284,800 of NZ_CP007034.1, forward strand.
GTCCGCCCAACGTAAGAGCCGCCTCACCGCCACCGGCAAGCCACAGGCCCCGCCCCAACTGCCAGCGTCGCAGCATGGCAAAGGAGTAGTCGAGGTAAAGCGACATCATCGCCCCGTTGCCCGACTGGTTGCTCATCGAGGCAAAGTTGAGCAACACGTTGTGGCGGGTCAACCACTTTTCGGGGGCAAAACTGGCGGCCCGCAACCGCTCGTAACCCAAGGCTACATCGAGGCCGCTGTACCGAATGGGCGACAGATAGGTGTCGAGGGCACTTTGCCGACCGATTTCGAAAGTGAAGGCCGACGCCACGGGGCGCAACGGCTCTTCCTCCGGCGTCTGCCCAGGAGCCGGTTTGGGTCTGGGTTTGTGCACCGACCGATGAACAGACTTCGGCAGGGGCTTCGGAGCCGGCTTCTCGGCCCGCAAGGCTGCCGGGAAGAGCAGCGCAATCCCTATGAGGGAGCACAAGAGTGCCTTACTGGTTGTCATCACTTAAAACAAGGTCATTTGTCCCGAAGGATTTTCGTCCGGATTGTCGGTCCTGTTTTCGGGAAGGTTGTTATCATCGGCTTCATCGACTTCGTCGCTGACGGGCTCCTCCTGCCTCAGCGGTTCCAGTTCGCGAATCTCGGCCACCGAGTAGGTGGTGAGCCGCTTGCCTTTGGCCTTGAAACCCTTCACGGCAATGAAATCGGCCGCCTCGACCACCAGCGGCTCACGGAAGGAGTCGCCCCCGCCAAAGGTCACCTCGATGCGGGGATAGGGCACATCGGTCATGAGCAGCAGGCGCGAATCGGAATTGTCGCCCAGGAAACTCTGTTTACGGTTCGTCGGTTCAAATACAAAGCGTTTGAGATAGGGATACCCCTGCGTGGCGTCGAAGAGAGCCACGGTCCATACCTTGTCGGGCTCGAACTTCTCGATGCGCAGGATATTGGGGTCATAGTGGTTGGTCGCATCGGAGGTGGTGGTGCAATATTCGCCGTTCTGCAAGACGACAAGCACCAGGTCGTCGCCATGGAACTCGCCCAGGTATTCGCCCCGGCCGTCGTAGTTGAGCCGCAGCACGTCGCGGTCGAACCACACCTTGCGGCCACCCAGCGTAGAGCCGCCCCGCTCTTTGAGCGAAATGCGGTGTATCTCGTTCTTGGTGAGTATGTTGCCCATCGACTGGCGCCCCTTGATGGCAATCTCGCTGAAATCGCGGTCGACAAAGAGGGTCTTCATACGAGGCTTGGGCACGAAGGTAACCCGCAACACCTCGGCCTCGCCGTTGGGATTGGCCGAGAACCAGACCACCCGCGAACCCGGTTTACCCTGGGTGAGGTCATACTCCTTGTCGCGCGTCACGCCGGTCACGGCAAAACGCTTCATGTAGTGGAGGCCCGCCTTTCCGTCGCGGTAGACCACGTTGTATATCGTGCGGTTGTCGTTCTTCTTGAAGACGGCAATGTGCAGCAGATTCTTGCCCACGAACATCTTTTCGCTCACCTTCACCACCTTGTACTTGCCGTCGCGGTAGAAGAGTATGATGTCGTCGATGTCGGAACAGTTGCACACAAACTCGTCTTTCTTCAACGCCGTGCCGATGAATCCCTCCTCGCGGTTGATGTAGAGCTTCTCGTTGGCCTCGGCCACCTTGGTCGCCTCGATGGTATCGAAGCTGCGCACCTGGGTGAGGCGGGGATAGCGGCTGCCGTATTTCTCGCGCAACGAGTCGTACCACTTGATGGCATAATCGACAATGTGCTCGATGTCGTAGTCGATCTGGGCAATCTGCTCGCGCTTGGCGGCAATGAGCTCGTCGGCCTTGTCGGAGTTGAATTTGAGGATACGCGCCATCTTGATCTCCATCAGGCGGAGAATATCGTCGCGCGTCACCTCGCGGATAAACGTGGGTTTGAAGGGCTCCAACCGTTTGTCTACGTGGGCTATGGCCTCGTCCATCGAACGGCTCTCTTCAAACTCCCGGTCTTTATAGATGCGATTTTCGATGAATATCTTTTCGAGCGAAGCGAAATGCAGGACCTCCTGCGCCTCTCCCTTCTGTATGAGCAGCTCCTGATGCAGCAGGGCCTTGGTGTTCTCGACGCTGATGCGCAACAGGTCGCTCACGCTCATGAAGTGCGGCTTGTCGTCGTTGATGACACAGCAGTTGGGCGAGATGCTCACCTCGCAGTCGGTGAAGGCATAGAGGGCATCGATGGCCTTGTCGGACGAGGTGCCGGGTATGAGATGAACCAGAATCTCGGCATGCTGGGCCGTATTGTCGTCGACCTTGCGGATCTTGATTTTCCCCTTCTCCTGCGCTTTGAGTATCGACTCGATGAGCGACGAGGTGGTCTTGCCGTAAGGTACCTCGACGATGGAGAGGGTGCGGTTGTCAAGCTTCTCGATTTTGGCACGCACCTTCACGCTGCCGCCCCGCTCGCCGTCGTTGTATTTGGTCACGTCGATGAAGCCGCCGGTCTGAAAATCGGGATAGAGGTGAAACTCCTCGCCCCGCAGATAGGCTACGGCTGCCTCCAAAATTTCGTTGAAATTGTGGGGCAGAATCTTCGACGACAAGCCCACGGCGATACCCTCGGCTCCTTGGGCCAGCAGCAGGGGGAATTTCACCGGCAGGGTTACCGGCTCCTTCTTGCGGCCGTCGTAGGAGAGTTTCCACTCGGTTGTCTTGGGATTGAAGACGACATCGAGGGCAAACTTCGAGAGGCGCGCCTCGATGTAACGGGGAGCGGCGGCCGAGTCGCCCGTGAGGATATTACCCCAGTTTCCCTGGCATTCGACCAGCAGATCCTTCTGTCCCAACTGTACCAGCGCGTCGCCGATGGAGGCGTCGCCGTGCGGGTGGAACTGCATGGTGTGACCCACGATATTGGCCACCTTGTTGAAGCGCCCGTCGTCAAGCAGCTTCATGGCATGAAGAATGCGCCGCTGCACCGGCTTCAACCCGTCGGACAAGTGTGGAACGGCCCGCTCGAGTATGACATACGAGGCATAGTCGAGGAACCAGTTCTGAAACATTCCCGAGAGTTGGAACTTGATGTCGGGCTTGTCGGGCGTAGGTACCTTGTAGGCCGAGTGGGTAGCTGCCGACTCGTCATTCTCGCCAGCCATCTCCTCACTCCCGCCAACCTCCGCCTCGTTCTCGCCAGTCGGCACCCCGCTCTCGTCGGCCGAATCGGAATTTTCGCCGACGGGATTCTGGGGCATATCTTCTTCCTGCGGTGTGGTTATATCGTCGCTCATAGGCTCTTTTTGGATTAAAAAAATGGGGAAAGCTCACACCTGCCGGTGCCGCTCTTTTTATTTTTTAAGGGGGTGTATTGCTACATTCCCCTGCAAAAATACAAATTTAATCGAAAAAAATCATTTACTTTGTGCTCTAAAATAGCCCGATTAAGCGATAAATCGAGCAAAAAAATGCAAAGATAAAAAGACAAGAAGCAATAAACCTGAAAAAAAATGGCACAAGAAGACGTTTTCAAGAAATTGGTATCTCATTGTAAAGAGTATGGGTTCGTATTCCCGTCGAGCGAAATATATGACGGCCTGGCTGCCGTATACGACTACGGACAAATGGGTGTCGAACTGAAAAACAACATCAAGAAATATTGGTGGGACAGCATGGTGATGCTGCACGAAAACATCGTGGGCATCGACTCGGCCATCTTCATGCACCCGACAATCTGGAAGGCTTCGGGCCACGTCGACGCATTCAACGACCCCCTCATCGACAACAAGGATTCCAAGAAACGTTACCGTGCCGATGTGCTCATCGAGGACTGCATCGCCAAGATGGACGAGAAAATCGAGAAAGAGGTCGAGAAGGCTGCCAAACGGTTTGGCGACTCGTTTGACGAGAAACTTTTCAGAGAGACCAACCCCCGCGTGCTCGAACACAAGGCCAAACGCGACGAACTGCACGCCCGCTATGCCAAGGCCATGAACGACGGTGACCTGAACGAACTGCGTCAAATCATTCTCGACTACGATATCGTGTGCCCCATCAGCGGCACGAAGAACTGGACCGAGGTACGTCAGTTCAACCTGATGTTCTCGACCGAGATGGGTTCGACCGCCGACGGTTCGATGAAGGTCTACCTGCGCCCCGAGACGGCTCAGGGTATCTTCGTCAACTTCCTGAACGTACAGAAAACGGGCCGCATGCGCATTCCCTTCGGTATCGCGCAGATTGGCAAGGCCTTCCGTAACGAAATCGTAGCCCGCCAGTTCATCTTCCGCATGCGGGAGTTCGAGCAGATGGAGATGCAGTTCTTCGTACGTCCGGGCGAAGAGCTCAAATGGTTCGAGAAGTGGAAAGAGACCCGCTTGAAATGGCACAAGGCACTGGGCCTGGGCGACCAGAAATACCGCTTCCACGACCACGAGAAGCTGGCCCACTATGCCAATGCAGCCACCGACATCGAGTTTGAGATGCCCTTCGGCTTCAAGGAGGTAGAGGGTATCCACTCGCGCACCAACTTCGACCTGGGCAACCACGAGAAATTCTCGGGCAAGAAGATACAATATTTCGACCCCGAACTGGGCGAATCGTACACCCCCTACGTAATCGAGACCTCGATTGGTGTAGACCGCATGTTCCTGAGTGTGATGGCTGCCGCCTACTGCGAAGAGACGCTCGACAACGGCGAGAGCCGCGTCGTGCTGCGCTTGCCGGCTCCGCTGGCTCCGGTGAAGGTTGCCGTAATGCCGCTGGTACGCAAGGACGGTCTGCCCGAAAAGGCCCGCGAAATCATCAACTCGCTGCGCTTCGACTTCAACTGCCAGTATGACGAGAAGGACTCGATTGGCAAGCGCTACCGCCGTCAGGACGCCATCGGCACTCCCTTCTGCGTCACCGTCGATCACCAGACGCTCGAAGACCACACCGTGACCGTGCGCTTCCGCGACACCATGGAGCAACAGCGCGTGGACATCGACCAGTTACAGAGCCTCATCGGCGAGCAGGTGAGCCTGAAATCCTTGTTAAAGAAAGTAGCAGAATAAAAACACAAATCCATTCGATATGAGAAATTTCGTTCGAGTTCTTTTTGCAATCGTCATCGCTGCCTCGTTCACCTCGTGCAGCTACAACAGCATCGTTGAAGCCGACGAGAATATCAACGCACAGTGGGCGAAAGTAGAAAACCAGTATCAACGGCGGGCCGACCTGGTGCCTAACCTCGTCAACACCGTCAAGGGATACGCCTCACACGAAAGCGAAACGCTCGAAGCCGTGGTGGCCGCCCGTGCCAAAGCAACGCAAATTACCGTCGCCCCGGCCAACCTCACCGAAGAGAACCTGCAAAAATACCAGGAGGCACAAGGCGAATTGTCGAGTGCCCTGGGCAAACTCCTGGCCATCACCGAGAACTATCCCGACCTGAAAGCCAACCAGAACTTCCTAGAATTGCAGGCCCAGCTCGAAGGTACCGAAAACCGCATCGCCACCGAGCGCTCGCGCTATACCGATGCCGTGAACGCCTATAACCAGAAGATACGCAAGTTCCCGGCACTCATCACGGCCAAACTGTTCGGGTTCGACCCCAAACCGCAATTCAAGGCCGAAGAGAGCGCCGCACAAGCTCCTGTCGTGGAATTTTAATCAATAGCCCCTATTCGTTATGAAAAAGTTACCTGTTTTTCTGTTTATCTGCCTCCTCGTAGGAATCGTCTCCTGCAAGGAGAGTGAAAACTACTGGACCCAGTATGAGGAGTGGCGCGACACCAACGACGCCTGGTTTATCGGACAGCTCGGAGCCAAGGATTCCGAAGGAAAGCCCGTCTATACCAAAGTGGTGCCCAGTTGGGACCCCAGCATCTACGTGTTGATGAAATACTACAACGACACGAGTCTCAACCGCGATGCACAGTCGCCCTACCAAACCAGTACGGTCGACGTCATCTACAAAGGCACGCTCTACAACGGCACACCTTTCGACTCCTCATACCTGCAACCCAACGGAATCTACCGCAGCCAAGTGAAACAAAATATCAAGGGGTGGATCGTAGCCCTCGAAGAGATGAAGGTGGGCGACAGCTGTCAGGTGATTATTCCCCAGACGCTGGCCTATGGAGCCCAATACATCTCGTCGTTGATACTCCCCTATACCACGCTGGTATACGACATGAAGCTGGTGGATATTCCCGGATTGGAAAAACCGGTAAACGAGTAAAGGCAACCCTTTTCTCCTCGATAAACAAAAACGGCTGTCTTTCAAGAACAGCCGTTTTTGTTTACCGCTATTTTGTCACACATTTGTAAAACCGATGTAACGACAAGGAAACAACAACCGCTTTTCTTTGTTGCGTTAAAATAGGGATAACATATAGAGAACAAACATATAAACCACTTACGTCTAATCTACTGCAAACATGATATACATCGAAAAAGAACTCGACGACCTGAAAAAAGAGGTCCTCGAAATGTGGGACCTGGTCAACTCACAACTCAACCGCGCCGGCGAAGCCCTGCTCTCCATGGACAAGGAGCTGGCCCACGAAGTCACCTACCGCGAGAAGAGAGTCAATGCCTTTGAACTGAAAATCGACAGCGACTGCGAAGACATCATCGGGCTCTACAACCCCGTAGCCCTCGACCTGCGTTTCACCCTGGCCATGATGAAAACGAGCAACAACCTCGAACGCATTGCCGACTTCTGCGACGGCATAGCCCGCTTTGTCATCGACTACCCCGAGGTGAATATCGAGTCGGAGCTGTTCGAGAAGACCGGCATCAAGGAGATGCTCGACATCGTCAAAGCCATGATGGCCCAGGCCCAGGCCGCCCTCATCGAGGAGAAATCGTCCGAAGCCATTGCCGTTTTCAACAAAGACAACCGGGTGGACGAACTCAACCACGCTGCCGTACCCATCATTGCCGAGTATCTGCAACAGTTCCCCGAGAGAGCCGTGGAATGCCTCAACCTGATAAGCATTATCCGCCGGCTCGAACGCATCGGCGACCACTGCAACAACATCGCCGAGGAGATTGTGTTCTACCTCGACGCCAAAATCCTAAAACACGCCGGCAAGCAGGGCTGAAAGCCTCCCCGCCCAACCGCCACAGGAGGGTCGGCCTAAAATGTTTTATCATCTTTTACGGTAAAAAAGTAACTTTTTGTCGGAAGAAAACCCTATCTTTGTTTATCAAAATGAGCCCGACGGCTCATTTTGATAAACGACCCAACCATCGTTCCCTGCGGGGAAAAGGGCTGCAAGCCCGACAAATACGACAAACGTAAATGATGAAACATTTTTATACCACCCTACTCATATTCCTCCTCGGCCTGAGTTGCCAACAGTTTCAAGCCGCCGAGCCCGCCACATTCGAGATTCCCGACATGGAGAAAATCGAAGAGGCCGTCAGGGACAGCCGCTCCCCCTACTACTACCCCGACCTACTCAAAGAGTACCTCGGCAACGACACTACCATGAACCTGGCCGAGTTCCGTCACCTCTACCTGGGATATGCCTGCCAGGAGGACTATAATCCCTACCGCATGGTCGAGGTTCCCAAACACATCGAAGAGATGTATCTGCAAACCGTACACACCGAATCGGAGTGCGACTCGATTATCAAATATGCCCGGCAGATTCTCGCCGACATTCCCCTCGACCTGCGTCAAATCAACTTCCTCGTCTACGGCCTGCGTCAAAAGGGAGAGAACCGTGAAGCCGACGTGTGGGAATACCGCCTCAAAGGGCTCATTCAGGCCATACTCTCGACCGGCGACGGCAAGGCCCCCGAGACCGCGTGGTATGTCATCTACCCCACCGACGAGTACAACATCGTCAACCGACAGGGATTCACCGCCACCGAGTTCATTTTTGTCGAGCCCTATTTCGACTACATCGCCATCGAGAACAATCCCCTCAAAATCGAAGGCTTCTATTTCAACGTGAAGAAACTGCTCAAAGAGTACAACCGCAAGTTCTACGACCGATGAGCTGTACAGTTGCGCACTTTAACCCAGATAAATATTAACCCTTTAACGATACAAAAACCTTATGGAAATCAAACCTGGTAAATTTGTGGTTCTCACCTACGACCTCTATGCAGGCGCAGGCGAACCGGAAGAGACATTGATGATGCGTGCCACCGACGAACTGCCCGACCAGTTTGTCTACGGTGTAGACCAGAATATCCTCCCCGCCATGTTGAAACGGCTCGACGGACTCAAAGAGGGCGACAAGTTCGACTTCGTCCTCACCTGCGACGAGGCCTTCGGCGAACGTAACGAAGAGCACGTAATCGAACTCGACAAGGATATTTTCATGGTCGACGGCAAATTCGACGACCAGACCGTATTCGAAGGCAATACCGTGCCCATGATGACTGCCGAGGGCTACCGCATCAACGGCTCGGTGCTGAAAGTGTCGGACGACAAGGTGCTCATGGATTTCAACCACCCGTTGGCCGGTGAGAACCTGCACTACGTGGGCGTAGTGAAACTCGTGCGCGACGCCACCGAAGAGGAGTTGCACCCCCGCCACAGCTGCGGCTGCGGTTGCGGTCACGACCACGGAGGTTGCGGCGACGGCTGCGGCGATTGCTGCGACGGCTGCCACTAATCGGCACTCACACCACTAACACGAGGGGGAGAACCCGCCAACCGGCCGGTCTCCCCCTCGCTGTGTTCAAAAGTAATTGGTCGGACGGTGCGGCCGTCGGTTACGAGCCAGCCCGATGTCGCTCTTGACCGCCGACAGGGCTCCCTGATATTGCAACAGCCGACGGGCACTCTCTTCGGGCAACTTGGAGGCAAACCACTGGACCAACACAGCATGTACAATAGCGCGTTCGAGCTGGTGGCAAATCGACTCGTCGAGCCCCTGGGCCCGACGCTCGGGCAATACGACGGCAAAGACCACGTTGCTCTCGGTCGAGGCAAAGTCGCCCGACAGATAGGCCGACAGGGCGCGCGTCATCTCGTCACGGACATCGGAGAGCCAACGGCCCAGGAAGGGACGGTCCTCCTCGCTGACAACGATGGAACGGCTCCACCCCGGCTGCAACTCGGCCGTACCCACCAGACTCTTGGCCACATAGGAACTCTCGGCCGTCAACTCCCGCAAAATCTGATCTTCGGAAAACGAGAAGATTACCGTCTCCCACTTTTTTTTCTCTTCTTTCATCTCTTTCATCTCCTTTTTATGATATAAATAAACGATATGACAATAGCCAGTATCCCCACAATCCACAGGGGCGAGAAGCCCGTCGTGCGGCTCTGCCGCGACTCTCGGGCCTCTTCCGCCTTCGCCGTGCGCACTTGTCCAACCGACCGGCCGACCAGTGAATCGGTCACGGCCTGTTCGTGACGGGCGGCCACGGTAGCCGTGCGGGTAAGGCGGGTCACCCGCAACCGGGGCACTCCGGCGGACGACAACAGGGTGTCGAGCGAATAGTCGAACTGGGTCCACTCCCAGCGGGTACTCCCCGACAGTTCGCTGCGTTGCACCGAATCGAAAACGGCTGTCAGATGACGGGCCGCCTCACCGGCCAGACGTTCGTGTTGCGAAACGGCACTTTGCCGGGAACTCTTACACCCGGAAGCCCCGGCCAGCAAAAGCAGCAGGCAGAGGCAGCGGACCAGACGTCTCATGAGGCACCTCCCCGTTGCATACGGTAGATAATGAGCAGAGCCGACCGCTCCGACAGATAGAAGCGGGGGGCAGGCTTCTCGGCCAACACCGCACCGAGCGCTTCGTTAAAGCTAGCCCGCGGCCGACGGCGCAGGTATCCGGCCAGCAGATTGGCCAGGTCGTTGTACATCTCGGTGCGAACGGCCGACATGCACCGGGGCGGGCGGCCGCTCATGATGCGCTTCACATTCCGCCTCGCCTCTTCATAACTGATGTAAAACCGGGGGGCTACCGAATAGACCACCCGATGTACCACCTTCTCCCGAGGGGTATCCAGGGCGGCCATACCCAGCGATTTGAGCACCTTGTTGTAGGCCTCGTACAAATCGCGGTCTCGTTCTTCCTTGTAATATAACTCCATAACTCACTATATTGCAGGAAGAGCTACAAAACAGGGGTACCAGACTGGCACCCACGCAAAACAGGTAGTGCAAATATAATTCAGTTTTGGTATTTTTACAAGAAAAATGTGGTTATTTTACCAATATGTTATATTTTTTTATTTTTTCAGCGGTTCATTTGTCGTATATTCGGTAAGAAAATAGCTATTTTTGAGGGTGTAAATTGTGCTTTGTCATGAATTTCAGAACCGTCATCGAACCGCCGCGACACCTCGGCTACCTGGACCACCGGCAACACCTGTTGCTGCTGGGTTCGTGCTTTGTCGAGAACATAGGGCTGTGGCTGCAACAACGCAAATTCGATGTCGACATCAACCCCTTCGGCACCTTGTACAACCCCGAATCCATTGCCCGCAACTGGGAGCGCATCGTCTCGGGCAACAGCTTTACCCCCGATGCCCTGTTTCAGGCAAACGGTCTGTGGCACAGCTACGACCACCACTCGCGCTTTTCGCGACGCGACCGGGACGAGGCCCTGACCGAAATGAACAGCCGTCTGGCCCGGGCTCACGACCGTCTGCCGGTGACCGACCGCATTGTCATCACCTGGGGAAGCGCCTACATCTACCGCCTCAAAGCGAGCGGCGAGGTGGTGGCCAACTGTCACAAGCAACCGGCCTCGCTTTTTGACCGGGAGTTGCTCACGGTCGACGCCATCGTGGAACGCTGGCTCCCCATCGTCCGGTACATCGAGAGCCACCTGCCCGCCTGCCGGCTGCTCTTCACGGTGAGCCCCATACGCCACCTCAGCGATGGGGTACACGGCAACCAGCTGAGCAAAGCGACCCTGCTGCTGGCCATCGACCGGCTGCAACACGAGAGCCGCATCTGCGACTACTTCCCCTCCTACGAAATCCTGATGGACGACCTGCGCGACTATCGTTTTTACGACACCGACATGACACACCCCTCGGCCTCGGCCATCACCTACATCAGCGAGTTGCTCGCCGAGTCGTATCTCACCCCCGAAAGCCGCGAGATAGCCTCGCAAGGGTACAAGCTATACACCGCCATGAACCATCGGCCCAATACCGGCGACACCGACGGCTACAAGGCTTTCCTGCAAAACACGCTCGACAGGGTCGTGCGCTTCGGGCAGGCCTACCCTTACATTAACATGACCCATGAAATTACAGAATTAAACACAAGAATCAATCAGATATGAACTACACGACTACCCAAATTGCTACAATCGTCAAAGCCCAGAAAAGGGAATATCAAGATCATATCATCACCGCGCTGCTCACCGACAGCCGGTCGCTCACCTTCCCCGAGGAGACGCTCTTCTTTGCCCTCGTGACCGAGCGGAACGACGGCCACCGCTACATCAAGGAGCTCTATCGCAAAGGAGTGCGCGACTTTGTGGTTGAGCACCCCATTCCCGGCGAAGAGGAGATGGAGGGGGCCAACTTCATCGTCGTCAAGGATACGCTCGCCGCCCTGCAACAACTGGCTGCGGCTCATCGTCGCCGGTTCAATATCCCGGTCATCGGGGTCACGGGCAGTAACGGCAAGACTACCGTCAAGGAGTGGCTCTACCAGCTGCTCCAACCCGACTACAACACCGTGCGTTCGCCCCGCAGCTACAACTCGCAGATTGGTGTACCGCTCTCGGTGTGGCAAATCGGGCCCAAGACCGAGATGGCCATCTTCGAGGCCGGTATCTCCCAACCCGACGAGATGGTACATCTCGAAGAGATTATCAAACCCACGCTGGGACTGATTACCAACATCGGCGAGGCTCACCAGGAGGGGTTCCAGACAATCCAGCAAAAGTGCCTCGAAAAGCTCATCTTGCTGAAAGCCTGCGACTGCATTATCTACGACGGCGACAACAGCCTCATCTGCGAGTGTGTCGAGAAGCTCTGCTTCGGCTGTCGCGAGATTGCCTGGTCGCGCAAGGACCGCGACAAACCGCTTTACATCTCCAAGATTACCAAAGGGAACGACTCGACCAAGATTGACTATACCTACCTGCAATACCACAGCAGCTTCACCATACCCTTTGTCGAGGACGCCTCGATCGAGAACGCCATACACTGCCTGGCCGTGATGCTCTACTACAACCGTCCGCCCGAGGTTATCGCCGAGCGTATGGCCCGCCTCACGCCGGTAGCCATGCGTATGGAGGTGAAGGAGGGCATCAACAACTGCCTCATCATCAACGACAGCTACAACTCCGACATCAACTCGCTCACCATCGCTCTCGACTTCCAGAACCGCCGCGCTGCTGCCAAAGGCATGCGCCGCACCCTCATTCTCTCCGACATCTACCAGACGGGACTTCCCCCTGCCAGTCTCTACCGCAAGGTGGCCGACATCATTCTGCACAAGGGCATCGAGCGGCTTATCGGCATCGGGCCGGTCATCTCGGACAATGCCTACCTCTTCAACCTCGAAAAGGAGTTCTACCCCTCGACCGAGAGCTTCCTCTCCCAGTTCGATCCGGCCGATTTCCACAACGAGCTGATATTGATCAAGGGGGCCCGCGAGTTCCATTTCGAGCTCATCTCCGAGACCCTCGAACTGAAACAGCACGAGACGATTCTCGAAGTCAACCTCGACGCCATCGTTCACAACTATAACCTGTTCAAGTCGAAACTGCACCCCCAGACCAAAATCATCTGCATGGTCAAAGCCTTCGGCTACGGGGCCGGATCCTACGAACTGGCCAAGACGCTGCAAGACCGCGGAGCCGACTTTCTGGCCGTGGCCGTAGCCGACGAAGGGGCCGAACTACGCAAGGCGGGCATAACCATGCCTATTCTGGTGATGAACCCCGAGATGAGCAGCTTCCGCACCCTGTTCAGCTACTACCTCGAGCCCGAGATATACAGCTTCGAGCTGTTGAAAGCCATCATTGCCGAAGGCGAGAAACTGGGGCTGGCCGGCTATCCCGTACACATCAAAATCGACTCGGGCATGCACCGGCTCGGCTTTGAAGAGAAGGATATGCCCCAAGTAGTCGACATGCTCAACGACCAGACGGTCGTGCTCGCCCGCTCGGTATTCTCGCACTTTGCCGGTAGCGACGAGCCCCGCTTCGACGAGTTCTCGCACCAACAGATCGACACCTTCACCCGTTGTGCCGACTACCTGCAACAGCACTCCAAACACAAGATTCTGCGCCACATACTCAACACGGCCGGCATCCTGCGATTCCCCGAATACCAGATGGACATGGTGCGGCTGGGCATCGGGCTCTACGGCGTCTCGCCCATCGAAGACTCCTGCGGCATCGAGACAGTGAGCACCTTGAAGACCACCATTCTCCAAATCAAGTCGCTCCCGGCCGGCGAAACCGTGGGCTACGGCCGCAAGGGGGTACTCACCCGCGACTCACGCATCGCCGCCATTCCCATCGGCTATGCCGACGGTCTGGACCGTCATTTGAGCAACGGCAAAGGGTGTGTAGTGGTGAACGGCAAGCGAGCCCCCATCGTGGGCAACATCTGCATGGACGTATGCATGATCGACGTGACCGACATCGATTGCCAGCCGGGCGACCGGGTCGAGATATTCGGCGAACAGCTGCCCGTGACCGAGATTGCCGAGACCCTCGGCACCATACCCTACGAGATTCTCACCTCGGTATCGACCCGCGTAAAACGCATCTATTACCGGGAGTAACCGCACACCGCCAAGTTATACCCGACAAACTCTTACACAGCCCCGCAGCGCCACACGGCACCCTGCGGGGCTGCTCCATTTCCGGGATAAAGGAAAGAAAAGGAAACACCTCGGAGGCCCAAGGTGTGGTGAGAAGGGCAAAGTACCAGTACCCTGTAAAAAAGAGTCTCGAACCCGGCAAAAAAAGAGCGGGACCACCGGTGGTGGTCCCGCTACAACCCAGAGGCAACGAGGCCTCTCACTTCTTGATGTCAATCTCTTCTTTCAGGTCAATCTCGTTTTTCTCGGCATCGAAGAACTTATATTCGAGATAAGCGAGCGACTGATTGGGTATCACCTTCATCTGGAAGGTATACTTGCAGCGCCATTTCATTTTCAGAGAGAAAACTCCCTGATTGATGTAAGCCGCTACGAAAGGATGCACGTGTAAAGTGAACTTCTTGATTTTCAACTTGTACACCAAATAATGAATCTTCGACTCCAACACATCGGTAAAGAGCAGGGAGGGAGGAATGGTGCCTTTACCGTGGCAAGTCGGGCAATCTTCGCTGGTAATGATATCGAGGGCCGGACGCACCCGCTGGCGGGTGATTTGCATCAGCCCGAACTTGCTCAACGGCAAGATGTTGTGTCGGGCACGGTCGTTGGCCATCAGTTCGCGCATGCGATCATACAACTTCTGACGATTCTCGGCTTCGTCCATATCGATATAATCGATCACGATAATTCCGCCCATATCACGCAACCGCAGTTGCCGGGCAATTTCTTCGGCCGCGTTCATGTTCACATCGAGCGCATTGCTCTCCTGGTCGGAGGAGGCTTTTGAGCGGTTGCCGCTATTCACATCAATCACGTGCAACGCCTCGGTATGCTCGATAATGACATACGCTCCGCTTTTGAATGAGACAGTTTTTCCTAACGAAGATTTAATCTGCTTGGTAATGGCAAAGTTGTCGAAAATGGGTAGTTCGCCCTCATACAGCTTGACAATATCCTTGCGATCGGGAGCGATGAGACTCACGTAATTGCGAATCTGGTTATAGGTCTCCTTGTCGTTGACATAGATATTTTCAAACGACGGGCTGAAAATGTCGCGCAACAGCCCCACGGTACGTCCTGTCTCTTCATAGACGAGCGAGGGCAGTTTCGCCTTTTGCAACTTCACCAACATATCTTCCCAACACTTCACCAACGTTTTGAGCTCGTTGTTCAATTCGGCCACCCGTTTCCCCTCGGCTACCGTGCGCACAATCACCCCGAAATTGCGGGGCTTTATGCTCTGAATCAACTGCCTGAGGCGGAGTTTCTCCTCATTCGACTTGATTTTCTGCGACACCGATACCTTGTCCGAGAACGGTATCAGCACCAGAAAGCGGCCGGCAAAAGAGATTTCGGCCGTCAACCGGGGGCCTTTCGACGAAATGGGTTCCTTGGCAATCTGTACCAGAACCTCCTGGCCCACCTTCAAGGCATCGTTAATCGTGCCGTCCTTTTCAATATCGGGCAGCAGATTGAACTTGGGGAGTGACAACACCCGCTTGCGGTCGGCAAGCGACTGTTTCAAGAACTTGGCACTCGAATTGTACTGAGTACCCAAATCGAGATAGTGCAGGAAAGCATCCTTTTCGTAACCTACATCGACAAACGCAGCGTTGAGTCCCGGCATCAGCTTCTTGACCCGGCCCAAATAGATGTCGCCCACCGAAAACGATATGTTTCGGGCCTCCTTTTGGAGCTCGACCAATCGATTGTTCTCGAGCAGTGCAATAGAAATCTCTTTGGGTTGTACATCTACTACAAGTTCGCTGGTCATAAGTTGTGATTTATAGATTACTGTTTGTCAAGCGGCATGCCTGCGCATCGTTTTACACACCACACAGCCATTCCGCCGAATACATTTTATCCCCCCTTTCGAGGGCATAATTTCGTGTCGATAAAGCAAAGAACAAATCCAATGCCTCGAAACGCATCAAATTTGTTCTTTGTGTGCTGTCATTTATTGAGCAGACAGACATTATTTCTTCTTATGTCTGTTCTTTCTCAATCTTTTTTTGCGTTTGTGAGTAGCCATCTTGTGGCCTTTTCTTTTCTTTCCACTCGGCATAACGATATGTTTTAAAGATTAATATTTAATTGCGTTTGTTTTCAAACTTATTTTACCTCACCCATGAAGGTTTTAGCCGGCTTGAAAGCGGGGATATTGTGGGCGGGAATAATAATGGTCGTATTCTTGGAAATATTGCGAGCCGTCTTTTGAGCTCTTTTCTTTACGATGAAGCTGCCGAAGCCTCTCAAATATACGTT
This sequence comes from Barnesiella viscericola DSM 18177, assembly GCF_000512915.1. Classification (GTDB taxonomy): domain Bacteria; phylum Bacteroidota; class Bacteroidia; order Bacteroidales; family Barnesiellaceae; genus Barnesiella; species Barnesiella viscericola. The sequence continues at coordinate 1,300,787 of NZ_CP007034.1, forward strand.
TTCACCTTTTGCCAAAGAACCCTTCACGGTCTCCATAAATTTTTCAACGGTTTCAAGAACAACAGCTTTTTCGATACCTGTGTTTTTAGAAATTTCGTTTACAATGTCAGCCTTTGTCATTTTTGTATAAATTATAATTATGTACTAATATATTGTTTTTAATTTTTTGGACTGCAAATATATAGCTTTTTGCCCATCTAAAAAAGCAAAAGCCTCTTTTTTTGCAAATAAAAGTAGTCCGGGGGAAATCCAAGGATTACGGTGCAAATATCGCATTTATTTTTCTATTTCGGTACATTTCTGACCATTTATTCAACCGAAAGAGCTGTTTTTTACCACTCTTGGCACAAACCTCTGCACCATACTACCTTCCTCGAAAAATTTCACAGGCAGAGAACTATCAGCCAATTTAACTAAATAAAATTAAAAATATATGCAGCAACACACAATCTCCTCCAAATCCGGATTTATTTCAGTATCTTCGACCTGTAAATTTTTAATTCTCACATGGAAATTTTCATTATAGTACTTCTTATTCTTTGTAACGGAGTACTCTCTATGTCCGAAATCGCCCTGGTTTCGGCCCGAAAAGTCAAACTCGAAAACAGCGCTAAAAAGGGGAGCAAAGCCGCACAGTCGGCCCTGAAACTCTCGCAAGACCCCGACCGATTCCTCTCTACCGTACAAATAGGCATCACCCTCATCGGGATTCTTACCGGTCTCTATTCGGGCGACAAGCTGGCCGGCGACCTGGCCGGTGTGCTGGCCCAAAGTCCCGCACTGGAACCCTATGCCCTGAGCATATCGAAAGCCATCATCGTCATCATCGTCACCTACCTCACCCTCATCATCGGCGAACTGGTGCCCAAGCGCATCGGTATGATAGCGGCCGAACAGGTGGCCAAGGTGGTATCGCGCCCCATGTCGTGGCTCTCGCTCATCGCCGCCCCCTTTGTGTGGATTCTTACCAAGAGCACGGCCGGGGTGTGTCAGTTTCTGGGACTCTCGTCGCAAAAGGAGGGCATTACCGAAGACGAAATCAAGGCCATCGTGCGCGAAGGGACCGAAGACGGCAGCGTGCAGGAGGTGGAACAGGATATTGTCGAGCGGGTATTCAATCTGGGCGACCGCAACATCTCGTCAATCATGACCCACCGCAGCGACCTGGTATGCCTCGACGTACAGGACGACAACGCCACCCTCAAATCGAAAATCATTCACGACCTGCACGCCGTCTATCCGCTGTGCGAAGACAGCCTCGACGACATCATCGGCATCGTGTCGCTGAAAGAGCTTTTTGCCAAAATCGACGACCCCACATTCAACATCAGGGAGGTGGCCGAGACGCCCTATTTCCTGCCCGAGAACATGAGTGTCTATACCGCCATGGAGCGGCTACGCACCGAGAATCACCGCTACGGACTGGTGACCGACGAGTTTGGCAGCATCGAGGGCATCGTCACCCTCAGCGACGTGCTGGGCGCCCTGGTGGGTTCAGCCTCGGCCGGACCGTCGGCCGACATCATCACCCGCGACGACGGCTCGTGCCTCATCGACGGGCAATGCTCGTTCTACGACTTTCTCGACCACTACGACATGACCGACCGCTACCAGGAGTTCAACTACAACACGCTGAGCGGACTCATTCTCGAACTGCTGCAACACATTCCCACCGAGGGCGAAAAAGTGGACTGGCTCTGCTTCACCCTCGAAATCGTCGACATGGACGGTGCCCGCATCGACAAGGTGCTGGTACACAAGCACGAGACCCCTCAGGAAGAGAACTAGCCCATCTCTCCCTGGTTTTACCCATAAGCACGGGGCAAACCTCCTGTTGTCAGGTAAGGTCTGCCCCGTACGCTTTCCACGGCTGCTTCCCCAACGACAGGAACCGCCGATGCCTTCCACGGGTGCCCCTCCCTTTCCACCCCACTTGCGATTGTGCAAAAAAGGTCTTACCTTTGCGCCCGAAAAAACAAATTGTATAACCAGCGAGGAGCTGCAACAGGCTCCTCCCGTGTGCTTGAACACCACGTAAAAAACAAGGAATCATGAATCGTACCGTATCTCTGCCCTTCCTCGTGATGGGCGTCGTATTCTGTGTGTGCCTCATCTGCTCCAACCTGCTCGAAGTGAAGATGGTTTCACTCGGAGGCATCACCGCAACCGCCGGACTCATTGTCTTTCCCATCTCCTACATCATCAACGACTGCATCGCCGAGGTGTGGGGCTACCGCAAGGCACGGCTCATCATCTGGCTGGGCTTCCTCATGAATCTGCTGGCCGTTCTTTTTATCCAACTGGCCATTGTCCTGCCCTCGGCCCCGTTCTGGGAAGGGCAAAGCGCCTTCGAGGCCACCTTCTCCTCCACGCCCCGCATCTTGCTGGCCAGCTTCATCGCCTTTCTGGCCGGGTCGTTCCTCAACGCCTATGTGATGAGCAAGATGAAAATATCGAGCGGAGGCAAATACTTCTCGCTGCGGGCCATCGCCTCGACCATCGTGGGCGAGAGTGCCGACTCGCTGCTCTTCTTCCCCATCGCCTTCGGGGGCGTGGTACCGGTCAAGGAGCTCATCGTGCTCATCGTCACCCAGGCCTGCCTCAAAACAGCCTACGAAATCATTATTCTGCCGGTTACCATTCGGGTGGTGCGACTGGTCAAGCGCATCGACGGCAGCGACGTCTACGACCGGCAGGTATCCTACAACATCTTCAAAATAAAAGAAATACAATAACTCATCAATATGGAATCGAAAGAACCTCAATTGACTTTACTGGGGCATAAGACCACCTATCGGCAGGACTATGCCCCCGAGGTGTTGGAGACCTTCACCAACAAACACCCCGAAAACGACTACTGGGTGCGCTTCAACTGCCCCGAGTTTACCAGCCTCTGCCCCATCACTGGCCAGCCCGACTTTGCCACCATACAAATCGACTACATTCCCGGCGAACGCATGGTCGAGAGCAAGAGCTTGAAGCTCTACCTGTTCAGTTTTCGCAACCACGGAGCCTTCCACGAAGACTGCGTGAACATCATCATGAAGGACCTCATCAAGCTCATGGAGCCCAAATACATCGAGGTGACCGGCTTTTTCACACCCCGCGGCGGCATCAGCATCTACCCCTACTGCAACTACGGACGCCCCGGCACCGAGTATGAGGCGATGGCCCGCCAGCGGTTGCAGAGCCACCGGTAAAATGCCCTGAGAGCCCGGCAATAACTTGCCGGCTCCTCGTATCATACACGCGCAAGCCCTACCGCGCGCTGTCACAGCGCCGATAGGGCTCGCACGTTATTTCCAAGATTTACTGACGTAAACGAAAAAGGGATATACCTTTGTGAAGTATACCCCTTTCTCCATGTTATCTGAAATTATTGAACCATAATCTTTCCGGTCACAACTCGTGTACCGGTCAACAGACGCACGATGTAGACTCCCGAAGAGAGGTTACTCAGGTCGATAACCGACTCGTCTCGATAGCTACCCGTGGCAGCACCACGACAATCGTAAAGAGTTACTTCGATGTAATCGCCCAGGATATGCAACCGCTCTCCGTCGAAGTAGAACGACGATTGACTCTCGGTCGACTCTATCCCCGACACGGTGTTGACGCGCTCCATATCGAAGGCAAACAACCGCATCTGGGTAGCCGAAGTCTCCTGCGGACAGTAGGGTTTCACCCCGAAATAATAGATGCCGTCTTTGGGAATAGCCACGACTCCCGAAACCTGACTCCGGTCGTCAATCACATCACCGCAAACCACTTGGGTGGTATAGGCATCGGGCACATCTTTATCGGCCATGTAAACCGTCAAGTTCTGTCCATGGTCGCTTGCAGGATCGTCAATCATGATTTCGTAATCGATAGTCACACGCACCGAGTCGCCTTGCGACAAAGCCACCGAGGGTGCTACATAGAGGCCGGCAATACCTTTGGACTCCATTCCGTAGTCATAGAAATATTGAGTCTGCATGAATGTCTCACCACCTTCGGTCACGGCACTCCACTGTTCGATATTGGAGGCCGGGCTGTAATGGTACCACTCACCCTCGTTCGACTCGAAATCGGAGTGATACGGGAGTGTCGTCCCGGCCTCGGCTACCGGCGACAACTCGATGTCGTCGAGGTACAGGCAACCGTTCCCCTTGGGCGAATAGCAGTTGATGACAATGTAATAGGCACCGTCCTTGTCGACCGTAACCGGTACCGAAAGTTTAGCATAATGCTTCTCCTTCACAATTACACTGTCGTTGTCGTACAGCAAAATGGCATCGGTCATATCGTCGGGGTCGGCCGATAGATAGACTCTGAACCGTTGTACGTAAGAGAGCGTAGTATTAGGCGATGCGGGCTGATTCATCATGGTGCGATAGAACATCGAGAACTCATACTCTCCTGCCGGTATATCAATGCTCTGCGACCGGGCCCAGGCATCGACATCGGCTGCTGTTTGTCCGCTGCACCCCAGCAATCCCGTGCCGTCGTAGGCCGAGCTGGAACTGAACGCCGAGTGGGTAATCACCAGACTGGCTCCGGACAACGTCTTTAACGACCAGTATGGGTCGGTCGTGGCATCTTCAAAATTCTCCTTATAAGGAATCGTGGCGTTGGCCCAGTGTTTCAGCGAAGCTCCCGGCAACGTGTCGTTGTAGCTGTCGGTGTCGACCGTGCTCTTCACATAGCTCCGGAAGGTATAGGTACCGACTGCCGACACATCGGCCTTCTGGGTGAAGGTATAGGTAACCGTATCGCCAGGAGCCAACGGACCTTCATAAATTTCCGATACGGGCGATCCGTTGCCGTTCATCTCATAGGAGAATGTCAGATTCTCTTGCGGCGAAACGCCCAGGTTGACAACCTGCACCGTCACGGCGGCCTCACTCAAATTGAAACCATCGGTACAATCCAGTTCTACCGACGACATGGCCACATCTTCGGCAGCATCGATACGCACATCGTCGAGTATGATGTTGCGCCCCGTACCTTCGTTATAGAAGGCAAAGTAGTAGTTACCGGCTTCGGGTATATCGAAGTGGGCATATCCACATCGATATTGATTCACCTTGTCCACCGGATAGGAGCACAGGAGAGTTGTCAGGCTGTCGGGATCGTCGCTCCGGCCCATATAGACCTTCAAAGAGCTTTCGCCCGTAGAATATACGGTAGCGTAGTAGAACGAGATTCGAGCCTTGCCCTTGGGCATCGAGATGGCCGGGCTGATGTACCAGTCATTGTGTGTAATGCCCGCATACGAGTCGATGTATCCAATACCGGTACCCTCCTTGGGCAGACCGGCTGCTGCTTTCAAAATCGGTTCCCAATACACGCCGTCCTGGTCGGGGTTGTAGGACGACCAGTAAATCACGTCCGAAGAGTCCTCGTTGAAACCCATGTTGTGCGGGAAGGGACGGGCCGTATAGGCCTGAACCCGAGTTGTCAACGTATCGTTCGACAAATCACCGTCGCCCGACATGGCCGACCACACTTTCAAGACTTTCTCTCCCGGGGTGCTCCAATCGGCCGTCGTCGGGAAAGTGAACTCCTTGCTCTCGTTGGCTGCCAAGGACTCGATTTCGCCCGATACAACTTCACCGTCATTGACCTGATAATAGACCGGGACATGGCTCTGTGCCGACTTGCCGTTATTCTTGAATATGGCCGAGACCTTCACTGCGCCGTCGACCAGCCGGGCCGATAGTTTGGGCGACGTAATCTGCTCGGCCACAATATCCTCATAAGGGTCCTTTATCTTGATATTCCTGACAGCCACCTGCGCCAGGCTGTTGCACTGCAACGCCAGCGAGACCAAGCCGGCCTCGGCTATGTTGCAGGTCACCGACCCCTTGGCAAATTCCGTCTCCGAAGCCGGGAGATTGTCCGACACGCCTACCTCAGCATAATCATTGGTTACAAAATAGCCCGTCTTGACCGACATGGTAAAATCGAGGCTCGACATATACTCAAACTCAACCCGGACAATCCCGGCCGGCAGAGAGATACAGTTACTTCTGAGCAAAGCCGTCTTTGTATTGTAGGGTACCCACACCCACGCCTCGTTATCAGGACTGTATGCCCAATAGGCAGCCCGCATAGAGGGTGTAGAGGAGCTCGAAAAATCGGTAGTTATGTTCTCCGATGTCATCTGATAAGGATAATCGATCGAAGGTCTCATCTCGACCTCGGTCTCCAAGGTATCGTTTTCCAGATTCAAATCGTTGGAAACTCCGTCGACCCAAGCCGTTATCACGCTCGTCTCACCCGTCACACACAGAGCCTTCCGGGCAAACTGATAGGTTCGGCTCTCCCCCGAGAGCAACGGCTCGGCAACCGTCTCCGACACCGTTTCACCGTCGCCTACCCGATAGTTCAACCGATAGGAACTTACCGACAAACCGGTATTGACCACCTTCACCTGTATGGGCTGTTCCGTATCACAGGCGTTACCCATTGCCAGCACTTCATGTATGGCCATATCGGGACCTGCATAAGCATCGATGGCCACATCGTCCACATAGGTCGAATTAAATACAAAGGAATATCCGCCATGGCCTCGTTCATGAAATGCGATATAGACCGGCTTGCTGACATATTTCGACAAATCCAGGGCATAAGCCCCCCACGGCAATACACCCTGCGGAGAGATACACATCAAGGTATCCGTGAAGTTAGCCCGTGCCTTATCCGATTGAGAGACAAGCACCTCGAATGCCCGCTCGTTTTCAGCCACATTCGTTGCCCAGTTCGCTCCCAACATAAAGTGCAAATACTGTCCCGATTCAACGGTTACCCGAGGAGTTATCAGCCAGGAGTCGGTCTCCAACCCCTCGCCGAATCCGCCGGCTTTGGAATAAGCGGCATAACCGCCCGTGGAATAACCGAATATAAACTGATTGATGTCGTCAGTCGAACTCCATTGAGGGTGATCATTCAACGTACTCGGCTTGCACGTCGTCGTCCACCCCTCGGGGGGAAAGACTCCACCGTCAAATGTTTCGTGCAACTCGGCAAACCCGAGTTCCACATTCAGCAGAGCCAATGTAGCAAAAAGTAAAATCTTTTTCATACAAACAACCATTTAGTGAACCAAAATAAAATATAGCTTACATTAGAATATCAAATCTTCCTCTCACAAGTCTAATTGACTTTTTACAAATGAAACCAAAATCTCACAAAGCATAAAGTTTTATTCCCCCAGCCGACTACTGCAATTTGAAATTAAATAGAGAAAACACTACGGCATATAATTATAATATACTAATAATCATATTATTAAAATTCCTTTCCAGCCATACATTCCTTCATAAAAAAGGAAAATCGTGAGAAAGAGACGTAAAAGATTCATATTCCGCTACCCGACAAAATAATAAATTATAAATATTTGCTACCTTTGTCATACACATCACAAGGGCAAAACTATGAGGGAATCTTATCGAAACAGCCGTTTATTGAATTTTATCTTATGTATAATTCTATTGTCGGGGTCTATTTCCCTTAATGGCTGGTCTCGAAACTACCAAACCCAACTCAAACAGTTCCTGAACGAAACGCACCAAATATACCACATCGACCACCGCACGGCGTCCCAATCGGCCAATACTCAACTGTCGACTCAGCTCGACTCGACCATAGCACGACTGCAAACGGCTCCACTGCCCGACTCGACCATCATCGCTACCTTGTACGACATTGCCGTCAAACTCAGCGAAAACGGCTTGTACAATGCCACCATCGAGTACACGAAACTGGCCCGCCGATTTCTGCAAGACAACTTCCCCGAACAGATTGCACAAAAGGAGACCCGGGTCAACCTGGCTCTGATTCAAGCCTCGGCCTACCAGGCATTGGGCATGTCGACTCCGGCTATCAACCTCTATTTCAACTCACTCGAAGAGACCAAGAAATATCACATGGACGCCATGACGGCTATCATCTACAACAACCTGGGCAGTTCATTACAACGCCAAAAGGAGTATGCTCAAGCCGACACCTTCTTCAACAAAGCAATACAAATCAACGAAGCTCGAAAGGACAAGCAGAAGCTCTTTGTCAACTACAACAACCTGGCTGTCACCTATGCCAAGCAGAACAACCACGACAAGGCCTTGGAATATGCCTTTCTGGCCCTGCATCAGCTCGAATCGAAGAAGGACAAGGACATGATCATGCTCATGCAGCAGAGTATCGCCTCGATTTACCTCAACCGCAACGAACCGTTGCTGGCCCTGAAAATCATACAAGAGGTGGAGAAGTACCAGAAGGAGAAGGGGCAAAACCGCTTTCTCATCTATACCTATCGGCTGTTGTCCCAAATCTATCGTCACCTCAACCGCAACGAAGAGGCGTTGACCGCTCTCCAAAAAGCCAAACAGCAGGCCGACATTTGCCACAGCGAGAAGGATCAGGTGGGTCTGCTGAACTCGTTTGCCGAAATCTATGCCGAGAAAAGAGAGTTTGGCAAGGCATACGACTGCCTCTCCTCGGCCGTAGCAATCAAGGACTCTTTGTCTGAAATCGAAAACAAGTACCAGTTCGCCAACATTGAGGAGATGTATCTGACCGGACAGAAGCGCAACCTTCACGAAGCGCTCGCGGCCCGACAAGCGCAAAAGAGGAATACCGTCATCTACACGCTGCTGGGAATCATCATCGCCAGCCTGCTCGCCGCCTTGTTGCGCAACCGGGCGACATCGGCCCGGAAGCGGGCGGCCAAAGAGGAGTCGTGGCAAAAGTCCTACCACAAGTTCGACATCGAACTTCGTGAAAAGGAACAGGAAAAGGCACAACTGGAACAACGCATCGCCGCTCAAAAAGAACAGCTCTTGCAACAGGAAAAAGAGATGACGTCGCTCTCCATACAATCGGTTCAAAACGAAAACTACATAGAAAAGCTGAATGAGGAGATGAAAAAGCTGCTTCTCGAAATCAACGTCAAAGAGAGCGAAAAGCGCAAGCACATCAAAGAGATCATCTCGAAAATCAATCAATACAATGCCAAAAACGGTTGGGACGAATTCCGATTCAGATTTGAAAACGTGCACGACTCCTTTTTTCAGAAGCTCTCGGAACGCTACCCCGACCTCACCACCAACGACAAGCACCTGTGCGCCCTGCTCAGGCTGGGGCTGTCGACCAAAGAGATTGCCTCCATCACCTTCAAGGAGGTGCGCAGCATCGAATCGGGACGAAACCGGCTGCGCAAAAAGCTGGGACTCCCCGAGAAAGAGGATCTGGTCAAATTCCTCTCCGAGTTCTAAGACCTACCTGCCTCCGTCTCATTCGTCACACAACCGCCCCTGCCACGCATCGCGCTCACGCATGCGCCGCAACAGGCGTGCGGTAAACTCATGATTTTTAAGCCCCCAGCGGGGAGCGATAAGCAACTCGGCCGGCGATTGCGACACGAACCGCTCGATGGCGATACTGGGCGATAGGCGCTCGGCAAAGTCGATGGCCAGGTCGATATACTCGTCAACTCCGTAGAGGTGGAAATCCTGCGGACTCATCTCATATTCCCGAGCCATGCGGGTATGCCGAATCAATTGCAGCTGGTGCAGTTTGAGGGTATCGAGCGGAAGCTGCGACAAGCTGCGGGCATGTTTGAGCATCATCTCCCGGCTCTCGCCCGGCAATCCCAATATCATGTGAGCCCCCACGAGTACCCCGGCAGCCGAGGTGCGACGAATGGCGTCGACCGAGGTGGCAAAATCGTGTCCCCGGTTGATACGTCGCAAGGTCTCGTCGCTGGTACTTTCCACCCCATACTCCACCAGCACGAAGGTGCGGCGGGAGAGGTCGGCCAGGTAGTCGAGCAGGTCGGCAGGCATGCAGTCGGGCCGTGTGCCGATGATGATTCCCACCACCCCGGGGTGAGCCAGAGCCTCCTCATACTTGCGTTTCAGCTCTTCAAGCTCACCATAGGTATTGGTATAAGCCTGAAAATAGGCCAGATAGCGCATCGTAGGATATTTGCGGGCAAAGAAGGCAACCCCCTCGTCGAGCTGGCGGGTGATGCTCTTGCCGGTGTGGCAATAGTCAGGGCTGAACGTCTGGTTGTTGCAATAGGTGCAGCCCCCCACCCCGATACTGCCGTCGCGATTGGGACAGGTAAAGCCGGCGTGCAGCGAAATTTTCTGCACCTTGCCGTCGAAATGTTCGTTCAGAAAATCAGCGAAGTCGCGATACCGCTTCGTATCCATACCGTTTAATGTCCGAACCGGTTGTAAAATTCGACCACGGCCACGATACCCTTCTCGTACATCTCCATCAGGAAATTCTCGTTGGGCGAGTGGGTGGCGTCCGATTCCAGACCGAAGCCCATCAAGACCGACTTCACACCCAATATCTTTTCAAAGGTGGCAATAATGGGGATACTGCCGCCGCGGCGCACGGCCAGCGGCTGTTTCCCGAAGGCCAGCGCATATCCCTGCTCGGCAGCCTTGTAGGCGGGCAGGTCGATGGGGCACACATAGCTCTCGCCTCCGTGCATGGGAGTTACCTTCACCTTCACGCTGCGGGGAGCCACCGATTTGATATAGTCGATGAACATCTGCGAAATCTTCTCGTGGTTCTGGTGGGGAACCAGGCGACACGATACCTTGGCATAGGCCTTCGAGGGCAACACCGTCTTGGCCCCCTCGCCCGTATAGCCGCCCCAAATGCCACAGATGTCGAACGTGGGTCGAATGGCCGTGCGCTCCAACGGTGAGAAACCGGTCTCGCCCGAGAGTTCGTCGACCTCGATGGCCTGCTTGTACCTGGCCTCGTCGTAAGGCACGGCACCCAGCATGGCCCGCTCCTCGGCCGAGACATTCTCCACATCGTCGTAGAAATGGGGGATAACGATACGTCCGTTGCCGTCGACCACCCCGGCCAGCATCTTGCACAACTCGTTGATGGGATTGGCCACGGTACCGCCGAAGATACCCGAGTGCAGGTCGCGGTTGGGACCGGTCACCTCGATTTCCCAGTAGGCCAGGCCGCGCAGACCGGTCGTAATCGAGGGGGTGTCGAGCCCCACCATACTGGTATCGGAGACGAGAATCACATCGCAACGCAACAGATCGAGGTGGCTCTTGCAGAACTCCTCGACCCCGGGCGAACCAATCTCCTCGCCCCCTTCGATCAGGAACTTCACATTACAACGCAACAGCCCCTCGCGCACAGCAATCTCGAAAGCCTTCAACTGGATAAAACCCTGCCCCTTGTCGTCGTCGGCACCACGGCCCCACAGGCGGCCGTCGCGGATAACCGGCTCAAAAGGCTGGGTGTGCCACAACTCCAACGGCTCGACCGGCATCACATCGTAGTGGGCATAGACCAGCACCGTGGGATAGTCGGGGTTGACCACCTTCTCGGCAAAGACCACCGGCGAGGCTGATGTAGGCATCACCTCGGCCCGGTCGGCGCCGGCGGCCAAGAGCAACTCGCGCCAGCGGTCGGCACAGCGCAGCATGTCGTCCCGATGTTCGGGCAAGGCACTTATCGAGGGAATGCGCAACAGCGAAAACAACTCGTCGAAGAAGCGATCGTAATGATCGGCTATATACTTTCTCGTATCCATATATCGTATGTTTTTTATAGTTTATGACTCTGTGCCAACAGGTAATAGTCGAGTATCACCATCGCCGCCATGGCCTCGACCACGGGCACGGCGCGTGGCAACACGCAGGGGTCGTGACGCCCCTTGGCCTTCAACACCACGGGATTGCCCTGGGTATCGACCGTCTCGATGTCGCGCAGCAAGGTGGCCACCGGCTTGAAGGCGACCCTGAAATAGATGTCCTCGCCATTGGAGATGCCTCCCTGTATCCCGCCCGAGTAATTGGTACGGGTCGTGATGCGCCCGTCGTGCGACTCAAATACATCGTTCACCTGCGAGCCCCGGCATCGGGCCCCGGCAAAACCCATGCCATACTCAAACCCCTTGACGGCGTTGATACCAAGCATGGCACTGCCCAGGGCGGCGTGCAGCTTGTTGAACACCGGCTCGCCCAGTCCTGCGGGTACCCCGCTGATGACCCCGGTGATGACTCCACCCACGGTATCGCCCTCGGACTTCACCCGAGCGATATAGGCCTCCATCTGTCGGGCCATCTCGGCATCAGGACAGCGCACGGCATTCTTCTCGATTTCGGCCCGGTCGTAACTGCGGTAGTCGCCGGGTAACGATAGCTCACCCACCTGCGAGGTATAGGCCCACACCTCGATACCCAGGTAGCGGAGCACCAGTTTGGCCAACGCTCCGGCCACACAGCGGGCTATCGTCTCGCGGGCCGACGAGCGGCCCCCGCCCCGATGATCGCGGCAGCCATATTTGCACTGGTAGGTATAATCGGCATGCGAGGGGCGGTAAAGGTCGCGCAAGTTGTCGTAGTCGGAGGAGTGCTGATTCTCGTTCCATACCACGAAGCCGATGGGGGTCCCGGTGGTTTTTCCCTCGAAAACGCCCGAGAGGAACTCCACCCGGTCGCTCTCCTTGCGGGGTGTCACTATCGACGACTGTCCCGGCCGACGCCGGTCGAGCTCCTGCTGTATAAACTCCATGTCGACGGGTATCCCCGCGGGCATGCCGTCGACCACCCCTCCGATGGCCGGGCCGTGCGACTCGCCAAACGAGGTGAGGGTAAAAAGATTGCCTATCGTATTCATCGTGCCGTTTCTATTGGGTAGACATATATGCTACACAAAGATAGAAGAAAATCTTGAATTGGTAACCATTTGACCCGATTAGTCGAGTCGAACTATCGTTTATCTACCCGTTCAAGCCCGAAACGAGAAAAAATCGCACGCCTCAAAGATACGACGGGGACTCCTTACTGGAAAGGAGTCCCCGTCGTATTCGTAAGTTCGGGCCCGGGTAACCAAGCGGTTTGAGCCTATTCCACCTCGCCCAACGCCTTTTTCCATATATCCTGACGCAAGTCGACCAGAACGAGCGCCGTGATAAGGGACGTTCTCCGCGATCCTCCAAAAGGTTTAGGCAATTGAATGGTATAAGCCACATCGCCCATGGAAGGAATTGCCGGATTCTCATCATAGGTAATACCGAGTCGAATAATGGCTGCCCCGATATACCACCGGTAAACCGGATTCTGAGCCGACACAGCCAACCACAAACCTCAGACAAGAACTACCATACAGGAAAATCTTTTCTTTCTCATTCGTTCTTTCAACATTAAAAAAAATAAATACCTAAAAATGCTATATATTTCAGTCTCATTGGCGGCCCCCGCCGCTTTTGCATCATCACGCCTGCCGGGTGGCGGGTAAAAACGTCCTTCGTCCTCCCCGGCTATTATCACACTTTCAGCCCTTTCGGCATCGGGCAAAGAGGGGCAATCGTTCCACCCTGGCCGGGCAAAGATAAATATTTTTCCGAAAATCCATCGAGCGTAAACTATTTTCCCCCTCATTTATTATAAATATTAGCAAATACCATATCGTTTTTTTTCTTACTTTTGTGATGCAAATTCTAAAACTCTACTGATATGAAATGCATGAAAGTCCTGTCTTGTATCCTGGTAGCCGGTATGCTACTGACAAGCTGTAACATGTCGAACACCGGCAAAGGTGCCCTCATCGGGGGTGGTAGCGGTGCTGCCGTAGGTGCCGGGTTAGGTGCCATCTTCGGAAAAGGCAAAGGCGCAGCCATCGGTGCCGCCGTAGGTGCTGCCGTAGGTACGACCGCCGGAGCTCTCATCGGCAAGAAAATGGATAAAGCCGCCGAACAGGCCAAACAAGTCGAAGGCGCACAAGTCGAGCAGGTAACCGACAACAACGGTCTGCAAGCCGTGAAGGTAACCTTCGACTCGGGTATCCTCTTCTCGACGAGCAGTTCGACCCTGAGCGCATCGGCCAAAGCGGCTCTGAGCAAATTTGCCAACAACGTGCTCAACCAGAACCGCGACATGGACGTCGCCATCTATGGATATACCGACAATCAGGGGTGGAAAAACTCGACTGCCGAGCAAAGCTACCAAAAGAACCTGAACCTGTCGCAGGAACGCGCCCAAAGCGTAGCCAGCTATCTGCTGGGTTGCGGCGTATCGTCGACCCAAATCAAGACGGTCGAGGGTATGGGCGAAGCCAATCCCGTAGCCGACAACTCGACCGCTGCCGGCCGTCAGGAAAATCGCCGCGTAGAGGTATATCTCTATGCCAGCCAGCAGATGATTCAACAGGCCGAGGCCGGAACGCTTTAAGCGCCACAAGCTCATCACTCAGGCCGGACAGCAATTGTGCTTCCGGCCTGTTTCAAACGATTTCGACCGGACGTGTTGCATACTGGATAGCCGGAGGATTTGTCATGAGCTCCTACTAATTTATTGACAATAAAAAAAATCGGAATAATGAAAACTGTTTATCTATTTCTCGCTACAGGATTTGAAGAATTGGAAGCCCTCACGGTCGTAGACATGTTGCGCCGTGCCGGTATCGACATCACCACGGTTTCCATCTCGCGTAACCTTCAAGTCGAGAGTTCTCACGGAGTAACCGTAACCGCCGACTGCACTTGGGTAGAGTTGTCGGCCGACGATGTAGAATGGCTTGTCTTGCCCGGCGGAATGCCCGGCACCAAACATTTGAGCGAATGCAAGCCTCTCGTGTCGCTGCTGCAACGCCATGCTGCCGCCAACAAACACATCGCGGCTATCTGCGCAGCCCCCTCGGTTTTGGGTCAAGCCGGACTGCTTAACGGTTACAAGGCTACCTGCTATCCCGGGTTTGAGCAATTCCTCACGGGCGCTACCATCACCGGCGAACTCGTGACCGTAGACCGCAACATCACAACGGGTAAGGGGCCGGCTGCTGCTATCCCCTTCGCCACTGCCATCATCACCCAAATTGCCGGAGAAGAGAAGGCCAAGGAGGTGAGAGCAGCCATGCTGCTATAACCGCAGAAATAAGCCTAAAAAGATGGGCGGCTCTCACGTTCCTGTGAGAGCCGCCCGTCTTTTATCCCCCACCCTCGCAAGCACAATCCTCACGACGGGCTCATTCATACCGTTTTCTCCTACTGATACTGAGAAAGGGGGGGGGTAGATCGGGGAAGATATTCCAAAAAAGAGCGCTCCCGTTCAATGGAACAGGAGCGCTTTGTATCATTAAGTTCGGTTTGCGGGAGCGTGTTATCCTACAACCAGCGAAACCATCTTTTCCAAGGCATCGGACAGGTGCTCGGCATTCTTACCGCCAGCCTGGGCGAAATAGGGCTGTCCGCCACCGCCACCCTGAATCAGTTTGGCAGCTTCGCGCACGATAGCCGAAGCATTTTTGCCATCGGCTACAACGTCGTTGCTGAACATGACCGTGAGCAACGGTTTATCGTTGTCCTTGGTTGCAGCCACGAAAGCCAGCCCCTCGGTAACCTCGTTGCGCAGCAGGAAGGCAATGCCCTTCACCATATCGGCCGGCATGGGACCTACGAAGCGAATCAGCTTCAACCCGTCGACATTCTCGGCCGTCTTGATCATGCGGTCTTTCATCGAAACCATCTTCTCTTTCACATACTCCTCGGCCTGCTTGCGCAACTCGGCATTTTCGTCGATGGCCTTGTGAATGGCCTGCATCAGGTTGGGAGCGTTGTTGAAGAGCGTAGCAATCTCTTTGAGCGAATCCTGCAACGAATTCATCGTCTCCTCGACACGAGCGCCGGTGATGGCCTCGATACGGCGTACACCAGCGGCAATCGAACTTTCGGAGAGAATCTTGATCATACCAATGTTACCGGTATTGGCCACGTGGGTACCGCCACACAGCTCGACCGACGACCCGAAGCGGATTACCCGCACCTCTTCGCCATACTTCTCGCCAAAGAGGGCCATGGCACCCATCGCCTTGGCTTCGGCAATAGGCACGTTGCGACGCTCGTCCAGCGGAATAGCCTCGCGCACCTTGCGGTTGGCCAGCATCTCTACCTGGCGCAACTCCTCGTCGGTCACCTTCTTGAAGTGCGAGAAGTCAAAGCGCAACGACTGGGGCGACACATACGAACCTTTTTGCTCGACATGCGTACCCAGCACCTCACGCAAAGCCTCGTGCAGCAAGTGAGTGGCCGAGTGGTTGCAGGCCGTAGCCTGACGAGCCTCCTTGTCGATGACGGCATGGAACTGAGCCGTCACCTCCTCGGGCATCTGCTCGGCAATATGGATACTCAGGTTGTTCTCCCGTTTGGTTTGCAGAATCTCGACCGTCTCGTTGGCCGAAATCAGTTTACCCGTATCGCCTACCTGGCCACCCATCTCGGCATAGAACGGGGTGCGATCGAGTACGATTTGATAATACTCGCGCGATTTTTGTTTCACCTTGCGGTAACGCAAGATGTGACAGTCGCACTCCAACTCGTCATAGCCCACAAATTCGGATTCGCCCTCACGCAGCACAACCCAGTCGCCCGTCTCCACGGCAGCGGCGTTGCGGGCGCGATCCTTCTGTTGTTGCATCTGCGCATCGAATCCGGCAATGTCGACACCCAACCCCTTCTCTTTGAGAATGAGCTCGGTCAGGTCGAGCGGGAATCCGTAGGTATCGTAGAGGGTGAAGGCATCGATACCGCTTATCTCGTTCTTGCCGGCGGCCTTGGTTTCGGCCATCACCTTGTCGAGCAACTTGATACCGGTTTCGAGGGTACGCAGGAAGGCATCTTCCTCCTCCTTGATTACCTTGCCGATAAGCACCTTCTGCTCTTTCAACTCGGGATAGGCATCGCCCATCGTCTCAATGAGCACATCAAGCAACTTGTAGAGGAAGGCCTGCTTCTGACCGAGGAAGGTATACCCGTAACGCACGGCCCGGCGCAGAATACGACGGATTACGTAACCGGCCTTGGCGTTCGACGGCAACTGGCCGTCGGTAATCGAGAAGGCTATCGTGCGGATATGGTCGGCAATCACACGCATGGCCACATCGACCTTGGGATCGTCGCCATAGGTCTTGCCGCATAGGCGGCCAATCTCCTTGATGATGGGCTGGAACACGTCGGTATCGTAGTTCGAGGTCTTGCCCTGCAACGCCATACAGAGACGTTCAAAGCCCATGCCGGTATCGATTACCCGGGCAGGCAGCGGCTCGAGCGAACCGTCGGCCTTGCGGTTGTATTGCATGAACACGAGGTTCCATATTTCAATGACTTGCGGGTGGCTCTGGTTGACCAGCGTAAGGCCGTCGACCTCGGCACGCTCGGCATCGCTACGCAGGTCGATATGGATTTCGGAGCAGGGACCGCAGGGACCCGTATCGCCCATTTCCCAGAAATTGTCGTGGCGGTTACCGTTGATGATGTGCTCCTTGGGCAGATGAGTCTCCCAGTAGGAGGCTGCCTCGTTGTCGCGTTCGAGTCCCTCGGGAGCGTAGCCCTCGAATACGGTGGCATAGAGACGGTCGGGGTCGATTTTCAACACATCGACCAGATATTCCCAGGCCCAGTTGATGGCCTCTTTCTTGAAATAGTCGCCAAACGACCAGTTGCCCAACATCTCAAACATCGTGTGGTGATAGGTATCGAGACCCACCTCTTCCAAATCGTTGTGCTTCCCGCTCACACGCAGACATTTCTGTGAATCCGCGACTCTCTTGTACTTGGCGGGGACATTACCCAGGATAATATCCTTGAACTGGTTCATGCCCGCATTGGTAAACATCAATGTAGGGTCGTCCTTAATGACCATGGGAGCCGAGGGGACAATCTGGTGACCTCGTTCCCTGAAAAATTCCTTAAAAGATTCACGAATCTCTTTTGCTGTAAGCATAACAATCTAATTAAATTAAGTTCCTGTGGCGCAGCCGTTCCGTTATCGAAACAGAAATCGCCGACATGGTATATTAATATTACCAAAAACAATTTGCAAAAATAGCTCAAATTATTATTTTTGTGCCCATGAGCAGACAAAAAAATGTTCAACAACAGCTATTTTTTAACTGCTTACCGATGCACACACCCACAAAGAGGGGCCGTTTGATATATCAATGAGCAAAAAAGTTTTCTACATATACAACCCCAAGACACTGACCTACGAACGGGTATATCCTTCCCTCCGCCAGCGCATCGCCGTGGTGTTGCGGCACCTGCTCGTGGGGAGTATACTCAGTGTGGTGATTATTGCCGGCTTTTACTTTTGGCTGGGTTCGCCCAAGGAGGAGATTCTGAAACTGGAAAACGAACAGATGAAAACCCAGTACAAACTGCTCTCCAAGCGAGTCGACGCCGCTCTGGCCGTCATGAGCGACCTGCAACAGCGCGACGACAACATGTACCGGGTAGTGCTGCAAGCCGAGCCGGTAAATGCCGAAGTGCGTGACAACGGCATCTACAACCCCAGCCGCTATGCCGACCTGCTGAAAATGAGCGACGCCCAACTGGTGGTATCGACCACCCAGAAAGTCGACAACCTCACCCGACAGGTGTATGTGCAGTGCAACTCGATGAACGAACTGATGAAACTGGCCCAGGGACAGGAGGAGCGCATCAAGCACCTGCCTGCCATACAGCCGGTGGCCAACAAGGATTTGAAGCGCACCGCCTCGGGCTACGGCTACCGCGTGGACCCGGTATACAAGACCACCAAGTTTCACGAAGGCATGGACTTTGCCGCCAACATCGGTACCCCCGTTTATGCCACGGGTAACGGCCGGGTAATCGAGACCGGCTGGCAACAGGGCTACGGCAACACCGTCGTCATCGACCATGGGTACGACTACAAGACCCGCTATGCCCACCTGAACAAGATTCTGGTGCGCAAGGGGCAGGAGGTAATTCGCGGCGAAGAGATTGCCGAGGTGGGCAACACCGGCAAATCGACGGGCCCGCACCTGCACTACGAGGTACTCTACAAGGGGAAGCCCGAGAATCCGATCAACTACTATTTCTTCGACTTGTCGCCCGAGGACTACGACCGCATGATTCAACTGGCCGAGAATCAGGGCCGTGTCATGGACTAACCAAATACGCTATCGCATGAGAGAGACAGAACCCGAAAGACAAAAACTCTACTACACCATCGGCGAGGTATCCGAGATGCTCGATGTAAACCAGTCGCTGCTGCGTTACTGGGAGTCGGAGTTCAAGACAATCAAACCCAAACGTTCGCCCAAAGGTACCCGCTACTACTCCCAGAAAGATATCGAAGAGATCAAACTCATTCACTACCTGCTCAAAGAGCGCAAACTCAAAATCGAGGGGGCCAAGCAGGTACTCAAAAACAAACGGGAGAGTGTAACCCGCACCCAACAGGTGGTAGAGCGACTCCAAGCCATACGCGACGAGTTAGCGGAAATCATCGACGACATGGAATAGGCGCGTCCCCCTGTACCGACGAAAGAGCCGCGGCAAACACCACGCGCCCAGCAGAAGCCCCAACAGCGCCCCGCAACTGTTGGCCAGGAAATCGAACCAGTCGGCACTGCGCCCTGCGGTCATCGCACCCTGCAACAGCTCCATCAGTCCGCCCCACGCTATCGCCACAAGCAGCCACGCCACCAACCGTCCCGGAGTAAACCCGAAGCCCAGGCGATACAGGTCGTAACACCCTACCACAACCAACCCCAGATACATACAGCCATGCACCACCTTGTCGGCCCCTTCGAAAAGGTGTATCTCCTCGGCATGCACCGGGTCCTCGGCCAGCGAAAGATAGGCAATGACCAGGAATACAAGTACCGTAGGCACGAACGGCCAAATCTTGAAAAAACGCATACGTTTCTAATTCTTTAGATGATAGAACATATATCCCGCCCAAGAGGTCGGACAACGCCCCTTCTTAATCAAGATACCCGCAAAGGTAACGCTTTCCTCCGGCAAAAACAAACCGGGCCAACTATCCGAAAATCACGACAATTCCTTACTCCCCAAAAGCCTCCATCGATTACATTTTTTTATAAAATCGGCCTAAACTCTTTTTTATCGACACTTTTTGCAAATGAATAAATTTAAATTTTATACTTTTGCACTTGAATAATAAGATTGAATAAAAATGGGAGAACATGTAAAATTTGCAACCAAACTGGGCATTATCGCCACCACAGTGGGTTCGGCGGTAGGTTTGGGAAATATCTGGCGATTCCCCTACGAAGCCGGCATGAACGGCGGTGGTGCCTTTCTGATGGTCTATATCCTGTGCGTACTGGTGCTGGGCATACCGGTCATGTGTGCCGAGTTCATCATTGGCCGCCACTCCAAGAGCGATACGGTCGATGCCTTCCGCAAACTGCGTCCCGGCAGCCGCTGGCACTACATAGGCTACATCGGCATATTGGCCTCGGTACTTATCCTGGGCTACTATCTGGTCATCTCGGGCTGGACCCTCGAATACCTCTTCCGGGCCATCACCAACGACCTGGCGGGAAAAACCGCTGCCGAGTTCAGGGCCGAGCAGAATGCCTTTATCCAAAGTGATTTACGCCCGTTATTGTGGACTTACATCTTCCTGTTTATCAACTATATTGTTCTTTCACGAGGCGTACAGAAGGGTATCGAGAAGATGTCGAACATACTCATGCCGCTACTGTTCGTCATACTGCTTGTCTTCTGTGTGCGTTCGCTCACACTGCCGGGTTCGAGCGAAGGGCTCTCCTTCTTCCTGCACCCCGACTTCTCCAAGATTACGCCGCAAGTCATCATACGGGCCATGGGGCAAGCCTTCTTCTCGCTAAGCCTGGGCATGGGTATCCTCATCACCTACTCCTCCTACTTCACGGCCAAGACCCACCTGATCAAGACGGCCACCACGGTGGCCATACTCGACACCTCGGTAGCCATACTCTCCGGCATCATCATCTTCCCGGCCGTATTCTCCTGCGGGCTCGACCCCGTAGCGGGGCCCGACCTGGTGTTCGTCACGCTACCCAACGTCTTCAACCAGATGCCCGTATCGGCCCTGTGGTCGACGCTCTTCTTCCTGTTGCTCACGGTAGCGGCGCTCACCTCGACGGTATCGCTCTTCGAGGTCTCCATCGCCTTCCTCATCAACTACCTGAACATGAGCCGCAAGAAGGCCACCCGCATCATGATGCTCGTCATCGCCGTGCTTAGCACCGTCAGCTCGCTGTCGATAGGTTCGTGGAGCGACATTCGCATCTTCGGGAAGACGCTCTTCGACGCCTGCGACTACTTCTCGGCCATCATCTTGCTGCCCGTGGGCGGACTGCTCATCAGTATCTTCATCGGCTGGTTCTTGAAGAAGAACATCTCGCGCGAGGAGCTCACCAACCGCAACAAGCTGCACGAGCCGCTGTTCAGCGCCATCTTCTTCTGCATCAAGTACATTGCCCCAATTATCATCATACTCATCTTCCTGTCGGGATTCGGCATCATCTGACATGGCTCTGCGGCACGACTCCTACTTCAACCTCTCGAAGGGGGAACGGCGGGCCACCCTGTGGCTGGCCATCGTCCTGGTGATTCTCATCGGGGTACGCCTCGCCCGGCAATACCTGCCGGCGCGGGAGAGTGAGGCAGACAGCACCGAGCAAACAACCTTTCAACAGGAATTGAAGGAGTTTGGCAACTCGCTCCGCGAAAAGGAAACCCCGAGCGGGAAGAAGCAATCGGCTTCCACCCGGGAACCCCGGCAACCTAAAAAGCTGGAACCGGTTCCCCGCGAAGAGTAATCCCCCTTTTGCCGACCGCCCAAGAGAGAGGGTGTACAGCCACAACAAAGTTTTTGCCGGAATCATACCGTTCCATTCAACAAAAAGCGTTATCTTCGCTTAATTAAAGAAGTCCATCGACACCGAGGCAAGCCGAATCGCCCGGCAATGCCTCCGGGTCCTGCAAGAGATTGTATATATGATGCTTCGGAACGTACAGAGAAAACCGCTATCGTTGAACCTCGGGGGCGAACTCCTTTCGCTGTCGAGGCCCTTGGTTATGGGTATTCTCAACGTAACCCCCGACTCGTTCTATGCCGGCAGCCGCACCCCCGAGCGGGAGCAGATTGCCGCCCGGGTGCACCAGATGGTCGACGAAGGGGCCGACATCATCGACATCGGCGCCTACTCGTCGCGCCAACAGGCTACCGACATTACCCCCGACGAGGAGATGCACCGCCTTGCCACGGGGCTCGAAATCATTCGCCGGCTCTACCCGCAGGCCCATGTATCGGTCGATACCTTCCGGGCCGATGTGGCCGCCCGCTGCGTGCGGGAATACGGGGTGCAGATCATCAACGACATCTCGGGCGGCGAACTCGACCCGCACATGTTCGAGACCGTGGCCGAACTGAAAACGGCCTATATTCTCATGCACATGAAGGGCTCGCCACAGACGATGATGCAGCAAACGCACTACGACCACCTTATCGCCGAGATGCTCTACTACTTTGCCGAGCGCATCGCCCGGCTCGAAAGCCTCGGGGTGAACGACATCATCATCGACCCGGGCTTCGGTTTCAGCAAAACCCTCGACGACAACTACCGGCTCATGAACCGGCTCGACGAATTTGCCCGCATCGGCCTGCCTCTGCTGGTAGGCATATCGCGCAAATCGATGATATACAAACTGCTGGGCTCGACACCCGACGAGAGTCTCAACGGCACCACGGTGCTCAACACGCTGGCTCTGCTGGGAGGGGCTCACATCTTGCGGGTGCACGACGTCAAAGCGGCCGTCGAGACGGTCAACTTAGTTTCCAAAACCTTACAATCGACAGACTGACATGTTTTCATTCGGCATAAAAGACATTATCGACATACTCATCGTGGCCTTGCTGCTCTACACCCTCTACAAGATGATGAAGGAGTCGGGCACGATAAGCATCTTTACCGGGGTGCTGGCCTTCGTGGGGGTGTGGATCGTGGTCAAACAGATACTCGACATGCGGCTCATCGGCTCCATCATGGACAAGTTCATGAGCGTGGGTCTGCTCATTCTCGTCATTCTGTTTCAGGACGAAATCAAACGGTTTCTCGTGCAACTGGGCTCCCACAAGCGATGGCGGTTCTTCTTCAACTTCTTCCTCAAACACAAGGAGCAGGGCGAAAAGCCCTACATCATACCGGTCGTCTATGCCTGCATGAACATGGCCAAGACCAAGACGGGCGCCCTCATCGTCATCGAACAGGGGGTATCGCTCGACAACTACAAGAACACCGGCGACACCATCAATGCCAACGTGAACGCGCGGCTCATCGAGAACATCTTCTTCAAGAACAGCCCGCTGCACGACGGCGCCCTCATCATTGCCAACGACCGCATTGCCGCCGCGGCCTGCATCTTGCCGGTATCGCACAACAACAAGATTCCCAAATCGATGGGACTGCGTCACCGCTCGGCCCTGGGCATCACCGAGGTGACCGATGCGCTGGCCATCGTCGTGTCGGAAGAGACGGGCAACATCTCGCTCGCCCACAACGGCAAAATCACCACTAAAATATCGGGTAAGGACCTGGAACGCATGCTGGTACAGGAGGCTATCGACTAGTGCCCCGTACCCACAGAAGAAGTCAATCGCAGGCGGTCGACGACCCCGTGTGGGCCTTCTGCTCGGCCAGCGTATTGCGCTCCCAGAATACCCCGTCGGCATAACCTTGAATCGACGGGTCACGCTCGGCCAGGCTCAGCCGCTTGGCCGCCCACAGGCAATACTCCTCATTCAGCTCCACCCCCAGATAGCGGCGGTTCAGTTTCTTGGCCACCACGGCCGCGGTACCGCTCCCCAGGAAGGGATCGAAGACGAGGTCGCCCTCGCGCGACGAGGCCAGAATCAACTTGGCATAGAGCTTCTCGGGCTTCTGTGTAGGGTGGTCGGTATTCTCGGGCATCGACCAGAAGGGAATGCTGATATCGTCCCAAAAGTTCGAGGGACAGGTGAGGCGGAAATTTCCCCGGTCGCTCTCCTCCCAATCCTTGGGTTTTCCATTCTGCCGGTAAGGCGCCAGCACCCGCCGCTTCTGCTTTACCGCCTCGACATTGAAATAGTAGTGACGCTTGTCCTTCACCCCATACCAGATGTCCTCCATGCCGTTCTTCCAGTTCTGCCGGGCCCCCTTGCCCTTCTCGCGCTGCCAGGTGATGCGGTTGAGCACCGTGAGCTCCTCGGCCATCACCGTCTGCAAGGCGGCAGTACATCGCCAGTCGCCGCACAGGTAGAGCGACCCGGTGGGTTTCAGCTTCTCGCACACCCGGTGGAACCAGCTGCGCAGGTAGTCCAGATAGGCCTCTTGCGAACGGGCTTGAAAGTTCATGCCGTGGAAATCCTTCGACAGGTTGTAGGGAGGATCGACGATAATAAGGTCGGCCAAGCGGTCGGGGATACGGTCGAGCACCGCCAGGAGGTCGCCCCGGATAATCCGGTTGTCGAAATCGAAACCGTCGGTTACCGCCTCGGCCGGCGTAATCAATTGGCTCAACGCCGCCACCTCGTCGGGGGTAATCGTTATGGTGCGGTTGTTCTTGGCACGTTTCTTCTCCATACACTCATTCCGGGACCGGGACTTGTCCGGCCAACCCGTCGGTGAAGATAGTCAATTTTCGGCAAATCGGCGGCTACCCCACCCCTGAAAAAAAAGAAGAGGGGCACGAAACTGGTTTCGCCCCCCTCTCTGTATCCTAAAAGTCTGATAGATTCCTCACGAACGGTTGGCCCGCTTGCGCTCGGTCTCGTCGAGAATGATTTTGCGCAAACGCAAGTGGTGAGGGGTTACCTCGACATATTCATCTTCTTTGATGTATTCGAGCGCCTCTTCCAAACTGAAAATGACCGGCGGAACGATGTGAGCCTTGTCATCGGCACCCGACGCACGCATGTTGGTCAGCTTCTTCGACTTGGTTACATTCACCACAATATCGTTCTCCTTGGCGTTCTCGCCTACAACCTGACCGGCATAGACCTCCTCTTGCGGGAAGATGAAGAAGCGGCCACGATCCTGCAACTTGTCGATGGCATAGGCATAGGCCGTGCCCGACTCCATGGCGATGAGCGAACCGTTGGTACGACGATCGATATTGCCCTTCCAGGGTTGATATTCGAGGAAGCGGTGTGCCATGATGGCCTCGCCGGCCGAAGCGGTCAGTACATTGGTACGCAACCCGATGATGCCGCGCGAAGGAATTTGGAACTCGATGTGTATGCGGTCGTTCTGGGTGGTCATCGACACCATCTCGCCCTTGCGGCGGGTTACCATATCGATAATCTTGCTGGCATACTCCTCGGGCAGGTTGATGGTAAGCAATTCGACCGGTTCGCATTTCTGCCCGTCAATCTCCTTGATGATTACCTGCGGCTGACCTACCTGCAACTCATAACCCTCGCGGCGCATCGTCTCAATCAAAACCGACAAGTGCAACACGCCACGGCCATAGACCGTCCAGGCATCGTCGCTATCGCCCCGCTCCACACGCAGAGCCAGATTCTTGTCGAGCTCGCGTTTCAAGCGCTCGGCAATGTGACGCGAAGTAACATATTTACCGTCCTTCCCGAAGAAGGGCGAATCGTTAATCGTAAACAACATCGACATCGTGGGCTCGTCGATGGCAATACGAGGCAAAGCCTCGGGCTCATTGGCATCGGCAATGGTATCGCCAATCTCGAAATTCTCGATACCCACGAGAGCGCAAATATCGCCCGACTCTACCGACTGCACTTTGGTGCGGCCCATACCCTCGAACACGTCGAGCTCCTTGATGCGCTGCTTCACCGTCGAGCCGTCTTTCTTGCACAGAGCGACCTCCATGCCCTCTTTCAACACACCGCGGTGTACACGACCCACGGCGATACGGCCTACATACGACGAATAGTCGAGCGAGGTAATCAGCATCTGGGGCGTACCTTCGAGATGTTGCGGCTCAGGAATGTATTTGATGATGGCATCGAGCAGCGGGGTAATGTTGTCGGTCGGTTTGCGCCAGTCGGTCGAGAACCAGCCCTGCTTGGCCGAACCGTATATGGTGGGAAAATCGAGCTGGTCTTCGGTAGCATCGAGGCTGAACATGAGGTCGAGCACCATCTCCTGCACCTCGTCGGGGCGGCAGTTCGGCTTATCCACCTTGTTAATAACCACGATAGGCTTCAACCCTATCTCGATAGCCTTCTGCAACACAAAGCGGGTTTGCGGCATGGGGCCCTCGAAGGCATCGACCAGCAGCAGACAGCCGTCGGCCATGTTGAGCACACGCTCCACCTCACCTCCGAAATCGGAGTGCCCCGGAGTGTCTATAATATTGATTTTGTAATCTTTGTACCGAATAGAAACATTCTTGGAGAGAATCGTGATACCTCGTTCCCGTTCCAAATCATTATTATCCAATATCAACTCTCCGGAGTTCTGGTTCTCGCGAAAAAGGTGTCCGGCCAAAAGCATTTTGTCCACCAGCGTCGTCTTGCCGTGGTCGACGTGAGCGATAATCGCAATGTTTCTGATTTTCTGCATATAACCTATTTTAACCAAGTAAAGGGCACACACAACGCAAGTTACACCTGCAACAGCCTCTACGTTTCAAGGTGCAAAGTTACTATATTTTTTTAAATGATACATCACTCTGCGGCGTTTAGTATTGTTTCTGTCACCGGATTGCCTGCCTCTCGGGCTCATCACGGCATATCACAAAAGTACCTTCCACCCTCCCCCTCGAAAAAAGAGGCTTTATTTTTTTGTAACTCAAAAACAAATAGCTACCTTTGTGCGCTCAATAATTTATATTAACAACAAAACTCAAAGAAATGTACTTAGATTCTGAGAAAAAGAAAGAGATCTTTGGGAAATACGGAAAGTCCAATACTGATACTGGCTCACCCGAAGCGCAGATTGCATTATTTTCCTACCGTATAGCCCATTTGACTGAGCACTTGAAGTCAAATCACAAAGATCATAGCACTGAACGAGCTCTTAAAATGTTGGTTGGTAAACGTCGTCGTTTGCTCGACTACCTCATCAAGGTCGACATCAACCGCTACCGTGCCATCATCGCACAAAAAGAGCTGGGTATCAGAAAGTAATTCTTTACGCTACACAGCAAAAAGAAAAGCGATTCGAAAACGAATCGCTTTTTTTGTATCCTTACCGAAGGTGCCGGCCCGCTCAATCGTCATAACGCTCCATTTCATAGCCATAGCTGGACGAGCTATAACTGTCGCTGTAAAGAATCAGCGTAGTGGCATAATCCTCGTCCCGACCATAGGCCCACAAATTGGCCCGATAGTGGAACATCTCGCCATCGCCACTAAGATCGACCCACTCTTTGTAGAACTCGTGATAAGCGCTGCCTTCTTCCGACTCAAATCCAAACACGAAGCCGACGAAGCCGTCGCCATCGAGGTCGCACGGGCAAGTATAATCGGTAATCATCTCCGACGGGAGGGTGCCCCCACCCAGACTTTGACGGTTCAAAACCACCTCACTCGAGAAATGGAAATGTGCCTGGCCGTTGGAAAACTCAATCCACTCAATCGAACAGGGAAGTTCTTCACCCACATAGGCCATCTCGCCCGACGGGTTCTCGACATAACCGGCTTTTACTACCCGCCACTTACCGGCCAGAGCCGTGGTATAATTCCCTTGTATGGGTTCGTCGTCGCCCCCGAAAAGGTCGTCCATCAACTCGCTGCACGAGGTCAGAGAGACTACCGTCAGGGAGACCAGCAGCATCCGCAATATACTATCTTTCAGTCTCATATTCTTCTTTTTATTAAACTCACAAACTCATAGCTTGTACAATCAGTCGTCGTAACGCTTCATCTCATAGCCAAAGTCGACACACTCGGCATTGGTGCCATAGAGCACAAGCGTGGTGGCATAGTCCTCGTCCTTGCCATAGGCCCACTGACGCACCGACGAGTAGAATATCTCTCCGGTATCGCCCATATCATACTCGGCATAGGTCTCGACATAGCTGTCCCGATCGCTGTCGTATCTGAACCCGAAGACGAAATTATGGAAACCACTCCCGTCGAGTTCACACGTACAAGTATAATCGGTCATGGTTGTCGAGGGTCTCTCACTCCCGCCAAAGCCGAGGTAATCGAGGGTTACCGGCTGTGAAAAGTGAAAATGAGCCTGACCGTTGGAAAATTCGATCCACTCGAGCGAACAGGGCACTTCACCCCCTTCTCTCACATGAGCCATCTCTTCCGGTACATTTTCAATATCCCCGGCAGCTACGACCCTCCACTTACCGGCAAGGGCTGTCGAGAAATTACACTGAATGGAGTCCTCCTCTCCATCTCCAAAAAGTTCCTCCATCAATTCGCCGCACGATGTAAAAGAAAGCAGCACACTCAGGCACAACAGTACCCCCGAAATTTTTCTTAAACTGATCATTGTATATATTCGATTAAAAGATTTGTCTATCTCAGCACCGTAATACAGTCACTTCACGCCTCAAAGATAACATTCTTTTACATACTATCACCTCGATGCCCTCCTTTATTTATCAAAAATCTCACGTTGTCTCATAAACGACTGAGCCGCGACTATCAAAAGATAATCGCGGCTCTGGCTGTCGGTCATACACCTTGTCGTATTATATACGTTCCAATACGGTTTGAATCAGATCCGAAACGGCCGTCTTGTAATTGGGATTGGCATGATGAGCCACCCGGTTGGCAATGATGCTGCACACGGTCATGGCCTTGTGCCCCATCAGCTTCGACAGGCCGGCCAGGGCCGAGCTCTCCATTTCGTAGTTGGTCACCACATAGCGGCCATATTTGAAGGCCTCGATTTTCTTGTTCAGCTCAGGATCGGCCAGCGGCAAGCGCAGCTCGCGACCCTGTGGGCCATAGAAACCGTTGGCCGAGATGGTCACACCCCGCACCATGTCGTCGCCTCCGATGCGGGCCACCAGTTCGGGGTCGCTGTCGACCACATAAGGTGCCGCCCACAGCGGGTTCCACTTGACGGCCTCGCAAAAAGCCTTTTCAAAGTCGAGGTCGCAGATTTCGTTGCGCCCGGCATAGAAGTTGAGCACCCCGTCGAACCCAATAGCTTTCTCGGCAATGACCGGCGTACCGATGGGGACATGGGGTTGAAGACCGCCCGAGGTCCCTACCCGCACGAGGGTCAACTGGCGGAACTGGGGTTTCTCATATCGGGTGGCAAAGTCGATATTGGCCAAGGCATCGAGTTCGTTGACCACAATATCGATATTGTCGGTACCGATACCATGCGAAAGGCACATCACCGGTTTGCCTTTATAGGTTCCGCCTATGGTATGAAACTCCCGGCTCGAAACCTCGAAATCGCGGGTGTCGAAAAACGAAGCGACCAAATCGACCCGACCGGGGTCACCTACCAAGATTACCTTGTCTCTCAACTGCTCGGGGAGCAAATGCAGATGGAAGGCACTGCCATCGGCATTGATGATAAATTCTGACTCTGGGAAATGTTTCATATTGCTAAAAATTTTACCACGCCGCCCGACATCAGGTGGACGGCGTGGTACGAATATACAGATTGTGTGCGAATCGGCGAAATTGTTTGTTCTAATTTTGCCTAAAAAGCCATGAACGACTCGGGGTTCACACGTCCGTTCCCGGCACAGTACGGGCCACGACGTGTCACGCCTTCTTCTCGGCCGCTTTCTTGGCAGCTTCGGACTTGACCTCCTTTTCCTTCTTGGCTTCGGCACGTTTGGAGTGGCGTTCGGTACGAGCCGACTTCAACTCTTTCTGCAACATCTCTATCTCCGAAGCCTGGTTCTTGATGGTGGTGAGCAGGGCGTTCAACTCCTCGTTTTCAATCGACTCGGGGTACTGAGCCTCAACCCTCACAATAAAGTCGCTCAGCACGTTCATGTAGTTGGTAAAGGCCTCATAAGGGCTGTCGTAGGGGCTGTAATGGCTATGTACGGCTCCATCGGAAAGGTACTTGGTGCACATGTAGTAGAAGTGGTCGCTGGCTTGCAGATAGTTCCAGTCCTGTTTCAACCGACGGTCGTCGCACAGGCGCACCCGCTCGGCTACCGAATAGAGTTTGCTGAAAGCCTCGTTTTGCAACGTGTTCCCCAACCAGGCACTGGTATCGCGAGCCTCATCGGCCCACGACATGGGATAGGGTACCGACAGGGCGTCGACCGGTTTGAGCCTGCTGATGGCCTCGGTAGGCGTGCAGAAACCTATGCCCTCCTGCTCGGCGAAACGCGGCAGGGCTTTCATGAACTCGAAGATACCCGACTCGCGCGGTTGCAACTCGCCCAGGGTTTCGTAGTTCATGAAGAGGTTGACAATGGGCTCTTCGGCCGGCGTGTTCTTGATCCACGAGATAAACTTGTCGGCCGTGAGGGGATAGTCGCTCCACTCGTAGTTGGAGAAGCGGAACGAAATATCGTCGCTCATCTTGTAGTTCTTCAACAGCAATTTCAGTTTGGGAGCCGCCGCCGAGCAATAGAGGTAGTTGGGACTCTTCCAACCCAATATATGCTTGGCCCCTTCGGTAATGGCACCCTTGAATCCCATCGAGGCGATCATCGAGGCGATATCGTCGGAGAATATCAACTCGGTATTGCGGAATACCTTGGGCTTCACCCCAAAGAGCTGCTCAATCTTTTCGTCGTGTTGCTTGACCTGAATCTTAAACTCTTCGGGATCGCTCAGCGAGGCCAGCGAGTGGGCATAGGTCTCGGAGAGAATCTCCACGCAATCGGTCTTGACCAGCTCTTTCATGCTGTCGATAAACTCGGGCACATAGATTTCGAGCTGTTCGAGAGCGACACCCGAGATAGAGAAAGCCACCTTGAATTTGCCATTGGCATTCTTGATCATTTCGAGCAACGTGGCATTGGCCGGCAGATAGGACCGTTGAGCGATGCGGGTGATAATATCGTCGTTGGTAAAATCGTCGTAATAATAGTGGTCGTTACCGATGTCGAAGAAACGATAGCGTTTCAGACGAAACGGTTGATGAATCTGAAAATAGAAACAAATGGTTTTCATATGAGGTTGTGTTTTTTCATTAATTATAATTGCGCAGCACATTGTGGTAGATGTCGAGCACCTTCTGGCCGGCATATTTCCATTTAATCTCACCTACCTCACGCTCGCCCTCTTCGCGCAACTGTTTATAGATGGCGGGGTAGGTAATGATCGAGTAGATGGCATCGGCCATGGCATCGATGTCCCAATAGTCGATTTTGATGACATTGGTCAAGATCTCGGCACACCCCGACTGCTTCGAGATAATCGAGGGTACCCCCACCTGCATGGCTTCGAGCGGCGAGATGCCGAAGGGCTCGGATACCGAAGGCATCACATACACGTCGCTCGCCTTCAACATCTCGTAGACCTGACGTCCACGCAGGAATCCGGTAAAGTGAAAACGATCCGATATGTTGCGTTGAGCCGACAGCATGATCATCTTGTTCATCATATCGCCGTTACCGGCCATGACAAACCGCACATTGTTAGTCTTACGCAATACACGGGCTGCGGCCTCGACAAAATACTCGGGCCCCTTCTGCATGGTGATACGCCCCAGGAAGGTGACAATCTTCTCCTTGGGATTGTGAGGCATCACAATCGACTTGATTTCGTCGCTCAGCGGCTCAACGGCATTGTGCACCGTTGTCACCTTGGCCGGGTCGATATGATACTTTTCGATGACGGTCTGGCGCGTGAGGTTGCTCACCGTGATGATGTGGTCGGCATGCAACATACCGTCGCGCTCGATATTGTAGACCGTGGGGTTCACATTGCCGCGGCTGCGGTCAAAGTCGGTTGCATGCACATGAATCACCAGCGGCTTCCCGCTCACCTGCTTGGCATGGATACCGGCCGGATAGGTGAGCCAGTCGTGCGAATGAATAATATCGAACTGCTCGGTGCGGGCAATCACACCGGCCACGATAGAGTAGTTGTTGATCTCTTCCATGAGATTGTCGGGGTATCTTCCCGAAAACTCGATACAACCCAGGTCATTTGTTTTCAGATAATTAAAATCTGCATAGATATGACTGCGAAGGTCGAAATACTCCTGGGGATCCATGCAGTAGCCATACCGCTGCTGCACGTAGTCCCAACTGACATCACGCCAGGCTACGGGGGTATTGGCGGCCCCGATGATATGGGCAAAAGTTTTATCCTCATCGCCATAGGGTTTCGGTATGACAAAGGTGATTTCAATGCCACCACACTCGGCCATGCCCTTGGTGAGGCCATAACTGGCCGTGCCCAAGCCTCCCAGGATATGAGGGGGAAATTCCCAACCAAACATAAGCGCTTTCATAGATATAGGAATTTAGGCTTTACATATTATACTTTTTCAATAACTTCAACACTCTCAATATCTCACCGACGTTGGCGGCATAGCTGATGGCTCCCCGGCCGGCAAACGGCGGATTGCCGTCGAACAGCTCGGAGATGGAGCCGATGCAGGTCTGCGACATTTCGTCTTCAAACCCTATCAGCATGCGTTCCAGGAACGACACGCCGCTGATGCCGAATACTTTGAGATAGGCTTCGGCATAGGCTCCCATCAGCCACGGACGCGCCGGTCCCTGGTGATAGGCGTACTCCCGTTCGGTTTGCGAGCCCACGTAGGTGGGGTTATACCCATAGCTCTTGGGACTGAGGGTGCGGATTCCCTTGGGGGTGAGCAATTCGCGCGTAACCACTTCGAGTGCCCGTTTGCGCTGCCGCTTGTCGAGCGGCGAGTAATCGAGAGCCAGGGCAATGAGCATGTTGGGACGCACACTCCAATCCGACATAGACCCGTCGACATAGTCGATCAAGTAACCGTAATCGTTCAGGAAGGTATTGACAAACGACACACCAGCCTTGTCGGCAATGGCATTCCACTGCTCGACCTTCGAAGCCAGTTCCTTATCCTCGGCATAGAGAGCGGCAGCAAATTTCAGCGCATTGTACCACAAGGCGTTGAACTCTACCAGATAACCGCTGCGGGGATTCACGGGCCGACCGTCGACCACGGCGTTCATCCACGAGATGACCCGGTCCTTGCCGTTGGAGTAGAGCAACCCGTTGTCGTGCAAGAACAGATTGGGGTGCTTACCCTTGATGATGTAGTCGAGAATGTCGCACACGAAGCGGCCGTATTTCTCGCGGCAAGCCTCCATACCCTTCTCCTTGGCATAGTGATAAACGGTCCAGATGGCCCACAACGGAATATCGGGCAAGTCGAGTTCACCGATATTCTCATCGAGTTCACCCGTTGTCATGAAATGGCGCAAAGCCTTCTCCGACGAGCTCATCACATCTTCAAAAGTCTGCTCATCGTCGATGGCCAACGTACACCCCGGCAAAGCTATGAACTGGTCGCGAGCCCGCACTCTGAACCAGGGATAGCCTGCCAACAGGTAGTGGCCCTTCTTCTGCTTGAAATAGAACTGCTGTGCCGAATTTTTCAAGCAGTTGTAGAAACTGGAACGACACAGATGCCGATTGGCCAACTCCTCGTCATACAAGCGCGTCATCGAACGCGGCTTGGCCTCAACCGTCCCGGCCGAGAAGATAATGCTCTCGCCCTTCTTGATGGGAATCTCGAAATAGCCCGGTACATAGAGGTCCTCCTGATAGGGATAGCCCCGTTCCTGATCCTTGATATACTCTATTCCCTTGTACCAATGAGGGTCGAAGACAAACTTGGGCTCCTTGTTGCACTGCATGTAAAGCCGGGGATAGCCTTGATACAGACAGCAACTAATCCCGTTGGGCACCTCCTCATAGCGCTGGTCGAGCACATAATTCTCCACGCACAAGTCGTTGGCATTGCGGAAGGCGAGGAACGGCCGGAATTGCAATATCGTCGGAGAGTGGGCATCGACGAGCGTATATTTGATCAATATACGGTTCTCGTGCGAAACAAACACCTTCTCCTTGGTGAGAATTACACCTCCTACCCGATACATGGTCTGAGGCACCGACTCACAGTTAAATTCCCGAATGTACTTGTGGCCATTGGGGCTGAAACAATCGCCCTTGTACTTGTGCAAACCCAAGTTAAAGGCTGCCCCGTGCTGAATGACCGTCTCGTCCAGCGACGACAGCATCACATGGTTATCCTTGTCCAGCTCGGGAATGGGGATAACCAGCAAGCCATGCTGCTTGCGGGTGTTGCAATCGACGATTGTCGTACAATGATAAGCCCCCGACTTGTTGGTACGCAGCATCTCCTTGGGCAGCGACCATTCGAGGTTTATCATCAGGTTCTTGTCAAATTTCAGATAACTCATATCTCAATTATATTTCACTTACTTTCTCTTCTTAAAACTCAATTTCTCTCCTGATGGTTGGCTATTTCCTCCCCTAAAACGGCAAAATATATCACAGAGTCAGAAGGCAACAGCCTATATTTGTCTCGAATTTAACATATAACGAAATAAAATGCAAACATTTTTCTCCCGAAAAAGGTATGTTCTTAAACACATCTTTACAAATAACAATATATCAATCTCTTAGAACAGTTTTAAAATAAAAAAGGTTCCGGCCGAAACCGAGACCTTTTTATGAAGAGAAGAGAGCTTCTTTCTATCGTTTGATTATGCGGTTCACCTGTACATCATATGGCATCAGAACGATTCGAGTGCTACGGCCAGGTTCTGCAAGAACATGCGCACCGAAAGGGCCAGCAGGATAATACCGAAGAACTTGCGCAACACATATACGCCTGTCTTGCCCAACACCCGTTCCAGAATATGGACGTTGCGGATAACGATGTAGATGACAACGATGTTGAGAACCAAAGCGGCCAAGATGCTGCCCAATCCATACAGGGCCCGCAACGAAAGCAGGGTGGTGAACGACCCGGCTCCGGCTATGAGCGGGAAGACGATAGGCACAATCGAGGCGGCCCCCTCAGGACCATCGTTCCTGAAAATCTCGATACCCAACAGCATC
The DNA here is from genome assembly GCF_000512915.1 of Barnesiella viscericola DSM 18177. Classification (GTDB taxonomy): domain Bacteria; phylum Bacteroidota; class Bacteroidia; order Bacteroidales; family Barnesiellaceae; genus Barnesiella; species Barnesiella viscericola. The sequence continues at coordinate 1,335,571 of NZ_CP007034.1, forward strand.
TCGATGGCCATCACAAAGATAACCAACGCACCGGCAATGGCAAACGACGAGATATCGACCTGGAACAGTTCGAGAATTATGTTTCCCATGAAGAGGAAGGCCAGGAAGGTGATGAGCGAATAGACGGCGGCTTTCCAGGCTACGATGTTGTGGCCCTTTTGCTTCATGTCGATAATAATCGGGGTGAGGCCCGTAATATCGATTACCGCAAATAGAATAATAAATGCACTCAGAAAATCCTGAAAGTTAAACGACAGTATATCCATATTCCATATAGTTTAGGCATGTAACATTTTCCTCTTCAACCGGGCTCAAACGCCCGTCATTGCTTGCCTGGACCTGTTGTCCGACCGAGGCAAAGTTAATGAAAAAAAAAGAAATCAATACTTTCTAAACAAAGAAGATGTTTTAGCATTTCTAACGAAACATAGTAAAAAAAATTTGTTAGATTTGAAAAATCTAATCGAGAGAGCATATGGACAGCATGTATGATGTTTTATTACAGCTCCCTATCTTCCAGGGAGTGAGCCGGAATAAAATATCGGAGTTGATTGAAAAGATGAAATTTCATTTTCTCAAATACCCCGACGGCGAAAAAATTGTAACCTGTGGTGAAGAATGTAACCATCTGAAATTCCTTATCTCGGGAGAGATTCGGTCGGAACTGATCACCCAAAACGAGAAAATGAGAATTTCGGAAAAGATACAGGCTCCCAATGTGTTGGCGCCCGAGCATCTGTTTGGGCGGGACACTTATTTCCCGGCCAACCTGTATGCCTCGGGAACCGTGGGAATCATGCAAATCGAGAAGGCCTCGGTCGTACAGATGTTGCAGGAGGAACCCATCTTCCTCATCAACCTGTTGAATATCCTTTCCCGCAAGTCGCAGAAGGCACTTGAAAGTTTCACGGCACTCTCGTCGAACGACTTGAAGGAGCGTTTGGCCTTCTGGGTACTGAGCCTCACCCAACAGAAATCGACCGACATACGCATCATCTGCAAGCAGAAGGACCTCTACTCCTTCTTCGGGGTACAGCGGTCGGTCTTCCTGTCGACACTCGACGAACTGAAAGAGAACGGCATCATCGACTATGATCCCAAGGAGATTCTTATCCTCGACCGTACCCGCCTGAAAGATCTGTTCCTCGGGAGCGACCAGGAAGACGAATTTTAACCGCCTCTTTATACGGGAGAAGAAACATTCTCCCCAAAGAGGCGGGAGGAAAGTCCCCATGAGAGTGAGAGGAATCCTGAACGGGGAGTTTTCTTCCAGACATAAAGAGCCCCCAAAGCCATTTGGCTTTGGGGGCTCTTCGTTTATCGTTCAGGCTACCGGCTCAGCCGGGAACCTTTTATTTCTTCACTACGCGGAAACTCTTGGTGCCTTCGTCCGTCGTCACAACCATAATCAGGCTACCGGCGGGGAGAGTGGTTCCCTCGATGTAGTTCTCACCTTCGCTCACCTCGACACGGCTCAACAACCGGCCGGCCAGGTCGAAGATGCGAGCTTCGCCATTGCCTGTGGCAAACAGGGTTACACCCTCGGTAAAGAGCGTGGGATAGACCATCGTGTGTGCGGTACGATCATCGTCGATACCCGAAGGCAGGTCGCTGGAAGGCTCGATGTTCATCACGAAATCGTAGCAACCACCCTTGTCGATGTTGTCCATGGCGGTGTGTTCGTGAGCCGACTTGTTGTGCCAGGCATCGGAGAACTGGATTCTCAAACGGGTCTCGGCCACTTTGGCTTCGGCAGGCACCGTAATATTGACCGAGAAGTCTTTCATCATCGTATTACCGTTTGCTGACAAAGTTTGATCAGTGTCCTCATAAGAGTCGATACCTACCTTGGTAATCATCTCACCTTCATCGTCGAAATCGAAGTCGCGATTCCAGTCGGCAAAGAGTACGGCATGGCACCAAATCATCTGCTCGGTACACTGTACACGCAGGGTAAACTCCTGACCGGCTTCTACCGTAAAGGCCGACTGGGTGTCGATAAATACGGTCGACGGTTTGGACGAAAGCGTATAGTTGAGGTCCTCAACGGCACCGGTCGTCGTGGCCGAGGTCACATAACGAGATTCTGTATCGTGAATCGTTCCCGTGGGGTGTTCCCATTCGGTCAGGAAGGTGTACTCGGCCGAGGTCATCACACTGTTCGACATACCCTCTTTCATGGCGATGGCATTGACGGTAACGGTCTCACTCAGGGTGATGGGGTCCTCATACAGCGTCGAGTTGGCCGTGGGAGTAGAACCATCAAGCGTATAGTAGATTTGAGCACCTTCGGTGGCAGTAGTTATCTCCAAGGTCTGAGCCTCAGTATAATATCCGGCAGGAACCGAGAATACAGGAGCGGCTACGGCTTCAACACCAGGTTCAATATAGGTATCGGCCTGATTGGTGAGCCAGTCGAGCGAGAAGTTCATAAAATAGGTACTGTACTTGTCGGTATTGTAATTCTCCTCGGCATAGACTCCTATCGTACCGTCTTCGAGAATAGCAATCGACGAATAGGCCGATCCGGTAGGACAAATCGACTTCTTCACCGACCAGGTACGTCCTTCGTCGTAGCTCAGGAACACGGTGAGGTTCTGCCGATTGGCACCATCGTTGGGCAACGTGTGGAGGATACGGTCCTTGTCATAACCGTCGAGCGTCGAAGTGTATCTTACGATATCGCCGTTGCAGGCGGGCTCAACCATCTCGGCCCACGAGCTGACGGTAGAGGTGTTTTTTTGAGTCCAGCTAACGGCCTCGGTCGTCGAGGGTACATTGTCCGAAATCGTGTAATAGCGGGCACCCTTCGACTGGCGACGGACACTCATCAAGATGCGGCCGTCGTTCAGCTCTACCACTTTCGATTCGTCACCGCCTACCATAGCACAATTCGATACATTCCATGTCACACCGTTATCATTCGAATAAACCACATGATTGTAAAGTGTATTACCCGAATCGTGACGCATGGCAGCCACAAACATCAGCACACCGTTGCGGGTTTTCAAACCGTTACCGGCAGCGCAGAACGAAGCAGTCCACGAAGCACGCTCGCCTCTGAAAATCTGGTCGGTAATATCTTGGGGGGCACTCCACGATTGGCCATTGTCGGTACTGCGCGAGATATAGGTTCTGATACGGTTGGAAGTCGTCGAGGCAAACAGTCCGTTGCCACCGATGAAGATGCAGAGCAATTCATTCTCGGTATTGGTTCTTACGATAGCGGCGTCGCCATAGCCATGATACTGGCCCGTACCTTGTGCCATAGTTACAGGCTCGCTCCATGTCTTACCGTTGTCGGTACTGCGGCGCACCACGATATCAATATCCTCGGGAATATCACTCTGGTTATATTTCCGTTTGTCGGTAATGGCTACAAGCGAACCGTCCCAAGCCGTAATGATGCCGGGGATACGGTAAGCCACCGAACCATAATCGCCGGGGGCGAAAAGCAGGGTACGGCCCAACAGAATTTCACGGCTGCCCGTGGTTATGGCGCTCACGGCTTTCTCGTCGAGCATGGTGGGCTTGATGGCTACGCGGTTACCCTCGGCAGCCGTCTCGGACACATCGAAAGTTACCCACAGATACTTGGTTCCTACGGGACTTTCGCCAGTAAGCGCACACTCTACGGTGTTTTCGGTGGGGGTACAAGTTCCCAAAAGTTCAGCCTCACCGGCCTTGCGGGGATCGAACGAATTTTGATCGGTCATGTATACCTTGATAGCGGTAATATCCTGTACGTTGGTCGTACCGGTCAAATCGAGCGAAAGGTTACCGAACGTATAGGTACCCTCTTGCCCGGTAATAGCAACGGCCATCGAAGAGGCAATCTCGTTGGTATTTCCGCGTCCGGTAAAGTTGGTATCGGCTTTGGAGGTAGCCGAATAAATGGCAACGTCCGAGCCCACGGGATCGAATCCCGAAAGGGTAGCATCGTGACCATGGCCGCTGATGTCGGGGACAGTCAAACCCGATATGTTGGCAAAGTCGTAAGCGGCAATCAAGGCTTCGGTATCAGGCCCGACCGTAGCAGTCATATCGGCGGCCACCTCGGCGGCAGTCAAGGCCTTGCTCCAAAAACGAACATTGGCCAACTTACCGTCCATCAGATGATCGGGTGTGCCAGTAGTAGAACCACAGCCCAAATAAATGGGGTTGTTGTTGACCACGGTCCACGAATTAAGTGCAGCATTTTGCTTCCAATTGCCCTGCTGGCCATCGCGATAAAGAGATACCGTATTGTCGGCCCGGTTGATAACCATGGCCAAGTGCATCCAAGTACCTGTTGTTCCTGTTCCTACGTTACACCAGTCGGAGAAAATATTGCCACTCTCCCCGGCAACAGGCGTATTCACAGCATAGTACTGCGTGCTGCTGCCGCCGCCCCACAATTCATAGCCCGTGGTTTGGGGATTCTCTCCCAGTACCCGGCGAGAGACGAACCGTTGGCCATTTATCAATGCATCGACATTAACCCAACAAGTGATCGAAAAACTTTCATTCGCATCGATGTTAAAATCTTCGTGCGAAGGAATCTCAGCATACTGGTCAGTCCCATTAAACTCGATAAAGCTATTAGGCTGAGAAAAAGCCGCAGTGTAGCTCGTCAACAGTATACCTGCGGTCAATAAGAAATTGGTTAACTTCATGATATCTATAATATTAAAATAAGATCCGCCGCGAATATACAAATATTATACTAAAATTTTAATATAAAATAAAAAAAATATTTCATTCTTAAATTTGTATAATGTTCCATTTTTCAATATGATACCATCATCAGCAGTACATACATATAAAAGAAGCCCGGGACAAATGCCCCGGGCTTCTATCTATTAAACGGTCAAATGAGCGCTTCTTAATCTTCCTGTTCTACACCCCATTGCTGTTTGGCCAGACGACGGTAATTGTTGTAACGCCATTTGGCATTGTCTTCGGCTGCTTTGAACAGTTCGGCTGCTTCATTAGGATATTGTTTCATCACCGAAGCAAAACGAACCTCACCTTTGAGGAAGTCTTGGAACTTCGACCAGTCGGGCTCTTTGCTGTCGAGCGTGAAGGGGTTCTTGCCCTCGGCTTCCAACTCGGGGTTGTAACGCCACAGGTGCCAGTAACCGCAAGCTACGGCAGCAGCCTCTTCGGCCTGAGCCTTACCCATACCGGCTTTCAAGCCGTGGTTGATACAGGGTGCATAGGCGATGATGATCGAAGGTCCGTTGTAAGCCTCGGCTTCACGGATAGCCTTCAAGGTCTGAGCCTGGTCGGCACCCATGGCTACTTGTGCACAATATACATAGCCGTAGGTCGAAGCGATAAGCCCCAGGTCTTTCTTGCGGACGCGTTTACCCGAAGCGGCAAACTTGGCGATGGCTCCCATCGGGGTTGCCTTCGAGGCCTGACCACCGGTGTTGGAGTAAACCTCGGTATCGAGTACCAGTACGTTGACATTCTTGCCCGATGCCAATACGTGGTCGAGACCGCCGAAACCGATATCGTACGAAGCACCGTCACCACCGATAATCCATTGCGATTTCTTGATGAGGTACTGGCTGAGCGAAGCAATCTCCTTGCAGATGTCGCACTTGTCGGCATTGGCTTTTACGATAGGTGTAATCTTGGCTTCGAGCTCGACGGTGCGATCGGTGTCTTCCCGATTGGCAATCCAGTCGGCAAAGAGCTCCTTCGTTTCGGCCGGGCAGCCGTCACTTTCGATAGCCTGTTTCATGAGTTTTTCCAGACGGTCGCGCATCTTCTCTACGGCGAGCGTCATACCCAGACCAAATTCGCAGAAATCCTCGAACAGCGAGTTGGCCCAAGCCACACCTTTGCCTTTCTCGTTGGTGGTATAAGGAGTCGAAGGAATCGAACCCGAGTAGATCGACGAACAACCCGTGGCGTTGGATACCATTTCGCGGTCGCCGAAGAGTTGCGAAATCAGTTTCACATACGGTGTCTCACCGCAACCCGAGCAGGCTCCCGAGAATTCAAACAGCGGAGTGGCAAACTGCGAGTTCTTCACATTCGACTTGATGTCTACCAGGTGTTGTTTGCTCTTCACGTGGTCGGCGCAATAGTCCCAGCGGGGAGCTTCGCTCAACTGACTTTCGAGGTCGACCATCGAAAGGGCCTTGCCGTTCTTGTTGCCCGGACATACATCGACGCAGTTGCCGCAACCCAGACAGTCAAGCACGTCGACCTGCATGCGGAAGTGCATACCCTTCATCGTGGCGGGCACCTTCATCTCGAGCGTCTCGCCCTCTTTGAAAGGAGAAGCGGCGAGCTCGTCTGCATCGAGAACGAACGGACGAATCGAAGCGTGAGGACAAACGTAGGCACACTTGTTACATTGGATACAGTTCTGATTGTTCCATACCGGTACGAAGGTCGACACACCGCGTTTCTCATATTTGGCGGTTCCGGCAGGCCAGGTACCGTCCTCGATACCCGAGAAGGCCGATACGGGCAGGTCGTCGCCGGCCTGTGCGTTGATGACTTTCACTACCTTCTCGACAAATTCGGGAGCTTTGCTCTCTACGACTTCGTCGTCGGGGAGGTTGGCCCATGCGGGATCTACGGCCACTTTTTCGTATTCACCGCCACGGTCAACGGCAGCATAGTTCTTGTTTACCACATCTTCGCCCTTCTTGCCATACGACTTCACGATGAATTTCTTCATCTGCTCGATGGCCAGGTCGACGGGGATAACCTCTGTGATGCGGAAGAAGGCCGATTGCAGAATGGTGTTGGTGCGGTTGCCCAACCCGATTTCCTGAGCAATCTTGGTAGCGTTGATGGTATAGAACGAGATGTTCTTCTGAGCCAACGTGCGTTTTACGTTGTTGGGCAAGTGTTTTACCAGCTCGTCGGCCGTCCAGATGGTATTGAGCAGGAAGGTACCGTTAGGACGGATACCGCGCAATACGTCGTACATGTGCAAGTAGGCCTGAACGTGACAGGCAACGAAGTTAGGCGTATTTACCAGATAGGTCGAACGAATGGGGGTATCGCCGAAACGCAGGTGCGAGCAGGTGAAACCACCCGATTTCTTCGAGTCGTACGAGAAATAAGCCTGGCAATATTTGTCGGTGTTGTCGCCGATGATTTTTACCGAGTTCTTGTTGGCTCCTACCGTACCGTCGGCACCCAAGCCATAGAATTTGGCTTCGAACATACCTTCGCCACCAAGGGCAAGCTCCTCTTTCGGGGGCAGCGAGGTGAAGGTAACGTCGTCGACGATACCGATGGTGAAGTGATTTTTAGGCTCGGGCAAAGCGAGGTTCTCGTATACCGAGAGGATTTGCGTGGGAGTGGTATCTTTCGAGGCCAAACCGTAACGACCGCCTACGATAAGCGGGGCATCGGCCTTGCCGTAGAATACGTCCTTGACATCGAGGTAGAGCGGTTCGCCGTTCGAGCCGGGCTCTTTGGTACGGTCGAGAACAGCCACGCGTTTTACCGTCTTGGGCATCACGGACAGGAAGTGCTCGGCCGAGAAAGGACGATACAGGTGAACGGCTACCAAACCTACCTTCTCGCCTTTGGCCATGAGGTAGTCGATGGCTTCGCGGGCAGCCTCGGTTACCGAACCCATGGCGATGATTACGCGATCGGCATCTTCGGCACCGTAGTAGTTGAACAGGTGATAGTCACGACCTGTGATTTCGTTGATCTTCTGCATATAGTCTTCCACGATAGCGGGCACGGCCTCGTAGAACTTGTTGGAGGCTTCGCGGTGTTGGAAGAAGGTATCGGGGTTCTCGGCCATACCGCGCATAACCGGTTTCTCGGGGTTCAAAGCGCGGGCACGGAACTCGGCCAAGGCCTCCTGGTCGATGAGCGGAGCCAGATCTTCGTTATCGAGAGCCTCGATTTTCTGAATCTCGTGCGAAGTACGGAATCCGTCGAAGAAGTTGACGAAGGGCACACGCGAACGAATGGTCGACAGGTGGGCAACACCGGCCAAATCCATTACCTCTTGTACCGAACCTTCGCACAACATGGCGAAACCGGTCTGACGGGTCGACATCACATCTTGGTGGTCACCGAAAATAGAGAGTGAGTGAGAAGCCAATGTACGAGCCGATACATGGAACACACAGGGCAGCAACTCACCGGCAATCTTGTACATGTTGGGAATCATCAGCAAAAGGCCTTGCGATGCGGTGTAAGTAGTCGTCAAGGCACCAGCCTGCAAAGAACCATGAACGGCTCCGGCAGCACCACCCTCGGATTGCATCTCCTGCACGAGAACGGTCTCGCCAAAGATGTTTTTACGTCCGGCAGCAGCCCATTCGTCTACATACTCGGCCATCGTCGAAGAGGGAGTGATAGGATAGATGGCAGCCACCTCGGAAAACATATACGAGATATGTGCAGCGGCTTGGTTACCATCACAGGTTAAGAATTTTTTTTGTTTACTCATCTTTTCTGTTATTAAGTAAATAATATTGTTTTTTCGTTTTCCATATCAATAGACAAAGCCAAAGAGCCACAGGGGTATGAGGTTGTCGCTCCCCACCTTCAAGTCGTCGACGGCATAGTAGAAGTTGGGGTTGATGCGGCTGCGGGGCACACTGCCCTGCACCCGGAAGAGTTTCTCGCGATTGACTAGGAACTGGGCGTTTTTGCTGCCCATGTTCAACCGGTGGTCCTTGTGCAGCGTGTTGTAGAAGAAGGTTTCGCGAACGGCCTGCGCATCGACCTGCACCGAACGGTTGGAGTAGATGATGTTGGTATTGTGCATGTAGACCATCGCCGGTTTCTTGGGAAACTCCTCACCCTCGCGATAGAGCATGTTGATGAGGCGGGCGTCTTTCAAACTCTTGATGTAGTTCATGACCGTCGCCCTCGAAATCTGTATGTCCTTGCTCAACTGGCTCACATTGGTGGGAGCCGGCGACTGTACCGACAACAGATACATCAACCGCCGCACCTTGGGCAGATAGGAGAGCTCAATCTGCTTGATGAGCAGGATATCGACCTCCATAATCATGTTGATGTTCTTGACCAGATTCTCCGAAAAGTTGGCTTTGTCGAGGAAGAAGGGGTAGTAGCCGTGGTGCAGATAGCCGGGGAAATAGTCGAGCGGATTGACGCGGCTGCATATCTCCTGGGCTATCGACTTGTGGTGGGCGATGATGTCGTCGAGGGTGTATGAGGGAAACTGGGTCGAGGCCATCAGGTTCAGATACTCCCTGAACGAGAAACCCCGCAGGTTGTACGAGTCGACCAGACCGGCCAGCACGGGATTCTCCTCTTTCAACCGCATGACCGATGAGCCGGAGAAAATGATTTTCAGCTCGGGGTAGTGGTCGTAACAGTATTTCAACTCCTCGGACCACCCGGGATATTTGAACACCTGGTCAATGAGCAGCACCCGGCCGCCCTGGTCGTAGAAACGTCCGGCAAACTCCCGCAACGTATGCTCGGTAAAGTAGAGGTTGTTGAGATTGATGTACAGGCACGACCGATCCAAGCCGTAATTCTCCTTGGCATACTGCAACAGGAAGGTGGTCTTGCCTACTCCCCGGCTGCCCTTAATGCCTACCAGACGGCTGTTTTTGTTGATCTGGTACATCAAGTCGCGCTTGACGGGCGACTCAACATGCTCAACGAGATACTTGTGTGTTCTGTAAAACGATTCCACGTCTGCACTCTTAAACAGGTGGCAAAGATAATAAAAACATCAATTTTTGGCAAGCCGACTTTACAATTTATCCTCCGATTAAGGGTATCCCCTCCTATTTTAACATTCTTTCAAGAGTGTCGTCCGATTTCTTCCCCGCCAGAAAGTTACTAAAAAGAGACGCCGTTGCTCCTGAGGGGCAACGGCGCCATTTATCTTCCACACCCTTCGAGCGTTACTCGGCCGGCGTAATGGTTGCAGCTCTATCGAGTACATAAGAACCAAAGCGATCGAGCTTGGCCTCGCTGGTCTTTTGCTCCAACTGGTCGGGACTTACACCGTAAGAAACCAGAGCGTCGTATACCTGCTCGGCACGTGCCTTACGCAACTTGGCGTTGAATGCAGCCGAACCCGTTTCGCTATCGGCATAACCGGTGATAATGTATTTCTTGCCCTCGTTGGCCTTGATGGCTTTTGCCACGGCTTTCAGCACCACCTTGTCCTTGGGCTGCAAGGCCGAGCTGTTGATGTTGTAGTAGACGGTAACGACGGGAGCAGCCTCCTCGGTCACCTTCTCGACCGGACGATTCTGACACTCGGCCAACTGCTGTTCGAGATTGGCAATCTTGCGGTTGGCATCACGCAACTGAGCGACCAAAGCATCGCCCTCGGCATCGCTATACTTACCCACAACAGGGGCAACTACCGGTACTACGGGAGCGTCCCAGCCGCGATTCTTGAATTTATAAGTGACGCCTACCAACGCTGCAAAGGTCTTGCCATGATTTCCTTCACCGGCAATCGAGGCTTCCCACACATCGAAACGCAAATCGAGATTGATGGCCCAGGCATCATTCAGCCGGAAGCGGTTGAGCAAACCTCCCCGCATGTCCATGTTGACACCCTTGGCCGCACCGTCCGACACACCTATGGGAATACCCATGCCTATATACAGGACAGGCGAATAAACACGTTCGCGATAGCCACAGAAGAGGCTGGCCAAATCGCCCATCACATCGAGTGCGGGGGTTATCAAGGCATACGACTGTTTGAAATAGCCGTTGTCAAAACGTCCGGTTTCGATGCCGTTTCCCCACAAGGTCGCACCTTTCACACCGTAATAATCGGCACCCAGGCGCAATCCGATAACCGGAGAGAACCATTTCTCGGCATTGAGACCAAAAACGGGAGCAATACGTTGCCCAAAACTGGCATGGCTGTCAAAACGTCCTAAGCCGAAATCAGCTCCACCTTCCAGTGAAATAGCCCAATTATCTTTAAAGCTATTCAAGACAATCTGCTGGGAAGATTCTGTCTTGGCCTCCTCCTCGGGAGCCGCAACCAATGTCGCAGGCATAGCCATGCCCATCGACACAAGCATTACCGCAAATACAGTCCTTTTCATACTTCTTTGCTTTTAATTAAATTTAATATCCGACAATCTCTCCTTTTCAAATTCAAGGGAGAAACTGCCTCATATAGACCCAATTGAATTTTGAAGTAAAAGTAGTCGATTTTTTTTACTTGACCAACAAATTTTATTTAAAAATAAAAACGAAACCGCCACTCTGCAAAAAAGAGTGACAGTTTCGTTTCAAACTTGCAAATATCTTGATATTTATTTCCCGATAAATGCGGCTATCTCGCCGGCAATATGCTCGGGGGTGAATCCCAGTTTTTCGTCAAGTACCTTATAAGGAGCCGAGTAGCCGAAATGATCCAAACCATAAACCTTGCCTTTGCAGCCTACCACCTGCAACAGGGTCGAGGGCAGGCCGGCGGTCAACCCGAATACCGGCAGACCCGAGGGGATAACCGACTCGCGATACGATTGCGGCTGATCGAGGAAGAGACCGATGGAAGGTACTGAGACAATCTGGACCCGTACTCCCTGACCGTGCAGAATTTCGCTGGCACCTACCAGTGTCGACACTTCCGAACCATTAGCAACCAATACCACATCGGGATTCTCATCGCGCATCAGCACATAGGCTCCTTTTGCCAACTGCAAGGCATCGGCATAACGGTTGCCCGTGGCCGAAGGGAGGTCGGGAACGTCCTGACGCGAAAGAATCAGAGCCGTAGGGGTATCGCTGTTTTCCATGGCCAGCTTCCAGGCTACCAGCGTCTCGGCACTGTCGGCCGGGCGCAATACCAGCACGCTGTGCTTGCCGCTGTGGTTTTTCAACTGCTCCATGAGGCGCATCTGAGCTTCCTGCTCTACCGGTTCGTGGGTGGGACCGTCCTCACCCACACGGAAGGCATCGTGCGTCCACACATATTTTACAGGTAATTCCATGAGGGCTGCCATACGCACGGCCGGCTTCATGTAGTCCGAAAAGACAAAGAAGGTGCCGCATGCAGCCTGCATGCCACCATGCAACAAGATACCGTTCATAATCGAAGCCATCGTCAACTCGGCTACCCCGGCGTGCAGGAAGGCCCCCTTGAAATTGCCCTTGGAGAAAGCCCCGGTCTTTTTCAGGAAGGCTTCGGTCTTGTCCGAGTTAGCCAGGTCGGCCGACGATACCACCATGTTTTTCACCCGCTCGCCCAGGTAGGAGAGCACGTTGGCCGAAGCTGTACGGGTGGCAACATTGGGTTTATAAGCTATCGAGGCGAAATCGAGCTCGGGTAATTTGCCTGCATAGAAATCGTGCAGCTCGGCAGCCAACTCGGGATTCGCTTTTTCCCAGGCAGCCTGCACCGCCTTGCGCTCGGCTACGATTTTTTTCAGTTCTTCGGCCCGACGGGCATAGAGACCGACCACCTCGGGGAAGATGACAAAGGGATTCTCGACACTGCCGCCCAGATGCTCGATGGTCTTTTCGTAGGAGGCCCCCGACTTGCTCAACGGCTGTCCGTGAGTCGAACATTTTCCTTCAAAGTTCTCGCCCGTGGCCGTCACACAACCACGTCCCATGATGGTCTTGCCGATAATGAGCGTGGGTCGCTCGGTCTCGCGGTTGGCCAGAGCCAACGCATCGCGTATGGCTACGGGATCGCACCCGTCAATTTCAATGACATTCCAATTCCAGGCCCGATATTTCTCGGCTGTATTCTCGTCGGTCACGGCATCGGTATCGGTCGAGAGTTGCACATCGTTGCTGTCGTAGAACATGATAAGGTTGTGCAACCCCAGGAATCCGGCCACCCGACCGGCCCCCTGCGATATCTCTTCCTGAATACCGCCGTCGGAGATGAACGCATAAATCTTGTGACTGCACCACTCGCCGAAACGGGCTGCCATGAAACGCTCGGCTATCGCCGCGCCTACGGCCATCGTGTGTCCCTGTCCCAGAGGACCCGACGTGTTTTCGATGCCGTGCATCACATCGACCTCGGGGTGACCGGGGGTAATGCTACCCCACTGACGGAACGATTTGAGGTCGTCCATCGTGTAGAAGCCCGACATGGCCAACACGCTGTACAGCATGGGCGACATGTGTCCCGGGTCAAGGAAGAAGCGGTCCCGATTAATCCACTTTGGATCTTCGGGATCATATACCAAAAACTCGGAATACAACACATTGGTAAAATCGGCACCACCCATAGCACCACCCGGGTGACCCGATTTGGCCTTCTCAACCATGGCCGCCGTCAATATTCTGATATTGTCGGCCGCTCTGTTCAACAAGTTCGTATCGTTCATGGAATTTTTTTTACAAAAATAATACAATTCACGAGTATATACCTACAAAAACGACCAAAAGTTCACAAAGAAAAAGAGAGGGAAGCCGGGGCTTCCCTCTCTTTTTCTCCTATTATTTATTATAAGGAATGATTATTCGGTAGGAATATCGGTATTGACATTCTTGCAACCGATCAGACCGTAGTAGAGCAGGTAGGCCAACATGGCGATAACCAACCAGTAGCTGGCCAGATAACCGAAACTACCCGACAACATGTTCTGGATAAACGGCATCACACCACCACCGACTACCATCATCATGAAGATACCCGATGCCTTGGCGGTGTATTTGCCCAGGCCTTCGACGGCGAGGTTGAAGATACCCCCCCACATCACCGAGGTGCACAAACCGCAGAGCACGAGGAAGAGGGCGCTCAGGGGAACCTTGGGGGTTTCGAGCGATTTCATCACCGACTCGGGGGTCATCTTGGCCTCGGCGAGCACGGCGGCATTTTGCGTCAGGAACTCTTCGGTGGGATTATTGACAAAAGCCTCGGCCTCGGCCACGGGGATACCGGCATTTTCCAGAATCTCGGAGGTCTTTTGTACCGGGTCATAGACAAACGAAGGCACGTTGAAGCCCACCGTCTTCGGGGTGAAGATAGCAATCAATGTGAGCACAATAGCTACCGACGAAACGGCAATTAACTGGGTGCGGGTCGAAATCTTACCACTGATCAAGCTACTCAGGAAACGACCTACCAGCATCAACAACCAGTAGATGGCCACGATGGCACCACCGATGGCAGCTCCATTGATCAGGATACCGGCACCTCTCGCACTAGTGTCGGCCATGAAGAAGTTCAACTGGGCGGGGATACCTACCTCGATACCTACATAAAGGAAGATGGCAATCACACCCAGCAACGTGTGACGGAAGGCCAACGGACTGTGCTCGAATTTCTCCTGGGGTTCGCCCTTCTTGGCCAAGTGGGGCTCGGGAATGGCGATGGCCGAGATGATGATGAACGACACGGCAAACACAGCCATGGCGATGAACAGCAACGGAGTGACGTCGCTCATGGCAGTCTTGTCGGTTACCGAACCGATGAGCACACCCACGAAGAGCGGGGTGAGCGTAGCAGCCAACGAGTTGAGGGTACCACCGGTTTGGATCAACTGGTTACCCTTGTTGCCACCGCCACCGAGCAGGTTCAGCATGGGGTTTACCACCGTGTTGAGCATGCACACGCAGAAACCGCAGATGAAGGCACCCAACAGATAGATAATCAGGTTCAGATACACCTCTTGTCCACCTACCGAGAAGAGCGCCGTATCGGCACCGATGATACTCGACAGATACTGGATAAAGAGGCCCACGAAACCTACGGCCATGGCCGTAAGGGCGGTTTTCTTGTAACCGATTTTCACCAGCATCGTACCTGCGGGAACACCCATAAACAGATAGGCCAGGAAGTTCATCATGTTACCCATCATGCCGGCCCACGAGTACTGGTTACCCCAGATAAGTCCAAACGGTGCCGCCAGATTGGTTACGAAAGCAATCATTGCAAACAGAAACATCATTGCGATAATCGCAATAATTTTCCCATTGTTTTTCTGATTTGTAGTCATTTTATAAGATTTAAATTAATGTATTTTGAATGTAAATATTTCTATCCGAGTCGATTGATGTATGTGATGTGTCTATTTCATGGGCTATTATTTATTTACTCAGGCCTTCTGTTTTCTGATAAACTAAAATTAAGGCAAAGGTAATGCTTATTATTTATCGGTCGGCACGATAAATATATGTTCTTAAACATAAAAATAGCCATCGACACGGCCGGCACCGGTAGCGGTGCCGCGGTCGCATCAGTAGTTACGCTCACCGAATATCGAGGTACCTATGCGCACCAGCGTAGTACCGTGGCGCAACGCCAGCCGGTAGTCGTGCGACATGCCCATCGACAACTCGACAAAGGCTCGGGCGTCGACGTGCCCCGAGGCCTTCAATTCATCAAACAGACTTTTCAACTCGCCAAACTCCCGATCGATGCGGCTCTCGTCGTCGGTGAGCGAGGCCATACCCATCAGACCGCACACCCGCACGTGGGGATACCGGTCGAGGGGGTTCCCACTCAGCCACTCGCGGCACGAATCGGGGGTAAGGCCATACTTGCTCTCCTCGCTGGCCACGTGAATCTCGAGCAGACAATCGACCACCCGGCCGCACTTGGCCGCCTCGCTGTCGATCACGGCGAGCAGTTTCTCGCTGTCGACACTATGAATCAAGGCGATAAAGGGGACGATGTATTTCACCTTGTTGGTTTGCAGGTGACCGATGAAGTGCCACTCGATGTCTTTGGGCAGGGCTTCGTACTTGGTCATGAGCTCCTGCACCCGGCTCTCGCCAAAGATGCGTTGCCCCGACTCGTAGGCCTCCATCAAGGCCTCGGCGGGGTGGAATTTCGACACAGCCACCAAGCGGGTACCGCTCGGCAGCTCCTGTCGTATGGTGGCTATATGTTGGGCTATCTCGTTCATTCTTTCGGACGATCCTCCTCCTGGGGTTTTCCTTCGGCGTTAAACGGATAGACGTCCATGAGCGGCGTCTCGGTAATCGACACAATGGTCCAGTCGGCCATCGTACCCTTCATGCCGGCGTTCAGACTTTTGAGAGCCGTCTCGAAGTCAGCCGCCTGCACGAGCATATACGAGGGAGTGCGTTTCTCCATGCCGCTCTTCTCGTCGAGGGTGATGAAATTGATTTTGCACTTGTACCAGCGGTCGCCCGTCTCGTCAAAGAAGAGCTCGCTGAAATTGGCCCGTTTCACGGCCGACACCGAGAACTCGCCCGAGATGAAGGGCGACACCTCTTCAATGATGCGGGCCTCGGCCTCGGTAAACGACAAGGCGTCGACGAGATAGGGTTCCGTTACTTTTTTCTGCATGCCGTTTTCCAGCATCTTATCATACTTGACTTTACATTCAAACCAATTTGCCATAGCTGTATTATTAAAAAAGGAGGTGCCATGCACCCCCGACAGGTTTCACATTCTTTTTCAGTACTCTATTTTATCGCTTTTGTCCGCCCACTTCTCAAAGGCCTTGATGGCCCGGTCGCGCATGAGGGGGAGTATGGTAAGGTGGCGCTTCTCCAACGGCAGGGCCAACTCGTCGTAGATGAACGAATCGTCAAAGCCGATGGCTTTGGCATCGGCCTTGGTGTTGCCGTAGTAGACCCGGTCGAGGTGAGCCCAGTAGATGGCCCCCAGACACATGGGACAGGGTTCGCACGAGGTGTATATTTCGCAGCCGCTCAGGTCGAAGGTGCCCAGCACACGGGCCGCTTCGCGAATGGCGTTGACCTCGGCATGAGCCGTCGGGTCGTTCGAGGCCGTCACCCGGTTGGCTCCCCGGGCAATGATCTTACCCTCCTTCACAATCACGGCGCCGAAGGGACCGCCACCATGGTCGATGTTGTCGAGCGACAGGTCGATGGCCGCCTGCATAAATTTATCTTTCTCACACATAATCTTTTCTATTAAACGCGGCATCGCCGGTTGCCCGGCAATCCCGCCTCGATGATGCATCTCTGCTTGGGTATACAAAGATACGAATCAAATCGGGAGAAACAAAAGAACTCTTGCCGAAAAAGAGCCGACGCCCCCGATTCACGACTCCCGGGGCTGCTCCCGCAAGCTCCGGTTCACCTGGTCGATGTAGTCGAGCAATTCGTCCCGACCGGTACCCCGCTCCGACGAGGTGGTGAAGATGGGGGGCAACTCCTCCCAGGTCTCGTGCAACACACTCTTGTAGTGCTCGATGGCCGTGCGCAACGCCACGGGGCCCACCTTGTCGGTCTTGGTAAAGACGATGGCAAAGGGCACGCCGTTCTCGCCGAGCCACTCCATAAAGTCGAGGTCGATTTGCTGCGGCTTGTGACGACAGTCGAGCAGTACGAAGAGGCAGGTAAGCTCGTGACGACGAAGGGCATACCCCTCAATCATCTTGCGCAACGCCTCGCGGCTCTCCTTGCCCCGGCGGGCATAGCCGTAACCGGGCAGGTCGACCAGATACCAGCTGTCGTCGATGAGAAAGTGGTTGATGAGCATCGTCTTACCCGGAGTGGCCGAGGTCATGGCCAGCCCCTTCCGACGGGTGAGCATGTTGATAAGCGACGACTTACCCACGTTGGAGCGTCCGATAAAGGCATACTCGGGCAACGGGTGCGAAGGGCAATCCTGCACCCGACTGCTGCTCACGACAAACTTGGCGTTTTTAATCTCCATATCGGTCTCTTGTTTTCAGATTTTCAGGGAGGACAAATATACAGTTTTTTCTCGGATTTCCCACTCTCCCACCCCACTTTCCCGACAGAGACTCCGAGGCCAAAACGATTCGAACCAGATACCGCATCGGGGTGCGGTATGACCACACGTCACCCCGCGCTGCGACGCGGGGTCCAGTAGAGGGACATAAAAGGGAATGTATTTTGCGAGCTCTCCTGCCCATGCATTTTCTGGATTCCGCATCAAGTGCGGAATGACTGGGACGGTATTTCCTGGATATCGCATCGAGGTGCGGAATGACCTGCACGTCACCCTGCGCTGCGACGCGGGGTCCAGTAGAGAAACAACATAGCCAAACTTGAAAAACAAGTTTTCCCGTTTGCCTCTCCCCTCACCTTTCACTATCTTTGCACCACGGCTCTGCCGGGAAACGGGAGGGAAAGCACCGCATCGCCCCGGGAGCCACGAAAGGGATACTATTCTATGGATCAACAATATTCTTCGATTCTGCTTGAAAATGCGGTGAGCGAATTTGCCAAGCTGCCGGGCATCGGCCGCAAGACGGCGCTGCGACTGGTTCTCTACCTGTTGCGTCAGGAGGAGGGCGAGGCCGAGAAATTCGGGAACACCATCATCAAGCTGTGCAAGGAGATCAAGCACTGCCACGTGTGCCACAACATATCCGACACCGACACCTGCTCCATTTGCAGCGACCCGTCGCGCGACGCCTCGACGATATGCGTAGTCGAGAACGTGAAGGAGGTGATGGTGGTCGAGAATACCCGGCAGTTTCACGGGCTCTACCACGTGTTGGGCGGGGTCATCTCGCCCATGGACGGCATCGGGCCGGCCGACCTCGAAATCGAGAGCCTGGTCGACCGGGTAGCGGCGGGCGGTATCCAGGAGGTGATTCTGGCACTGAGTCCGACGATGGAGGGCGACACGACCAACTTCTACATCTTCCGCAAACTGGCCCCCTTCGACGTGAAGATTACCATCATCGCCCGGGGGGTATCGGTGGGCGGCGAACTGGAATATACCGACGAAATCACGCTGGGGCGCTCGATTCTCAACCGCACGCTGTTCAGCGAAAGTTTCAAGGGATAGGATTCATACTATTTTCAGACTATTCGCGTTATACATATATAATAAAAAGCACGTCATTCTCGTGGTAAAAATCAGCATCATCATTGTCAACTACCGGGTGAAACACTTTCTGGAGCAGGCGCTCCGGTCGGTGCGGGCTGCGCTGACGCTCTACCCCATGGAGGCCGAGATTTTCGTGGTCGACAACTGTTCGCAAGACGACTCGCTCGACTACCTCTCGCCCCGGTTCCCCGAGGTGCGGTTTATCGCCAACACCGAGAATGTGGGGTTTGCCCGCGCCAACAACCAGGCGATGGAGCTGGCTACGGGACAATACGTCTTGCTACTCAACCCCGACACGGTCATTGCCGAGGATACGTTGCACGAGGTGTGCCTCTTCCTGGACACACACCCCGACGCGGGTGGCGTGGGGGTGAAGATGCTCGACGGCAACGGCCGTTTTCTGCCCGAGTCGAAGCGGGGGTTCCCCTCGCCCTGGGTGTCGTTCTGCAAGATATTCGGGCTGGCTTCACTCTTTCCCCGTTCGCCCCTCTTCGGGCGCTACCACCTGAAATACCTCTCACCCGACGAGTGCCACCGCGTCGACATTCTGTCGGGGGCCTTCATGTGCATGCGGCACGAAACGCTCGACAAGAGCGGACTGCTCGACGAGGCTTTCTTCATGTATGGCGAGGACATCGACCTCTCCTACCGGCTGGTGTTGGCCGGATACCACAACTACTACCTGCCCACCCCTATCATTCACTACAAGGGCGAGAGCACCAAAAAGGGGAGCCTGCGCTACGTGCGGATATTCTACGAGGCGATGCTCATCTTCTTCAAGAAACACTATCCCCATTACAGCAAGGGCTACTACCTGGCGGTGAAGTTCTCCATCTTCTTCCGGGCCATGCTGGCAGCCGCCCACCGCATCTTGCTCTATCCGTTCAAACGGAAGAAGGGCGTAGAGAAGCGGGAACGGGGCGAATGGTATGCCCTAACCAACCAGATTGACCGGGTGACCGAACTCATTCCCGGTCGACCCCGCATCACGGCTCTCCAATCGATTCAAGAACTACCCACTCCCGACAAGCACTCACCCCTGCGCTACATCGTGCTCGACTCGGGGTGGCTCTCCTACCGCGACATCATCGCCACCCTGCAACAGCAATGCCACGAGCGCAACCGGTTTCTCATCTACAATCCCGACGCTCAGGTGATTATCTCACCCCAACAAATCTATACACGCTCATGACCTACCTCACGGGTAAAAAAATCGCTTTACGGGCCATCGAACCCGAAGACCTCGACGACCTCTACCGCTGGGAAAACGACTCGTCGTTGTGGATATACGGCTGCACCATAGCCCCCTTCTCCCGTTATCTGATGAAACGCTACATCGAAAATTACAGTGCCGACATTGCCCGTGACGGACAACTGCGCCTGATGATTGTGGAACGTGAGACGAAAAAGAGCATCGGGATTTTCGACTGTTTCGACTATGACGCCGTGAACCGACGGGCTGCCGTCGGGCTGCTCATCGACCCGAGCCACACCCGCCAGGGGTTCGGACGCGACACCCTCGAAACCTTCATGGAGTATGCCTTCCAGTTCCTGCACCTGCACCAGCTCTATGTACACATCGCAACGTGCAACACGGCCAGCATGGCCCTCTTCCTTGCCTGCGGATTCCGCGAGTGCGGGCATCTGACCGACTGGGTACAGCTGCCGCAGGGCTACGACGATGCACTCGTGTTTCAAAAAATAAACCCCGACGAAAAAGGCTAATTGAGCGACGGCTCCTGGGGCGAGTTGAGCCACAACCGATACCCCTCGCCCATGCTGCGCACCGTCTCGCGCCAGAAGCTGTCGTCGGTAGCGGCCAGACAACTGGCCGGCGACTGCATGGTGGTGACGGCCCACGACTCTTGCCGCAGCTCCCCGTCGAGCTGCCCGGGCGACCAGCCGCTATACCCGATCAGGAATTTCACATGGCGGCACACCCCCTCGTCGCTGCGCATGAAATCGAGCAGCATGTCGAAATCGCCGTTGGCAAAAAGACCCGACGCCACCTCGACCGCCCCGGGCAGCGAAGCGATGTCGTGCAGGAAAAACAGGTGGTCGGTACCCACCGGGCCGCCGCAATATACCGGTATCGAAGGAATGGGACCCACCCCTTCGAGCAATTCATTCAGATGATAGTGTGTGGGGCTGTTGAGGACAAAACCCACCGCCCCCTTCTCGGAATATTCGGCCAGGCAGATGACCGCCCGGCGGAAGCACCCCTCGTCGAGGAAAGGCTCGGCCACGAGCAACGCCCCCCGATGGGGCTCAATCAACTGTCGGCGTATATGTAACGATTCGATGTGCATGTTCGCTCCTCTTCGATGTATCCAAGACAGGTGAGGCAAAGGCCGGGACAACCGGGACAGACAGAGTTTCCAGTTTTGACCAGGCCAAGGTTAACCTTGCCGCCTCCTCTATCTTACCCAAAGATAAGCAAAATATGACAAACGATGAAACGTTGCCGGCACTTTTTCTTGCAATCGCCCGACAAATGGCTATGTAGAACAGGTATAAATTAGTGCTTATGAAACCATAAAGCGATATAACCTAACACAAAAGGCTCTATATTTGCACTGTTTTTATCATACTGCAATGAACGAGACGGAACAAATCACCGACATGGCCCGGGAGAAAAAGGCGGCCCGGGTTACCTGGGTGGGATTCTTCACCAACCTGCTGCTCTCGACGGCCAAGATCATAGCCGGCGTCGTGGGCCGAAGCAGCGCCATAATTGCCGACGGCATTCACTCGCTGTCGGACTTCATTACCGACTTTATCGTCATCATTTTCATCAAGATATCGTCCAAGCACGAAGACAGCGACCACCCCTACGGCCACGGCAAGTTCGAGACCTTTGCCACCATGCTCATCAGCTTTGCCCTCTTTATCGTGGCCATCGGCATCTTCTACTCGGGCAGTGTGAAAATCTACGAGGTGCTCAACGGTCGGGTGATCGAACGCCCTACCTACCTGGCCCTCATCATGGCCGCCGTCTCGATTGTCGTGAAGGAGATTCTCTACTGGTACACCATCATCGTGGGACGCAAAATCGAGAGCCCCGCCGTCATTGCCAACGGCTGGCACCACCGCTCGGACGCCTTCTCGTCGATAGGTACCCTCATCGGTATCTCGGGAGCCATGTTCCTGGGCGAACGCTGGCGCATACTCGACCCCATCACCTCGGTCATCGTGGGTATCTTCATCATCGGTGTGGCCTACAAGCTGGCCCGCCCCAGCATACAGGAGCTGCTCGAAATGTCGCTCCCCGAAGAGATTGAGCACAGTATCGAACAGAAGATACAGGCCACGCCCGGGGTCATCACCTTCCATCACCTGCGCACCCGTAAAAACGGCAACACCTTTATCATCGACATGCACATCAAGGTCGACCCGCACTCGTCGATTGTCGAGGCACACGACATCGCCACCCACGTGGAGAACAACCTCAAAGCGGCCTTCGGCAAAGGCACGCAAATCAACGTGCACATCGAGCCCTATCTGCCCAAAGAGAAACAAGCATAACCGCAGTTTCCCGAGGGGGGGGGAGGACAAATTCAAAAAACAGACGGGAAAAGAGGCCAAGAGAATCGGGCAGAGGGTCTCAAATCAGTCCCAAATCCTGAGCTACCCGACAAGCCTCGATGGAGTTTTTCACCTGCAACTTGGCCAATATCTCCTGACGATGACGGCTCACCGTATTCACGCTTATCGAAAGCGTGTCGGCTATCTGTTTGCTCATCAGCCCCTTATCAATCAGACGGAGTACCTGAATCTCCCTGTCGGTCAATATTTTGCCGTTGCTGCGCGAGCCCAGTTCGACCACCTGCCCCGTGGCCAACTCAACAGCCCGACCACCACCCGGCCAGTCGAAAGAGAGCGGACTATACAGACACAGGGCCAGCCACAGGGTGTTGTTGAAGGGATCGGGCACATAAAACAGGCGGTGGCACACCCACACCGTATCGCCCGAAGTCGTCCGCATGCGCAACTTGCTCACCCAGCAATAATCGGAGCGCTGCTTCCTGGGCAGACGTTTGACAAAATTATAGAAGCGCAGCTCCTCCAAATACTTGCCATAGAGGTCTTCACGCGGTATCAAATCCAGAATATGCTTCTCCCAAATCGACGGTATCGCCCCTTCGCCCGAGGGGTGCTTCAACCCCAGCACCCGGGCAAAGCGGCCATAATAGATATAACTCGCATTGGTGTGCATGTCGCTCAGCACCGACACCGTCCCCTCCACCAGACTGTAACTGCGGGCTGCCGACTTATACCGCTCCAACTCATCGAGATAGCATCGACCCTTCTCACGGTCCTGCGACAGGAATATCCGATTCAGTTTATTGACTATGTCCACGTGTAAAATGGTTATTTATAATTATTGCATATTCAACCTCAGCACTCTACATTTGCAAATGTAAAAAAAGAATGGTTATTTATCATATCGATTATACACAAATGAAACGCACAATTCTGTTAAACCTCGCCCTGCTGCTGGCCATTGTGCCGGGCATGGCTCAATCGTTAGAAAAAATGCAATGGTTCAACGAACCCGAACAATGGGAAATCAAAGACAACACCCTCTCCATGTTTGTAACCCCCAAGACCGACTACTGGCGCATCTCACACTACGGCTTCACCGTCGACGACGCCCCCTTCTACTACGCCACCTATGGCGGTGAGTTCGAGGTAAAGGTCAAAGTCTCGGGCGACTACAAGGCCCGGTTCGACCAGGCCGGCATCATGCTGCGCATCGACCACGAAAACTACATCAAGGCCGGTATCGAATTTGTCGACGGGAAGTTCAACCTCAGCACCGTCGTCACGCACCACACCTCCGATTGGAGCGTCATCAAGCTCGACAAGGCCGTGCCCTATATCTGGATTAAGGCCGTGCGCCGCCTCGATGCCGTCGAGATTTTCTATTCGTTCGATGACCAGGAATATACCCTCATGCGCAACGCGTGGCTGCAAGACAACACCCCCGTACAGGTTGGCCTGATGGGTGCCAGCCCCGACGGCGAGGGATTCCGCGCCACCTTCGAGCAATTCAAGGTGAAACACCTGCCCGACCTGCGCCGCCTCGAATGGCTGAAAAAGAACAGCGCCCAATAAGCCTCATACCAACCTCCTATACCCAATCCCGCAAGCGCTCCTCCCCCCGAAGAGCCTCGCGGGATTTTTCTTTTACACCACCCCCGCCGTCATACCGAGCTACGACACAGTGGAGTTCGTCATTCCCCGCCACGACGCGGGGTTTTGGTCATTCCGCACTTGATGCGGAATCCAGAATACCCGGGCAAGGAATACCGTCTGCGACACTTGCCTGGCCCCCGCATCGCTCGGGGTGATACGGTGCATGTCGAGTGCGGGAGTATCCTCGCAACGGGGTGACACACTCTTTTTATCACCACGCCACAACCGGGCGGGGGTGACGGGCGAAATTTGCAGCAGA
This sequence comes from Barnesiella viscericola DSM 18177, assembly GCF_000512915.1. GTDB lineage: Bacteria > Bacteroidota > Bacteroidia > Bacteroidales > Barnesiellaceae > Barnesiella > Barnesiella viscericola. Next base: position 1,359,735 of record NZ_CP007034.1, read on the forward strand.
ACCACTAAATGCAAATTTCGACATGAACGAACGTAACGTAATCAACGGCACGCTGGCCTCCTATCTGGCTTGGGCGGCCGACTTTGTATCTCCAATCCGCTGGTTTCTGCTGGCCGCGTTGGCCCTGGTGTTGGCCGACCTGAAATTCGGCATCGACGCGGCCCGGCACCGGGGCGAGGTCATTCGCAAGAGCCGTGCCGTGCGGCGCAGCATCAACAAGGTAATCGACTATATCTGCTGGATACTGGTGGCAACCAGTTTCGGCCAGGCATTCGGTACCCCCTTCGGCATACCGGTATTGCCGGCCATCGTGCTGCTGGTGGTCTACGGCTGCGAAATCAACTCGTGCTTCAACAACTACTTCGAGGCGCACGGCAGCCGGCTGCGCATCAATATCTTCAAGTGGTTCAAGAGCAAAAGCGACATCATCGTCCCCGACGAACCGACCGGCAAACAAGGGGGTGACGAAGAACCTCCGCCCGACACAACGAACTGATTTATCGTTCGATAACAATAATTTACGCCAAACGTAGCCGTTTTCACCCAAAGTTTTGTATTTTTGCGAAAATTTACAAACTTACGTCTATGAATATTCTCGATCTGAGCGAACAGGAGATCATTCGCCGCAACAGTCTTGAAGAGTTGCGCAAAATGGGTATCGAGCCCTATCCCGCAGCCGAATATCCGGTAAATGCTTATTCTCAGGAAATTAAAGATAATTTTGTCGACGGTGCCGCAGAGCCTCGTCAGGTATGTATCGCCGGCCGTATCATGAGCCGACGCATCATGGGCAAGGCCTCGTTTATCGAGTTGAAGGACTCGGTGGGCCGCATTCAGGTATATATCTCGCGCGACGACCTCTGCCCCGGCGAGGACAAGGAGCTGTATAACACGGTATTCAAAAAGTTGCTCGACATCGGCGACTTTGTGGGTATCCGCGGCTTCGTGTTCCGCACCCAGACGGGCGAAATCACCGTACATGCCCAGGAGCTGACGGTTCTCTCCAAATCGCTGCGCCCGCTGCCCATCGTCAAGATGAAGGACGGTGTGGCCTACGACTCGTTTGAAGACCCCGAACTGCGTTACCGCCAACGCTACGTCGATCTGGTGGTTAACGAGGGAGTCAAAGACATCTTCATCAAACGTACCAAGATCTACAACTCGATGCGCGAGTATTTCAACGCCCGCGGCTACCTCGAAGTGGAGACCCCTATTCTGCAATCAATTCCCGGTGGCGCCGCCGCCCGTCCCTTCATCACCCACCACAACGCCCTCGACATTCCGCTCTACCTGCGTATTGCCGACGAGTTGTACCTCAAACGCCTCATCGTGGGCGGCTTCGAGGGGGTATACGAGTTCTCCAAGAACTTCCGCAACGAGGGTATGGACCGCACCCACAACCCCGAGTTCACCTGCATGGAGATTTACGTGTCGTACAAGGACTATAACTGGATGATGGCCTTCACCGAGAAGATGCTCGAGAAGATCTGCATCGACGTGAACGGCACCGACGAAATCAAGGTGGGCGACAACGTCATCAGTTTCAAGCCGCCGTTCAAGCGCATCACCATGCTCGACTCCATCAAGGAGCACACCGGCATCGACATCAGCGGCATGAACGAGGAGCAGTTGAGAGAGGTGTGCAAAAAGATTGGTGTGGAAATCGACGAGACGATGGGCAAAGGCAAAATCATCGACGAAATCTTCGGCGAGAAATGCGAAGGCCACTACATACAACCGACCTTTATCACCGACTACCCCATCGAGATGTCGCCGCTGACCAAGCGTCACCGCAACAACCCCGAACTGACCGAGCGTTTCGAGCTCATGGTCAACGGCAAGGAGCTGTGCAACGCCTACTCCGAGCTGAACGACCCCATCGACCAACGGTTACGCTTCGAGGAGCAGTTGCGCCTGTCGGAGAAAGGCGACGACGAAGCCATGTTCATCGACAACGACTTTATCCGCGCCCTCGAATACGGCATGCCTCCCACGTCGGGTATGGGTATCGGTATGGACCGTCTCGTCATGCTCATGACCGGACAGACCACCATACAAGAGGTGCTCTTCTTCCCGCAGATGCGTCCCGAGAAGGTACAGAAACGCGACAAAGAGGCCGCCTATACCGCCGTGGGTGTACCCGCAGCGTGGGTAGCTCCCATACAAAAGGCCGGTTACCTGACCGTGGCCGACCTGGCCGAGGCCAACCCCAACAAGATGCATCAGGAGATTTGCGGCATCAACAAGAAATACAAACTCGACCTGGCCAACCCCACGGTCGACGAAGTGAAAGGTTGGGTAGAAAACGCAAAACAGTAATCACCAAACCCGCTATCCTGTAATGACCATTCCCGGTAAAATAGCGATTATGGGGGGCGGCAGTTGGGCCACCGCACTGGCCAAACTGGTGCTGAACAACGCCGACAATATCCTGTGGTACATGCGGCGCGACGACCGCATAGCCGATTTCAAGCAGACCGGCCACAACCCCGTGTACCTGTCGGATATTGCCTTCGACACGTCACGCATCCATTTCAGCTCCGACATCAACGAGATTGCCCAGGCGGCCGACACGCTGGTACTGGTGACCCCCTCGCCCTACATGAAGGAGCACCTCAAAAAGCTCACGACCGACATCAGCGGCAAATTCGTGGTGACGGCCATCAAGGGCATTGTCCCCGACGAGAACATGCTGGTCACCGAGTATCTGCACGAGTTCTACCATGTGCCCGAGTCGCAGTTGGCCGTCATCGGCGGTCCCTGTCATGCCGAGGAGGTGGCACTCGAACGCCTCTCCTACCTCACCGTGGGCTGCACCGAGGTAGAACGGGCCCACGCCCTGGCCAACACGCTCAACAGCGCCAAACTGAAAACCATCGTGTCGACCGACGTGCGAGGTATCGAATACTCGGCTGTGCTCAAAAACGTCTACGCCATTGCCGCCGGCATCTGCCACGGCATGAAGAGCGGCGACAACTTCCAGGCCATGCTGGTCTCCAACGCCCTCAACGAGATGGACCGCTTCCTGCGGGTGGCATCGCCCTGCGAGCGCAACATCAGCGACTCGGTCTACCTGGGCGACCTGCTGGTTACCGCCTACTCCCGATTCAGCCGCAACCACAACTTCGGCTCCATGATCGGGCGGGGCTACTCGGTCAACGCCGCCAAAATGGAGATGGAGATGATTGCCGAGGGCTATTTCGGCACCAAGTGCATGTATGAAATAAACGAACGCTATCACGTGAACATGCCTATCCTGCAATGCGTTTATGATATACTGTACAAGAAGGTGCTGCCCCGCCACGCCATCAAACAAATTTATGATACATTTCTATAAACAACTAATAGAATCGAAACAATGAAATCAATCGAACTGAACATCGAAAAAGCCTTAGGCACCGTATCGAAGAGCGACGTTTTCGCTCTCGAAGGCAAAGCCAACAACGGTATCGAAATGCTGCACAAAGGTACCGGCAAGGGTAATGACTTTTTGGGGTGGCTGCATCTGCCCTCCGAAATCAGCGAAGCTCATCTGGCCGACCTCGAAGCCGCTGCCAAACAACTGAGAGATCGCTGCGAAATCGTCGTGGTTATCGGTATCGGCGGTAGCTATCTGGGCGCCAAAGCCGTGATCGAAGCCCTTTCCGACTCCTTCGAGTTCCTTCGCCACGAACATAAGAACCCCGTGGTTCTCTTTGCCGGACAGAACATCGGCGAGGATTACCTCTTTGAACTGCAAACCCTCCTGAAAGGGAAATCGTTCGGTATCGTCGTCATCTCCAAGTCGGGAACGACCACCGAGCCCGCCATCGCCTTCCGTCTGCTCAAAGAGCAACTCGAAGCCCAAGTGGGCAAAGAGGAGGCCAAACACCGTATCGTTGCCGTAACCGACGCCCACAAGGGTGCCCTGCGCAAACTGGCCGACACCGAGGGTTACAAGACCTTTGTCATCGCCGACAACGTAGGCGGCCGCTTCTCGGTGCTCACCCCCGTAGGTCTGCTGCCCATCGCCATCGCCGGGTTCGATATCCGCGCCCTCGTAGCCGGTGCCGTTGCCATGGAGAAGGCTTGTGGCGAAGAGGTTCCCTTCGAACAGAACCCTGCCGCCATCTATGCAGCTACCCGCAACGCCCTCTACCAGAGCGGCAAGAAAATCGAAATTCTCGTCAACTTCAACCCCAAACTGCACTATTTCGCCGAGTGGTGGAAACAACTCTACGGTGAAAGCGAAGGCAAAGACCATCTGGGTATCTTCCCCGCATCGGTCGATTTCACCACCGACCTCCACTCGATGGGTCAATGGATTCAAGAGGGCGAGCGCATCATCTTCGAGACCGTGCTCTCGGTAGCCCAGATGCAACACACTGTCACGATTCCTTCGGACCAGGAGAACCTCGACGGACTCAACTACCTGGCCGGCAAACGTGTGGACGAGGTGAACAAGATGGCCGAACTCGGTACGCAAATCGCCCACGTAGACGGCGGTGTGCCCAACCTCAAAATCGTGGTTCCCGAACTCAACGAAACCTATCTGGGCCAGCTCATCTACTTCTTCGAGAAGGCCTGCGGTATCAGCGGTTACATCTTGGGTGTGAACCCCTTCAACCAACCGGGCGTAGAGGCTTACAAACGCAACATGTTTGCCCTGCTCAACAAACCCGGATACGAGGAGGAGAGCAAGGCTATCCAAGCCCGTCTTTGATACAACGTATCGTAACAATAAGAAAGAAGCCTGCCGGTTTTCCGGCAGGCTTCTTTCTTATTGACATCACCATTCCCTTACTGAACGGTAACTACCAGTTTCCTGTCACATGCAGTTCTCGGTATCGAAACAATCACCTTCTTACCTGCGGCATCATATTCATAGTCGGTAGCGGTACCGTTAAGCGTCACCTTTGAAGGAGCCTTCTCCCGGGCCAAAAGTTCCAGCCGATAAGCCCGAGCCTGAGGCATACCGTCGAACGCCCCGGTGCGAGGATAGATGGTGCAGACCGTTTTCCCTTTCTCACTCCTTTGGGTAATCCGGGTAAAAGTACAAGCCGTATCATAATCGACACTGTTGCCGGCATCTTCGTAGAAGTTAAATTCGCCCGATTTCCCCGGTGCAAATTGCAGGATAAGGGTTTCGGGGCGCTCCTTCAAGTGCATGATGCGCGGATAGAGCGGCACGATAGCCCCCTCGCGATAGTAATAGGGAATCTGTTCTCGGGTAAAGGAGCGAGTCACCACCCGGTTGCCATCGAGCAGCTCGCCGGTCATCACCTCATACCACGTGCCCTTGGGCAACCATATCGTTTTTTCACTCACATTCGTACCCTTGTCCGATGTGGTAATGGGTGCCGCCAAAATATCATTGCCAAACATATACTGCCCTTCATAGCGATAGGCCTCATCGGCCTCGGGATAGTCGTAATACATGGGACGGCATATACTTATACCCGTATCATAGGCCCAACGAGCCATCGTATAGATATAGGGAACGAGGGCATATCGCAAATAGATGGCATCGCGCATCTGTTCGAAATTCTCATATTTCCAGATGCGACGTTCGATGTGACTCGACGAGGTCGCATGCGTGCGCAAGACAGGCGAAAACACCCCATACTGAATCCAGCGCAAATACAATTCGGCATCGTTGTCACCATTTTGCATATGCCCGCCGATGTCGTGGCTCCAATAACCATACCCCACATTCGAAGCGGTTGCCGTAAAGTAAGGCTGGAAGGCCAGTGATGCAAAGTTGGCATAGGTATCGCCCGAGAAGCCGATAGGATAACGGTGATTACCCAGCCCGCCCCATCGGTGGAAGATGAAGGGACGACTTTTGCCCTGCTGCTTCTTGTCATTGAAAAAGACGTGGTTCAACCAAAAGGTATTACCCAGATTGGGTTCGTTCCGTGCAATTTTCCACTGCTGCCAGTCGAGCCACCAAAAGTCTACCCCTATCTCTTCATGAGGTCTCAGAATATGTTGGAAGAAGGCTTCATAAAAATCCCGGTTCTCAATATTCCAGCGGATAGTCCCATCGGCGGTCGAGAGACTGTCGGCCGTAATATCGGAGTATCGCTTGGACAAGTCGGCATACAACTCGTCGTAATGATCCTCCTTGGGATATACTCCATCGGCCGGGTGCAGATTGAGCGTTGTGCTCAAATGCTGGGCATGCAACCAGGCGATAAAGCCCTCGGGATCGGGGAAAAGTTCCCGGTTCCAGCTCCAGCCGGTCCACTTGGTATTATTCGTTTCCCCGGTCTTTCCGTTGCGATGCCAATCCATATCGATGACCAGAATGTCCATAGGAATGTTGCGCGAGCGTATCTCATGCACAATATCGCGCATGTCCTGCTCGGTATAACGTTGATACTTGGAATACCAGTATCCAAATACATCAAGCGGCGGCAAAGGCATCTTCCCGGCTACCCGGGTAAAATCGCCCAAAGCCTTTTTATAGTCATGACCATAACCCAGGAAATAGAGGTCCAGCCCGTCAGGGTCCCGACGCTGGGCCACCCAATCCATACCCCCTTCGGGATCTTTCTCAAACATCAGGCTCAAACTGCCGTCCTTGCGCGGTTCCCGCTCGTCGATAACGGTCCAACCCGACCGCGAAAGCAATCCGTTTTCGAGCCAGTCACGCACATCGCCGTTGGCCTGGTCGAGCGTGCGGGTAGTACCTTTCAAATTATAGGGGTCGGACTTACCGGGATACCATACCTCTTCAATCCCGTTTACATCAAGAGCAATCTGCAAATTGGGATTGGCAGGATCGTTACTCAATGGGTTGGAGCCCACCCGGTAGCGTAGCCGCAACTTGTCGGTCGTGATATAGAGATAGCCGTCGCGCTCCTGCCGGGTAAAATGCGGCACCGGCAAATCGCGGTTGACTACCACAAACGAAGCCCGATCCTCAAAGAGTTGTTTACTACTGTACTCGATTCGTATCATCTCGGGAGTCAACACCGTAAAACGCATGTTTCCCGACCGCACGACAGCCTTCTCGTTTGCCACCGGATTATATTGGGACCATGCCATACACGTGTACAAGAACCCCACCACAATAAATAAGAGATTTCTTTTGTAATTCATGATCTATAAAATTAAGGTTATTATCCACATTATCCAGCATTTGGAATGCAATTCAAAAAAAGGGAGAGAAGATATCTTCTTTCCCCTTTTACATATCAGATAAAATCCGCATTTCAACAATACAGACGATGAGTTCACCGACAAACACGGACGAAAGCTCGATCACTCGGCCTCATACTCCGAAGCATCGCCCATCGTATCATCGTCTTCGAGCGCCTGCGAATCGGTAAGGATAGCCTTCACATAGGTAGGTTTCTCGTTGAACAGCACAATAGCCGACTGGTGCCCGTCGGGGGTAATGAACTCGACTTGGGCTACGGTACCCAACACCTCGGTCGTGTCGCGCCCGGCATATTGCGCCAATGCGGCGTATGACTTGATGTAATCCTCCACGCTCACGGCCACAAACTGGTCGTAGGCCGTCTTGGCAGCTTCATACTTGCGAATATAGGAGAAATCACGGTCCTTGTCAAATTTCACATAGGCCTCGTGGTCTTTGGGCAACCGCTCCATGGCCTGCTTGTAACCCTCGATTTGCGAGGCATAATTGCGGTCGTTGCCATGGGCTTGCTTGGCCTCGTTATACTTGCGGGCATAGTCGGCCCGACGGGCAAACTGGCTGTTCTCATCGAGTTTGTAATTGTGCTCGGCCACCTCCATGTCATACTTCAACTGCTGCTCGGTAGAGACATATGCGTCGATAGCCTCCTGACGACCGGCCCGCATGCTGTCGGCGATGGTCACCTCGTGGAGCACTTCGGCCTGAATCGAGTCGACCTGGTCGGCAGTCAACCCCTCGTCGGCCGTGAGGACCCACGTCCCAGCCTTCAACTCCGATTTCACATATTCTTTAAACGCACCGGCATAATCGCCATCGGCAACTCCACCTCCGCAACCGCTCAATGCAACCAAAAGTGCACCAACCGGAATCCATTTCCATAATACTCGCTTCATATTCGACAATAATTTTTCACAAAAATAATAAATGCACTTTGATAATCAAAAGATAAATCGCGGCTTTCGATACAAATTGCCTTGTAAATTGTGGCAAAAACTCTACTTTTGTAAGAAAAAACAAGTCACACGATATAAATATGCAGGAAAAGGAAGCTATCAAAAATTACCTGACTACCCATCACGCTGCTTGCATCACGCCCAAAGCGGCCCTCATCGATATGGACGGGGTTCTCTACGACTCGATGAAAAACCATGTCGAGGCCTGGTACCGCACACTTACCCCGCTGGGCATACACTGCTCACGCGACGAGTTCTACCTGTACGAAGGGCGTACCGGCAGCAGCACCATCAGATACCTGTTTGAAAAGCAATTCGGCCGGCAACTCACCGACGAGGAGTGTGCCGAAATCTATAAAACCAAGGTCGAGCATTTCCATCAACTGCCCCCCATCGCCCCCATGCCCGGAGCCGACCGCATGCTGCAACGGCTCGTGGCCAACGGCATACGCCCCGTGCTGGTCACCGGATCGGGACAGAGTTCGCTGATCGACCGCCTCGACCACGACTATCCCGGCGTGTTCGAGCCAGCCTACCGGGTAACGGCCTACGACGTGAAAATCGGCAAGCCCAACCCCGAGCCTTACCTCATGGGGCTCACCAAAGCCGGAGTCAATGCCCACGAAGCCTTCGTCATCGAGAATGCCCCGTTGGGTGTCACCGCAGGAGCCGCCGCCCAGGTATTCACCGTAGCCGTCGACACGGGACCCATTCCGGCCCAAGCCCTGCTCGACGCGGGGGCCGACCTGGTCTATCCCACCATGCCCGACTTTGCCGAGCACATCGACCACCTCATCGAATTGTTCAAACAGACCCGATAACCCATTAACCCCCACACTCGTATGGAGCCGCAAAAAATCCTGTTTACCGCCACTCCCGGCAAAACCCTTGGCGAAATTATCGACAGCCTCGCCCACGACAACCTGTTTATCCTCTGCGACACTCATACGCAAGCAATGTCGCTGCCGCTGCTGTCGGGCGAACTCCCCATAACCCACGTCATCTCCATCGAGGCTGGCGACACTCACAAAACGTTGGAGGCACTTGCCCACGTGTGGGACGAACTGAGCCGACACGGTGCCAGCCGCAAGTCATTGCTCGTGAATCTGGGCGGAGGCATGGTGACCGATTTGGGTGGATTTGCCGCCGCCTGCTTCAAACGGGGCATTCGGTTTGTCAATCTGCCTACTACGCTGCTCGGGGCAGTCGACGCTGCCGTAGGTGGGAAAACCGGAATCAACTTCAACGGACTGAAAAACGAAATCGGGGCATTCCGACCGGCCGATGCCGTCATCATCTCCACCCGCTTCTTTACTACCCTGCCCCACGAAGAGCTGCTCTCGGGCTATGCCGAGATGCTGAAACATGCCCTCATCGACAGCGCCGACAGCTATCGGGCCCTGCTCGACTTCGATCTCTCGACACCCGACTGGGAACGGCTGCTCCAACTGCTCGAAGAGTCGGTACAAGTCAAGCAACGCATCGTGGCCCAAGACCCTTGCGAGAAAGGCATACGCAAAGCCCTCAACCTGGGTCATACCGTAGGCCACGCTTTCGAAAGTCTGTCGCACCGTCGGGGGAAACCCATACCTCACGGCTATGCCGTAGCCTGGGGACTTGTGTGCGAACTGCTGCTCTCGCACCACTACCTGCAATTCCCCAGCGATACCATCACTCAACTGGCCGACTACATCTATCGCCACTACGGAGCCTATCCCATCACCTGCAAAGACTACGAAACCCTGTATGAACTGATGACCCACGACAAGAAAAACGAATCCGGGCACATCAATTTCACCCTCTTGCAGGCTATCGGTCAGCCGGTCATCGACCAACATGCCGACAAGGAAGAGATATTCGTAGCCTTCGACCTCTATCGCGACCTGTTCAAGTTGTAAAATTTATCGATTCACTTGCAGGTACTTAGCCCGAAAAATCAAAAAACTCGCAAAAAAAGTCTCTAAAAATTTTGTCATCATAAAAAATAGACCTACTTTTGCATCACCAAATCAGCGGGGTGTAGCTCAGCCCGGTTTAGAGTACGCGTCTGGGGGGCGTGTGGTCGCAAGTTCGAATCTTGTCACCCCGACTGAAACAAAACTCGATAATCGATGATTATCGAGTTTTTTCTTTTTTTATCCTCTTCCCCGTTGAATCTCCCTTTAAACGACTGTCGCCACAGAAGTATCCTTCTTCTGTGGCGACGATCCAATCATTATGATTCAAACCGTATCATTTCGTTCGGCGCACTATCCGCACCATCGGCAGCAACCGGCCTTTGAAACTGTGCCACAGACTGGCATGGGTTTGCGACAGGGCCAGCAGGGTAAAGCCCAACGAACAGAGCGAACATACCAGAAAAAGCAATCCGGTAGTGGAGAGGATATTGCCCAACCCGACCAACGGGGATACAACCCCTCCAAAAGCAAACCCAGCGGCACCAAACAGCGCCGAAGCCGTGCCCGAATTGGCTCGCTCGCAATCCATGGCCAGGGTCGTACTGGCGGTAAAGGTGAGCCCCAGGGCAAAAAGCAGCAGGAAGAGGAGGGCTTCATATACGACAAACGAACAACCGAGACTCAACGCTACAAACTCGATGAGCGACAGCAAGGTCATGCCGGCACTACCCACAAACATGGCGTGCTCGGGATTGCTGAACTTGACCGACAGTCCGGCTGCCAACCCGATAGCCAGGGCGTTGATTCCGAAGAAGAGGCTGAACCCGAAGGCCGAAAAGCCATAGTGCTGCTGCATGATGAAGGGCGACGACGAGATATTGGTGAAGAGTACGCCCATGGCGAACCCCATCTGCAAGACGTAGTAGACGTACCGGCGATTGTGCAACACAACGCCGAATCCGGCCAACATACTTTTCAAGCTACCTCGTTTGCGACGCTCGACCGGCAACGACTCCCTGAAACGAAGATTGCCCAACAGGAGCAGTACCCCGATGCCCAGCAGTACGACGAAGATACCTTTCCAGCCAATCGAGTCGGTGAGGAATCCACCCAGGACGGACGAGGCTACGGGAGCTACTCCGTTGATGGCTCCGATGATGGCCATGGCTTTGGCCAACTCACGACCGGTAAACAGGTCGGTAGCAATGGAGCGCGACACGACAATTCCACCGGCGCCGGCCACACCCTGTATCAATCGGAAGAATATAAAGCTCTCAATCGTACTAGAAAAGATACAGCAGACGGTCGAGACGATGAAGAGCAACATGGCGGCCAGCAACGGTGACCGACGTCCGTACCGGTCGCTCAACGGGCCGAAAAAGAGTTGACCCAGAGCCAGTCCGATCATGCTCGAAGTGAGTCCCAGTTGGACCATCGACGCCTGGGTGTCGAAATAACCGACCATCGACGGCAGACTGGGCAGATACATATCGGTGACAAACGGTCCGAAGGCCGTCAATGCCCCTAACAGAATAAATAAAAACAGTGCTGAATTTTTACCTTTCATTACCTTTCTCTTAAAAACCGTGACAAAATTACCAAGAATGTAGCTACATGTCGCCTCTTACCAATGAGTTATTAACCTTTTTTTTCAAAGCCTCCTTTCCCCGAATTTTTCGGTCAAAACCTGTCGGCAGGGACAACCGAAAAAAATTTTTTTTATTTAACCCTATTCCACGTAAAAAAGATTTTATGACTTTCACATTCCCAGAAAGATACCGTATATTTGTCTCACAAATTTTGGAAAATGAAAAGAATAATAGGACTTATCGTATTAGCCGTATTGCTCTGCATCAACGGGGCCCAAGCCCAATCACACAACACCAAGAGCCTGGGTGTATCGACCGGCTATCTGTTCGATAGCGAGAACGTTCATGCCGGCATCTTCATACATCTGCCCGTCTCCAAACATTGGCGGGTAGCCCCCTCGATCAACTATGCCTTTTCGAATCACGACCGCTACGAGCTCGACATCAATGGCGACGTGCACTACCTCGTCCCCTTTGCAGGCCGCTTCTCGTTCTATCCGCTGGCGGGTATCGCCTTTCAAAGTTGGCGGGGCAATGCCTTGCAAAACGACAAGGAACTCTCCAACACCGTCAACAAATTCGGTATCAATGCCGGAGCTGGATTCGAGATGAATCTCTCGCGCCGGCTCGACCTACACATCGAGGGCAAGTATATCTTTATCGACAAGTTCCACCAGGCCAACCTCTCCATCGGGTTGGGATACAAATTCTGACCGTACCATGCCCCAGTCTGCTCCCCGCCTGCGCATTCATGTGGTATCGCTGCAAGTACCCTTTCCGCCCGACTACGGAGGAGTAATCGACATTTACTACAAGCTCAAAGCCTTCCGGGCAGCCGGCTACGAGGTCTATCTGCACACCTACCAGTACGACCGGCAACGGGCACCGCAACTCGACGCCGTGGCCGACCGGGTCTATTACTATCCGCGCAACCGCTCGTTCACTCGCCAGCTCTCGGTCGAGCCCTACATCGTGGCCAGCCGACAGTCCTCGCAACTGCTCACCGACCTGCTGACCGACGACGCGCCTATCCTCTTCGAGGGGATACACTGCTGCGCCTTCCTGGCCGATTCCCGGCTGACAGGACGCTGCAAACTGGTGCGCATGCACAACATCGAGCATGAATATTACGCCCAACTGGCCCGCCAGGCAACAGGTTGGCGACGGCTCTACTACCGGCTCGAAGCTGTCCGGCTGAAACAATATGAACACATACTGACAAATGCCGATGCCATCTTGGCCATTACCGAGAGCGACCGGTGCTACTTCGCTTCGAAATACCCGCAGGTCGCCACACTGTGGCTCCCCGCCTTCCAGGCGCACAACACAGTAGCCCCCCTCACCAGTCGCGAAGAGTATATCCTCTACCATGGCAATCTGTCGGTCGAGGAGAATATCGAGGCAGCCGACTACCTGCTGCAACAGGTGGTACCGAATACACCCGGGGTGTCGTGGATATTTGCCGGAAAGAATCCCGCCCCGCGGCTGACCCAGCGCATTGCCGCCACACCCGGTGCCCGGCTCGTACCCAACCCCTCGGACGACGAGATGGAACGGCTCATACAACAGGCGGCTGCCAACGTGCTGGTCACCTTCCAGCCCACCGGGTTGAAACTGAAACTGCTTCATGCCCTCTACACAGGCGGCCACTGCATTGTCAACAGCAAAATGCTCGTGGGCACGGGACTCGAACGGGCCTGCATCGTGGCCGATACCCCGCAAGCCCTGATCCATGCGGTAAAAGAAGTGCTCACTACCCCCTTCGACTCGGCCGAGCGGACCCGGCGGGTCAAGCTGCTCGAGCGGTATGATCCTCGACGGAACATCGGATTAATCACCCGTTATCTCACAGAAAAAACGCTCTGACTACCCGGGGAAAGGAAGTCGGAGCGTTGCATCGCGGACGTCCCGCACCGCGATTGACCCATAACAATAGGTTTGGCAGATTATTTATAGTCTTTCAAAATCTCCTGCAACCGCTGGCGCGCAAAAAAGATGCGACTCTTGACCGTTCCCAGCGGCAAATCCATCTTCTCGGCTATCTCGTGATACTTGTACCCCGCCACGTGCATGGCAAAAGGGACGCGATACTCCTCGCCGAAACTGTTGATGGCCTTGGTAATCTCTTTCACGGTATACGACCCCTCGGGCGAGGTGAAGCCCGAGTCCTGCGGCAGATTCAGGTGATACAGGTCCTCGGTCTGGTCGATGATGGTCTGGTTGCGCACCACGCGTCGGTAGTTGTTGATAAAGATATTGCGCATGATGGTAAAGACCCAGCCCTTGAAATTGACGTTGTCGATGTATTTATCTTCGTTATCGAGTGCTTTCAGAGTCGTATCTTGAAGTAGGTCTTTCGCCTCCTCCCGATTGGCGGTGAGCATATAGGCGAAGTTCAACAGGTTGTCTTGCAAGTCGAGCAACCTGTCTTGAAATTTTAGAGAGCTCATATTTTGATAATTCGTCTGATGATTTTTGTAATTCCTGTTTACTCGTTATACTACTACTTTGTATTACGAAAATTCATCGAAAATCTACTATCAAACTACTACTATCTGAAATTCCCATATCCTCAAAGTCCCCAGAATCGACATCTGTTTTTCTGGAAAGCTCAAAAAGATTCTCTTTTCGCAAAATACAACACAATAATATCGGGTCTTGTTATTTTTTATTTACTTTGTAACATGTTTCTTATCTCTTTTAATTTTTGTTTCCTGACAATAAACACTTGGGTACATGAAAAAGTTTCGTAAACCGCTCTTTTTTATCCTTTTATTTTTCTGCCTTTGTGCCGCAAACGCACAAGACACTATCTATCAGATAGATATAGACAAGGAGATAGGAAGCACTACCTGGCGGTACCTGCGCACCGGGCTGCACCGAGCGCAACAGCAGGGAGCCAAAGCCGTCATTCTCAGGCTAAATACCTACGGAGGAACGGTGGTTCACGCCGACTCCATGCGCACGGCCATACTCAACGCGCCGCTACCGGTCTATGCCTTTGTCGACAACAACGCCGCCTCGGCGGGAGCCCTCATCGCCATCGCCTGTGACAGCATCTACATGCGCAGCAGCGCCAGCATGGGTGCCGCCACGGTGGTCAACGAGACGGGGGCAGCCATGCCCGACAAATACCAGTCGTACATGCGAGCCACCATGCGGGCCACGGCCGAGGCTCACGGCAAGGACTCGACCGGCCGCTGGCGTCGCGACCCGCTCATTGCCGAGGCCATGGTCGACGAGCGCATCGTGGTGCCTCACCTGTGCGACTCGGGCAAGGTGCTCACGCTCACAGCCAGCGAAGCCGTGGCCCATCGCTATTGCGAAGCGGTGGTCGAGAATGTCGACGAAATCGTGACCCGACAACTGCACTACGACCACTATACGCTGCAACAGTTCGAGCCCTCGCTCTTCGACGAGATTGCCGGGTTCCTCACCAATCCCGCCTTGCAGGCCCTGCTGGTTACCCTCATCTTCGGCGGCATATTCATGGAGTTGAAGACTCCGGGTATCGGGCTGCCCACAGCTGTTGCCTGCACGGCCGCCGTACTCTATTTCGCCCCGCTCTACATCGACGGGCTGGCGGCCAACTGGGAGATTCTCATCTTTGTCGTGGGAGTCATTCTGCTCATCTTCGAGATATTCGTTATCCCGGGCTTCGGCATTGCCGGCATCTCGGGCTTCATACTCATACTCGCCGCCCTCGTGCTGGCATTGCTGGGAAACGTCAACTTCAATTTCGATTTCGTCCCTTCGGCCGAGATTGGCAAGGGGCTGATTACCGTCGTCTCGGGCATCATCATCTATGCGGTATTGCTGCTCGTCTTCTTCAAGAAGCTCACCAGCAAAGGACCCATCGGCCGATTGGCCCTGCACTCGGCCCAAGATAAGGAGGCGGGCTACATAGGCGTACCGCCCGAGCTGCAACAACTCATCGGCCAGACGGGGCAGGCGGCTACCATTCTGCGCCCCGCCGGCAAAGTGGTCATCGACGGCACCCAGTTCGACGCCATGGCCCTGCACGGCTACATCGAGCGGGGAGCTCAGGTGCGAGTGGTCAAATATGAGAATGCCCAACTCTATGTGGTCGAGGTGAAATAAGAGAGAAAGATAAAAAAACGCTATAAAACAACTGTCGATATGAAATTCATCGGTATCATTCCGGCCCGCTACGCTTCGACCCGATTCCCCGGGAAACCGCTGGCCGACATGAAAGGGAAATACATGATCCAGCGAGTCTACGAACAGGCCTGCAAAGTGCTCGACCGCGTGTGTGTCGCCACCGACGACGAGCGCATCTTCAACGCCGTGCAGTCATTCGGCGGACAGGTGGTGATGACCTCCGACCGTCACCGCAGCGGGACCGACCGCTGCTTCGAGGCCTATACCAACCTGGGAGGCGGCGAAGAGGTAGTCATCAATATCCAGGGCGACGAACCCTTCATCAAACCCGAGCAAATCGAGAGCCTCATCGCCTGCTTCGACTCACCTCAGACTCAGATTGCCACCCTCGTGCGCCCCTTCGAGGCGACCGAGGGTTACGAAGCGCTGGCCAATCCCAACTCGCCCAAAGTGGTGATGAACGAACGGCACGAGGCACTCTATTTCAGCCGCTCGATTATTCCCTATCTGCGCGGCGTGGAGCCTGAACAATGGCTCTCGCGACACGTTTACTACAAACACATAGGCATGTATGGATACCGGGCCGACGTGCTGGGCGAGATTACCCGCCTGCCCCAGTCGTCGCTCGAACTGGCCGAGTCGCTCGAACAGCTGCGCTGGCTGCAAAACGGCTACACCGTCAAGGTGGGCATCACCACGCAGGAGACCATCGGTATCGATACCCCCGCCGATTTGCAAAAAGCCATCTCGTTACTGCCATGACCCAGACGCTCGACCGCATCACGCCACCGCCCGTGGGGGCATTCCCCCCGCTGTCGCTGCCCCGGCCCGACCGCTACCGCCACACCAACGGAATCGAGGTAATTGCCTGCAACCAGGGCGACGAAGAGGTGTGCCGCATCGACCTCATGTTCGACGGCGGCTACTATGCCGAGACGCTGCCGGGAACGGCGGCGCTCACCCTGCTCATGCTCAAAGAGGGAGCTGCCGGGAAGAGTTCCGAGACGATAGCCGAGGCCCTCGACTACCACGGGGCCTGGCTGCAAACCTCGGCATCGAGCCACTACCTTTATGTGACCCTCTATACCCTCAACCGACACCTCGACACCTGCGTGTCGCTGCTGGCCGACATCGTTGCCCGCCCCGACTTTCCGCAGCCCGAGTTCGACCGGGTGAAGGAGCGCCGCATACAGCAACTGCTCGTGCAGAACGAGAAGGTCGACGTGCTGGCGGGCAACACCTTCCTCTCGATGCTGTTCGGCGAAAATCACCCCTACGGCCGCACCACTACCCCGGCGCATCTCGCCGTTCTCACACCAGCCGAGCTGGCAGCCTATCACCGTCGGCACATACGTCCCGACGACTGCCGCATCTTCATCGCCGGCAAGATAACCGACCGCCTGCTCGACAACCTCGAACGCCACTTCGGCCCATCGTGGCAAGTACCGGCCAGGGAGCCGCAAGCCACCCCGCTCTACCCGGTGCAACCGTCCGAACAGCACATCGTCGTCACCCACAAAGAGCACGCCCTGCAATCGGGCATACGCATCGGATTGCCGGTCATCAACCGCGACCACCCCGACTTCTTTGCCCTCAAACTGCTCTGCGCAACACTGGGCGGATACTTCGGCAGCCGCCTCATGTCGAACATTCGCGAAGAGAAGGGCTATACCTACGGCATCGCCTCGACCATCGCCGCCATGCGATACGGCAGCTATCTGGTTATCTCGACCCAAACGGGAACCGAGTTCACCCGGCCCCTCATCGACGAGGTGTTTGCCGAGATAGCACGCCTGCGAAACGAGGCTATCCCTGCCGACGAACTCACGGTGGTCAAGAACTACCTGCGCGGCGAGATGGCTCGCACCCTCGACTCGCCCTTCTCCATCGCCGACTACTACCTGTCGCTCATGGCCAACAGCCTGACCGTCGACTACTTTGCCCGACAGGACGAGGCGCTGCGACAACTCACGGCCGACGACCTGCTTGCCGCCGCCCGCCGGTACCTCATACCCGACCGCTTCTACCTGGCTGTCGCCGGCGACCGCGAGAAGATTCCCGAGTTGTCATTGCCCCGATAGCCCAACCGTCAACCCATAAAAAAATACGGCTCTGCACCTATCGGCAGAACCGTATTTTTTTTGAAGCACCCACACCTTGCCGGCGCTACCGCAGCACCAACCGGCGAGGCGAGCCGCTCCACGAGCAGCCCATACAATAGACCGTGTCGAGGTCGAACCCTTCGAGGCTCTCCCCCTCGTTACGAGGCACCACCCGATAGTCGTCCGTTACATAGACCGACCGCCGTTCGCCCTGCGCATTCTTCACATACAGGGTCGGCACCTTGCATTGCGGACAAAGCAACTTTCTCATGATTCGTCATCTTTTGAAGAAATAAAAAAAATACCCCGACAGGAACCATGTTTCTATCGGGGTATTATACTATTCAATCACAACAAGGCAAAGGGGCAACTTCGCCCCATGGCCGATTATTCTCTTTCGCCCAGTTTGTCGTCCAGGAAGAGAACACCCGATTCGTCTTTGCAACGTTTCAGTTTTTCAACGATATTCAAGGCAGTAGCCTCTTCCTCAACTTGTTCGCGGACATAGCCCCAGAGGAAATCCTGAGTAGCTTTATCCTTCTCGGCCGAAGCCACATTGACCAATTCATCGATCAGCGACGACACATGGCACTCGTGTTGGTATACATTCTCAAAGGCATCGAGCACGTTCTCCCATTCCTGAGGAACGACATCGATTTTGTCCACTTTGGCTACACCGCCACGTTTAGTCATATAGTCGGCCAAGTCATAAGCGTGTTGCAACTCTTCCTGCGATTGTTTACGCATCCAATTGGCAAATCCGTCATATCCCAATTTCTTGAAATAGAACGACATCGACAGATAAAGGTTTGACGACCACATCTCGGCCGTAATCTGTACGTTAATGGCTTCTTGTAATTTCTGTGAGATCATAATGCTATATTTTTTAAGTTTAATATTCAGTTTTCAAAACCACAGAGAGTACTACAAAAATTGTACCACCCTCCAACCGGGCGACCACCATGCCTCACTGTCAGTATCCGGGAATAGCACCGCCCCATTTTCATGCCGTATTTTCGCCACTGGCGCAATCTTGTCCGATTCCCGGCATGGACATTTTGGCAGCCCCCGCCCGAGTATTCTTCACAACCGGGTTCAAACAAAAAACCCCGCGACTCCTGCGAGTCACGAGGCTTTGTTATATCGACAGTGTGCTATCGATTACTTGTTCAGGGCGGTAGCTACGTCCACGGCGCAAGCTACGGTGCAACCTACCATGGGGTTGTTACCGATACCGAGGAAGCCCATCATCTCTACGTGGGCAGGTACCGATGAAGAACCGGCGAACTGAGCGTCGCTGTGCATACGACCCATCGTGTCGGTCATACCGTAAGAGGCGGGACCGGCAGCCATGTTGTCGGGGTGCAGGGTACGGCCCGTACCACCACCCGATGCCACAGAGAAGTATTTCTTGCCTCTCTCTACGCACTCTTTCTTATACGTACCGGCTACGGGGTGTTGGAAACGCGTGGGGTTCGTCGAGTTACCCGTGATCGATACGTCTACGCCTTCGTGCCACATGATGGCTACACCTTCGCGTACGTCGTCGGCGCCATAGCATTTTACTTTGGCGCGTTCGCCCTTGGAGTAGGGAATTTCACGAACTACTTTCAATTCGCCCGTATAGTAGTCGAATTGAGTCTGTACGTAGGTGAAACCGTTGATACGCGAGATGATTTGTGCGGCGTCTTTGCCCAGACCATTGAGGATACAGAGCAGGGGCTCTTTACGTACTTTGTCGGCTTTGGCGGCAATTTTGATGGCACCTTCGGCAGCGGCAAACGACTCGTGACCGGCCAGGAAGGCGAAGCATTTGGTCTCTTCGCGGAGCAGACGGGCAGCGAGGTTACCGTGACCGAGACCTACTTTACGGTCGTCGGCTACCGAACCGGGGATACAGAACGATTGCAGACCGATACCGATGGCTTCGGCAGCGTCGGCAGCGTTTTTGCAACCTTTCTTCAAGGCGATGGCGGCACCTACTACATAGGCCCACTTGGCGTTCTCGAAGCAGATGGGTTGTGTCTCCTCGCAAGTTTTATAAGGATCGAGTCCGTAAGATTCGCAGATGGCGTTGGCCTCTTCAATATCTTTGATTCCGTTGGCGTTCAAGGCAGCAAGAATTTGCTTGATACGACGGTCTTGGCTTTCAAATTTCACTTCTCTAATCATAGTCTCTTCCTCCTTATTTTATTCGTTACGGGGATCTATATATTTCACTGCACCGGCCTCTTTGGTGAAACGACCATAGGTACCGGTTACCTTTTTGAGAGCCTCGTTGGCGTCGGTTCCTTTTTTCACCTCTTCCATGAATTTGCCCATGTGAACAAATTCGTAACCGATGATTTCGTCGTTCTCGTCGAGAGCCAGCGTCTTGATGTAACCTTCGGTCATTTCGAGGTAACGGGGACCTTTGGCCAATGTTCCGTACAGCGTACCTACCTGGCTGCGCAATCCTTTACCGAGGTCTTCGAGACCGGCACCGATCATCAGACCGCCTTCCGAGAAGGCCGACTGGGTACGACCGTAAACGATTTGCAGGAAGAGTTCGCGCATGGCCGTGTTGATGGCATCGCAAACGAGGTCGGTATTCAAGGCTTCCAAGATGGTCTTACCGGGGAGGATCTCCGAAGCCATGGCGGCCGAGTGAGTCATACCCGAGCAACCGATAGTCTCTACCAGAGCTTCTTGGATAACACCGTTCTTTACATTCAACGTCAGTTTGCAGGCACCTTGTTGAGGAGCGCACCAACCGATACCATGGGTCAGGCCCGAAATATCAATCACTTCTTTTGCTTTCACCCATTTTCCCTCTTCGGGGATAGGAGCCGGTCCGTGATTAGGACCTTTCTTTACAACACACATGTGTTCTACTTCGTGTGAATAAACCATAATTCGCTCTTTTTATTTGATGAGTATTTTTATGCTCTTTTCAGCGATGCAAAGATAGTTTTTTTTCTTCATGCAAGCAAGAGTTAACCGGTTACAAATGCGTAAAAAAAGCGTGTAACTCATTCCGGCCACGACTGTCCTGCAAGCAATGTCGCAGCTACCGTGCAGGGGTATCGGCGGGTATGATGCCCATCTTTTTCATCAGGAAACAGGCGTTCATGTTTTGGGCTATGCCGGGTTGCAGGCGATAGGTGAAGGTGAGTTCGTCGCCCTCGATGGTAGCTTCGAAGCGGTAGTTGCTTATCTGCCCGGGCAACTTCTCGGCCAGCTGCCCCAACGCCAGGTCGTGGGTGGCGATGATACCGGCGGCACCCGCCTCGACCAGCTGCCGCACCAAAGCCAGCGAGCCGATCTGCTTGTCGACCGAGTTGGTACCCCGCAAGATTTCATCGAGTATGACAAAGAGTTTCTCGCCGCTGCGCAGCCGCTCGACAATCTGTTGCAGCCGTTTGAGCTCGGCAAAGAAGTAAGACTCGTTGTCGGCCAGCGAGTCGCTGGCCCGCAAGCCGGTGAAGAGAGGCAGCGGGGTGAAGGTCATGCTGCGGGCACAGACGGGAGCCCCCATGCAGGCGAGCAGGTAGTTGACCCCTATCGTGCGCAGGTAGGTGCTCTTGCCGGCCATGTTGGCCCCAGTGATGACCTGGAAGGTCCCTTCGCTCATGGGAGCCACGTCGTTGCACACGCAGCGGTCGCGGGGAATGAGGGGGTGCCCCAGAGCCTCGGCCTGCATCACGGGCCGGCTGTCGAGGACGATACGGGGGAATACATAACGGGGGTGGTTGTGTCGGAAGGCGGCCAGTGAACAGCACACGTCGAACTGCGCCAGCACATCGAGCCAACGGGGCAACCGGTCCCGGTTCTCGTCGAGCCAGCGGTCCAGGGCATTGAGTTGGCGCAGGTCCCACAACAGGAATCCGTTGAGGAGGGTAAAGCCCACAAAATTACAGCGTTGGTCGAGGTTGGCGAGCAGACGTCGCAACCGGGCCACCCGTTGCGAAACCGAGCCATGGTCGTCGACACACTCGCGTTGCAAGCAGACCAGCCGCTCGCTCTCGAACCGGTTCTGCTCCACCGCCTCGAACAGACGGGCGTAGTGCGAGAGGGAGGTCAGGGCCGCGTTGAGTTGTTCCTGAATGCGGGTTACCCGCTTGGCCTGAATGCCGGCTACCGCAAGCAGGGCGACAAACAGCCACACCACCACGCTACCGGCCAGGAGTCCGCCCAGCCACAGGGCTATCAGCACGAGGTAAAGAGCAGGCAGGGCAGCTATCACGATACGCACCGGCCGCGAATTCCCGAAGCGGGGCATTTGGGCCAGCTGTCCCAGCAAGCGGGCATCATCGGCACACTCGCCCGAAGAGGCTCCCCAGGCCTGAAAATCGACGAGCAGGTCGGTGCGGCTGCTCAACTCCTCCACCGCCTCCTGCTGCCGACGAATCGCATCGGCATCGAGACGCGGGTGCTGCATGGCTTGGGCCAAAGCCCACCGCCCGGCCGCCGTGGCGCTGCGATTAAGATAGGCAAAGAGCGATTTAGGACCGAAGAGGTCGAGGTCGAAACTGTAATCGTGCGTGGGGTCGACAAACTCGTCGCCGCCGTCGATGCCGTCGAAACGATAGTCGAGCAGAGCGAGTTCCCGACGAATGACCCGCTCGCGGCAATCGACGAACTCTTTCCGGCGGAACCAGCGGTCGTGTACCCGGGCCAGGCCCAGGAAAAGGACGATACCGACCAATGCGGCCGAGCCCCACGCCCCACTACCGGCCCCGCGCAGCAGATAGACCGCCGCCACGGCAGCCACAAAAACCACCAGGCGGAGTAATGCAATGAGCCGTATACGCCCCTTGATCCGGGCCGCTTCCCGCGCATGGGTTTCGAGGCGGGAGCGATAATCACGTTGTATCTCTTCCATAAGTCTTCGAGCAAGGGAAAAAATGTCATTCCCACGACCTGCGAAGATAAAAAATATTCGGCGAACAGCCTTCCTGCGGTCGCTGCTATTTTCATTCGGCAGCCCGGCAATCAGCTCGGCATAACGGTTCTCGGCCTGCGGGAGCAGATTGCCGGTACCGATGCGGCTCTTCAATCTGCACCTTTTATTAGATTATTCCAGGTAAATTCCCTACATTTGCAAGGAGTAGATAAAACCATACGAAGATGAAAAAACAGTTGAGCCTGCTGCTGATGCTACTGGTCTCCCTGTCGCTTTTTGCCGGGAGCAAGGGTAAGATTGCGTTCGAAGCTACCCGTTACGACTTCGGCTACATCGAGGAGTCGAAGGGTGTCGTAGCCCATGACTTTGAATTTACCAACACCGGGAAAGGCGCGCTCATTATCATCGACACGCGCAGCATGTGCGGCTGTACCGCCTCGAAATATTCCCGGGAGCCCATTGCCCCGGGCAAGAAGGGAATCATCAACGTGACGTTCGACCCCAAGGGCCGACCGGGAGCTTTCCGCAAAGAGATCAAGGTCTACACAAGCGCCGGCAAGTCGCCCGTAAAACTTATTGTCGAGGGGGTTGTTGTACCTAAAAAACAGTAGTTATGAAACGTTCCATTTTGACTATTCTTTTCGGTACATGGCTGGCTGTCGCCTGGGCTCAACCCAAAATCGTTTTCGACTCGAAAGAGCACGATTTCGGCACCTTCGAGGAGGAGACCGGCCCGGTGACCCACATTTTCAAGTTTGTCAACCAGGGCAACGAGCCGCTCATGGTCACCAACGTGCGAACGACCTGCGGCTGCACCGCCTCGCAATACACCCGGGAACCCATCGCTCCCAACGATTCGGGTGAAATCAAGGTGACCTATAACCCCAAAGGCCGTCCCGGCCGCTTTTCCAAACCGGTTTATGTCACGACCAATGCCTCGGTCGACCGCGAGACCCTGCGCATCAAGGGCATTGTCATCGGCTCGAAATCGCGCCGTCATGCCAACCCCTACCACATAGGCGACCTGTCGCTGCGCAGCCTGCACATACCGCTGTTCGATACGCCCAAAGGGCATCTGCGCACCGGGCAACTGGTCGTGCGCAACGAGGGTAAGACGGAACTTATCCCCATCTTCAAGCATGTGCCGTCGCATATCCTGGTCGAAATGATTCCGTCGATACTTCACCCCGACGAGGAGGGTATCATCAAGATTCACTACGACCCCGACGCCGTCGACGACTGGGGCTTCCGCCGCGACGAGTTCTCGGTGGGATTCGAGCACGAGAAGGGGAGCGAGTTCAACACCATCACCGTATCGGCCAACCTGCTCGACGACTTCTCGACCTGGACTCCCGAACAGCGGCAACAGGCCGGGCACCTGACACTCTCGACCGATGTGGTCGATTTCGGCATCATCAAAGGAAACAAGAATTGCAAACAGACGGTGACGATTACCAACAGCGGCAAGTCGAAACTGACCCTGCACAAGGTGACGAACGAGAATCGCCCCTTGAAAACGAAACTGAAACGCCACACGATCAATCCCGGCAAATCGGCCGAGCTGATTATCGAGGTGGATCCCTCGCTGGCCCGTACCAATCTGCTGAATTGCCGGGTCATGATTATCTCCGACGACCCCAACCAACCGTCGGTACCCATACGGGTATTAGGTTCTTTTGAATAACTTTTTAATGGATACAAGATTATGGAGCACCCCGAAAACGACGCACAATATGCCGGCCTTGCCGTCAACAAAGGTATCGAGCAACCGCCTACCGTCAACCCCTACTTGAAAAAGATGCGCACGGCTCACCGCCGTACGTTCACAGCAGCCGAATATGTCGAAGGTATCGTCAAAGGCGACACGAGCATTCTGAGCCAGGCCGTCACGCTGGTCGAGAGCAGCCGGTATGAACACCAGGCCATCGCCCAGGAGGTTATCGAGAAATGTCTGCCTCATGCGTGCGACTCGGTGCGGGTGGGTATCACCGGCGTACCGGGTGCGGGCAAGAGTACCTCGATCGACGCCTTTGGCCTTCACGTGCTCAAACGGGGCGGCAAACTGGCCGTGCTGGCCATCGACCCCAGCAGCGAACGTTCCAAAGGAAGTATCCTGGGCGACAAGACGCGCATGGAGAAACTGGCCATTCACCCCAACGCCTTTATCCGGCCTTCCCCCTCGGCAGGCTCGCTGGGCGGCGTGGCCCGCAAGACCCGCGAGACCATCGTGCTGTGCGAGGCGGCCGGCTACAACAACATCTTTGTCGAGACCGTGGGTGTGGGCCAGTCGGAGACGGCCGTCCACTCGATGGTCGATTTCTTCCTGCTCATTCAGCTGGCCGGTACCGGCGACGAGCTGCAAGGTATCAAACGGGGTATCATGGAGATGGCCGACGGTATCGTCATCAACAAGGCCGACGGCAGCAACATCGAGAAGGCCAAACTGGCCCAGGCCCAGTTCCGCAACGCCCTGCACCTCTTCCCCCCCACGCCATCGGGGTGGACGCCTCAGGTGCTCACCTACTCGGGCTACTACGAGATAGGCATCGCCGAGGTGTGGGAGATGATCGACAACTACGTGGCCTTTGTCAAGAAAAACGGATACTTCGACTACAAGCGTCAGGAACAGGCCAAGTACTGGATGTTCGAGACCATCAACGAGCAGCTGCGCGACCACTTCTACCGCAACCCGCAAATCGAGAAGATGCTCGAAGAGAAACAGGCCCGCGTGCTCAACAACGAGCAGAGCTCGTTCATGGCGGCCAAAGATGTGCTCGACTACTATTTCAACCACATAAAATAACCGCAGTCCGTTATGAAACAGGTCGTATGTCCCAAATGTGGCAAAGAGTTCACCTTCGACGAATCGCGCTACGACGGCTCGTGCCACATCTCGTTCATCTGCCCGGGGTGCCGCAAACGCTTCGTCATGAGTCTCGATGAAATCGAGGCGACCGAGGGGGGTGATATAGACGCCTCGCACGGCTACATCACCGTGCTCGAGAATGCCTTCGGCTACCGGCAGGAGTTCCCCCTGCACCCGGGCGACAACCTCATCGGGCGGGCCTCGAAGGGGACCGAGGTCGACATCGCCATCGAGACAAGCGACATGAGTATGGACCGCCGCCACTGCATTATCCACGTCAAGGAGAAGGGGGGCCGGCCGCAACTCACCCTGCGCGACAACCCCAGCCTCACCGGCACCTTCCTGCGCAACACGCTGCTGGGCGACCGCGAGCGGGCCCTGCTCCACGACGGCGACGTAGTGTCGATAGGGGCCGCCACCTTCATCGTCCACATTCCCGGCGAAGAGGAGGACGACTATTTCGAATAACCCCGTAGCGAGGTGGGTATCGATCCTCGCCCATATCCTAACATAAACACACGACACAGATTCATGAAAAACAACCCAATCCCTTACCCGAAACACACTAAAACCATTCATATGATCAAACAACTCTCACTGCTGGTGCTGTTGGCCCTGCCCCTCGGGCTGTCGGCTCAAACACAGGTACGCACCGAAACCCTGCTGGAAAAAGGGTGGAAATTTACCCGCGAAGACAACACACAGTTCAAAGACACGCAATGCGACGACTCGCAATGGCAGTCGGTACGCATTCCGCACGACTGGGCCATCTACGGTCCGTTCAGTATCAACAACGACAAACATAACACGGCCATCGTTCAGGACGGACAGAAAGAGGCCATGGAGCATGCCGGCCGCACAGGCGGTCTGCCCTTCGTAGGTACCGGCTGGTACCGCCGCTCGTTCGAGGTACCCCAATCGATCGAAGGGAAGAAATACACCTTGATTTTCGACGGAGCCATGAGCCACGCCCGCGTCTACATCAACGGGCAGGAGGCCTGCTACTGGCCCAACGGCTACAACACCTTCTTTGTCGATGCCACCCCCTACCTGCGCCCGGGCGAAAGCAACCTGCTGGCCGTGCGGCTCGAAAACTTTACCGAGAGCTCGCGCTGGTATCCCGGAGCCGGTCTCTACCGCAACGTCCATCTGGTGGTGACCGACGAGGCTCACGTGCCGGTGTGGGGTACGCAAATCATCACCACCGACCTCAACGACCGCTATGCCAAGGTGACGCAGAGTACCTCGTGGGAGATGCCCGAGGGGAAATCGATGAGCGACTATGTCATCGAGACCTCCATCGTCGACCCCAGCGGCAAGACCATCACCACCGACCGCATGCGCGGCAGCAACTTCGACCACAACACCTTCAACCAGGAGTTTGTCGTGGAGCAACCCGCCGTGTGGACCCCCGAGACACCCAACCTCTACACCTCGGTGTCGAAGGTCTATGAAGGCAACGAACTGAAAGACGAATATACCACCACCTTCGGTATCCGCACCGTCGAGGTACGCCAGGGCGAAGGCTTCTTCCTGAACGGCAAACCATTGAAATTCAAAGGTGTTTGCAACCACCACGACCTGGGTCCGTTGGGCGGTATCGTCAACGAGGCCGGTATCCGCCGCCAGATACGCATGCTCAAAGAGATGGGCTGCAACGCCATTCGCACCTCGCACAACATGCCGGCTCCCGAGCTGGTACGCCTCTGCGACGAGATGGGTATGATGGTGATGGCCGAGTCGTTCGACGAGTGGGCCACGGCCAAGGTACAGAACGGCTACCACCTCGTCTTTAACGAATGGGCCGAGAAGGACATCGTCAACCTTGTGCGCCACTATCGCAACAACCCCAGCGTGGTGATGTGGTGCATCGGCAACGAGGTACCCGACCAGTGGTCGGGCGACCAGGGACCCAAGCTCACCCTGTGGCTGCAAAACATCTGCCACCGCGAGGACCCCACCCGTCCCGTTACCCAGGGTATGGACGCCCCCGATGCCGTAGTCAACAACAACATGGCTGCCGTGCTCGACGTGCCGGGCTTCAACTACCGCCCCTTCAAATACATCGAGAGTCAGAAGAAACTGCCCCAGGGCATCATTCTGGGCAGCGAGACAGTCTCGACCATCAGTTCGCGCGGCGTCTACAAATTCCCCGTAGAGCGTCGCTCCATGCCCAAATATCCCGACCACCAGAACTCGTCCTACGACGTGGAACACTGCGGCTGGTCCAACCTGCCCGAGGACGACTTTATCCAGCACGACGACCTGGCCTACTGCATGGGCGAGTTCGTGTGGACCGGATTCGACTACCTGGGTGAGCCCACCCCCTACTACTCCGATTGGCCCAGCCACTCGTCGCTCTTCGGTATCATCGACCTGGCCGGTATCCCCAAAGACCGCTACTACCTCTACCGCAGCCACTGGAACCCCGAGGCCGAAACGCTGCATATCCTGCCTCACTGGAACTGGGAAGGCCGCGAAGGCGAGGTAACCCCCATCTTTGTCTACACCAACTACCCCACGGCCGAACTCTTCATCAACGGCAAGAGCCAGGGCAAACGCACCAAAGACCTCTCGGTGACCGTTCACAACAGCGGCGACTCGCTCTCGACCGCCCAGTTCAAGCGTCAACAGCGCTACCGCCTCATGTGGATGGATACCCGCTACGAGCCGGGCACCGTCAAGGTGGTGGCCTACGACGAGCAGGGTAACGCCGTGGCCGAGAAGGAGATGAAGACGGCCGGCAAACCCTACCGCATCGAACTCACGGCCGACCGCTCAACCATCGCTGCCGACGGCCGCGACCTCTCGTTCATCACCGTCAAGGTGGTCGACAAAGAGGGCAACCTCTGCCCCAACGCCTCGAACCAGATTTCGTTCAAGGTGAAAGGCAAAGGCTACTACCGCGCCGGCGCCAACGGCGACCCCACCTCGCTCGAATCGTTCCAGGAGCCCCGCATGAAGGTATTCTCGGGCATGATGACCGCCATCGTCGCCTCGACCGAAGAGCCGGGCAAGATCACCCTCGAAGCTACCGCCAAAGGGTTGAAGAAAGCTACCCTCGTCATCGAGAGCAAATAACACCCACACGCGGCACCCGCCACGCACACTGCACCACCCCGGCCTCACCCGAGCGCCGGGGTGGTGTCTTTTTATCCCCCCTCCCCGCCTGCTGGATTTTCAAGACCATGTCGCGTATTTTCTTCGCCTGGATACCGCATCGTAGCGCGGAATGACCGAAACGACGCGTGCAGCGTTCCCCTTCCGCCTTTATCGGGCCGGGAGGAGGCCAGCCAGCCGAGGATAAGGGCGAAGAGTGTCTGAGCGCAGCGAGTTCCGCAGCCCCCGAGGGCGGTGCCAGCCGCCGAGCGACAAAGCCCGATAACAGCGGCGGCGCTTCTTGGTTCGTTCTTCTCGCTGCTGAGAAGAATGAACATCACCCGGGTATTCCCTGGATTCCGCGTCGCAGCGCGGAATGACTGAGCCTCCACGTCGCAGCACGGTATGACACAACCCGTCACCCCGCACCCCGATGCGGGGTCCAGCGGCACGATAAAACGTGTAGGCTGAAAAGGACACCGGGTAAAAAGCAAGCCCAGAGATTTCTGGATACCGCGTCGTAGCGCGGAATGACCAAAACGACGCGTACAGCGTTCCTCCTCCTTTATCGGGCCGGGAGGAGGCCAGCCAGCCGAGGATAAGGGCGAAGAGTGTCTGAGCACAGCGAGTTCCGCAGCCCCCGAGGGCGGTGCCAGCCGCCGAGCGACAAAGCCCGATAACCGCGGCGGCGCTTCTTGGTTCGTTCTTCTCGCTGCTGAGAAGAATGAACATCTCCCGGCATTACACCCGGGTATTTCCTGGATACCGCATCAAGTGCGGTATGACACGCCCCGTCACCCCGCACGGCGATGCGGGGTCCAGCGGCTCGATAAAACGTGTAGGCTGAAGAATATACCAAACAGCAAGCCCGGGTATTCTTGAATACAGCATCAAGCGCGGTATGACAAAAAGGCGACAGGTGATAAACACCTGTCGCCCACACCCGAAAGGGAAAAATCAATCTCGTGAAAATTTACTTCACGATCACCTTTTGCGAACGGCTGCTCGTGCGCACCACATAGACTCCTGCATCGGCAAGCTGCACGGTAGCGGCGTGACCTGCATAGACCAGCTGCCCCGTGGCCGTATAGACCCGATAGTCCCCATCGACATTCTCCACATGCAGGGTATGATTCTCCACATAGATGCACGCCCCACTATCAAGAACTGTCTCTACACTACTTTCCATCTCCTGGATATTCATGAAATAGCGCCAATACTCAGCGGCTTGATAAGCCTCTTTACAACCGGCCGGTACATAAAGTATTCCATAGTTGCCGAAGGTATTCGGCCCAATTTCGGGCGGTGTTACGGCATGCACCGTTACCGACTCCAATTGGTTGCAGTTAGCAAAGGCATAATCACCGATACCCGTTACCAACTCAGGAATTGTGATTGAGGTCAAACCACTACACCAAGAGAAAGCACTCTCACCAATACTCGTTAACGACTCGGGTAGCGTGATTGTGGTCAAACCACTACACCAAGAGAAAGCACTCTCACCAATACTCGTTAACGACTCGGGTAGCGTGACTGTGGTTAGGCCACTGCAACTACGAAAAGCCGCGTAACCGATACTCGTTAACGACTCGGGTAGCGTGATTGTGGTCAAACCACTACACCAAGAGAAAGCACTCTCACCAATACTCGTTAACGACTCGGGTAGCGTGATTGAAGTCAAATTACTACACAGACAGAAAGCCCCCCCTCCGATACTCGTCAACGACTCAGGTAGCGTGATTGTGGTCAAGCCCGTGCATTCATAAAAAGCATTATTCCCAATAATCTCTACCGATTCGGGTATCGTCATCGAGGTCAAACCCCTGCAATCATAAAATGCCCAATCGCCAATACTCGTGACCGAATTGGGAAT
The DNA here is from genome assembly GCF_000512915.1 of Barnesiella viscericola DSM 18177. Lineage (GTDB taxonomy): Bacteria > Bacteroidota > Bacteroidia > Bacteroidales > Barnesiellaceae > Barnesiella > Barnesiella viscericola. The sequence goes on from NZ_CP007034.1 coordinate 1,390,269, forward strand.
TGAGATTGAGGTTAAACCTCTGCAAGAAGAAAATGCCGATTTTCCGATACTCGTGACCGACTCGGGTAGCGTGATGGAGGTCAAACCTGTACAACCCGAGAAAGCCGCGTAACCGATACTCGTGACCGACTCGGGTAGCGTGATGGAGGTCAAACCTGTACAACCCGAGAAAGCCGCGTAACCGATACTCGTCACAGGAAAGACATCGCCCAAATAGTTGATTGAAGCCGGAATAACCACATCGCCCGAATAGGGGGTATCGCCCCGAATAACCACAGCCCCCTCATTGTTCAAATCGTAATAGATTCCATCTACTTCAAAGGCTTCAGCCCGAGTAACTCCGCACAAAAGGGCTATCACCAAAAGCCACACTGGTAAATAAGATTTCATAGCATCATATTTTCTGTCTCCCTGCCCCCCTGGGGTAGACGTTATAAAAAACAAAAGCGTAGGGAACATTTTACCCTCTTGAATCGAGTAATACGCTTTTATAGAATTATTTCGCAAAATTAAGGTATAAATTGCTAAACCAGATCAACCGGGCGTGCTTTTTTCATTCTTCCGCAATAAAATGCAAATGATTCCTGTCGCTATTCCCGGGATACCGCAACGCGATGCGGAACGAGTGAGGCCGCCACGCCTGCGGAACCTAAAAAAATACCCCCGACCCGGAACGCTCCGGGTCGGGGGATTTTGCAAGCCGCAAGTGCGGATTTTTTGGTTAGTTTATTATAACGGGCATAATGCCCTTTTCCTGAATCGATTAGTCAATCGAACCGTCTTGCTCCAGCTTCAAGGTCTTGGTGGGCTGGTCGCAAACCTCGGTGGGGCCAAAGTATTGGATAGGACCGGGGTATACGTAGCAGGTGTTCATAGCCCACTCGTCGCGATGTGCAGCAAAGTACTTGAAGGGGGCACCGTCGAGGTGAACGAGGGCTTTTTGGATCACGGGTTTCATCTCGCCGTGACGACGCTCCATGTTCATCATCATGGTCACAGGCACACCGCCGGCAATCCATTCGCTGGCCGGTTTGGTGGTGTTGCGTACCGACGACATGTAACCGGTGCGGCCTTCGCCTACGAGCAACGATGCGGTGTAACCCAGCGAGTAGCAGTAGTCGGCATCGAAGTTGGAGGGGTCGGCGCAACGGCCTTCATATCCGAAGAAGTGGTACTGGGTAGCGAACTTGCCGTCGTATTTGCCTTCGGCTTTCATCTCGGCCAGGCGACGTCCTACCATTTCGCCCAGCAGTTTCTCGGTCTCGATGAGCGATACCTGTACGTTTCCGTGGGGGTCGCGGTCGAGCGTGAGCTGACGGGCTACACCTTCGGGCAGGCTGGCATAGATGGCCGAGTTTTCGGGCGAGAGGTGTTTGATGATGTAGTTTCTCTGCTCCGATTTCTTGATCATGGCAAACTCGGAACCGTTCTCGGCCAGGTAGTCGTTGAGTTCGGCGATGAGTCGCTTCATGGCGGGAATGAACTCGATGAGGCCTTCGGGAATCAGCACGGTACCGAAGTTGAAGCCTTTGGCGGCACGGGCGGCTACGATATTGGCAATGTTGTTGACGATGTCGTCGAGGGTCATCTGCTTGGCCTCAACCTCTTCGGAAATCAGGCAGATGTTGGGTTGTGTCTGCAAGGCGCATTCAAGAGCGATGTGCGAAGCCGAACGTCCCATCAACTTGATGAAGTGCCAGTATTTCTTGGCCGAGTTGCAGTCGCGTTGGATATTACCGATTACCTCGGAGTATACCTTGCAGGCGGTATCGAAACCGAAGGAGCACTCGATCATCTCGTTCTTCAAGTCGCCGTCGATGGTCTTGGGGCAACCGATTACCTGTACGCCGGCACCGATCTGTTTGTAGTATTCGGCCAGCACGCAGGCGTTGGTGTTGGAGTCGTCGCCACCGATGATAACCACGGCCTTGATGCCCAACTCCTTGATGATTTCGAGACCGCTGTCGAACTGTTCTTTCGTTTCGAGTTTGGTGCGGCCCGAACCGATGATGTCGAAACCACCCGTGTTGCGGTAGTCGTCGATGATATCGGCGGTAAGTTCCATGTATTTATGGTCGATGAGTCCGCCCGGGCCCAGCAGGAAACCGAAGAGGCGGCTATCCTTGTTCATGGCTTTGAGTCCGTCGAAGAGACCCGAAATTACGTTGTGTCCACCGGGAGCCTGACCACCCGAGAGGATTACGCCCACGTTGATGGCGGGATACTCTTTCTTGGGGGCTGCTTCAAAACGGAGCACGGGCATGCCGTAGGTATTGGGGAACAACTTGGCGATAGCCTCCTGGTCGGCCACCGATTGCGTGGCTTTGCCCTCGACGATGGTTACGCCGTTCTTAATGGCTTCGGGCAGCTTGGGCTGATACGAAGCACGAGCAGTTTGAAGTGCACTTTTCTTCATTGTAAACTCTTTTGTTTATGTATGTTGATGATAACTTTTTCGTGTGGGCAAAGTTCGTATTTTTTTTTCAAAGAGCCAAACGGCAGGGTATTAAATTCCCACGACAGCCGGGTCACAGCCCCACTCACTGTCGGGTGGCGAAAAAAGTGGCAACCCAAAAACCAGCCCCGGGGTTCACCACCCCGGGGCTGGTTGCATAAAGAGAGCCAAGTGCTTCGGTTATCCTTGCGATGAACACTTCGGCTCTATCCTATCGGACCACGCCTCGCAGCATCGATGCGGCTCTATCGGGTTGCCCCAATATCTCAAACACGAGGGCCGCACAGGTAGAACAGACGACAGGGACCAGCGCATCGCTCATTTCATAGCCGTTATATCGCAAGCGGGGATAGGGCACATAACGAGCCGTTTTCACCTGATGCTCCTCGACGCGCAACGGCAACGAGTAGTAATCGAGATACTTGACTCCCTCCTCGTCCGACAAGACACACACCGGATTGACTGAACCTCCCCGCGTGTAGGGATTGAATTGCAACTCATACAGCGGCGAGGTGCGGTCGATAAACGTGGTCACAGGCTGACGCCACCCTTCCATACAGAATTCGGTCATGCGCCACACATCTTCGGGCAAAGTGACCCTTCCGCTCCCATCGGACCGCCGCTCAGGTTCCAAATCAGAAGCGCAGTCGTTCTGGGGCAGCTCCGATAGGGGGGTCGACACCCACACGGCAAGCACGGCATCGGCCATCTTGTTCTGGATATAGGTCTCGATATTGATACCCGATTTCACTGTAACGGAGCCTTCGTCGGTCAGCTCTTCCATGTTCGTCTTTACCCGTTGAACCAAATCGTCTAAACTTACCCGCATGGCCTACCCCCTTTTCTGCTTCAAGACATTATTCTCATCGACATAAATATCGCCTTCGACCAGGGTATCGCTCCACTGTTTCAACCGACAGTTCAACCCGTTGAGCGACAGTTGGCTGGTATTCAACGTCTGGCCCGCACTATCGAGTTGCGACAGGGTAATCTGTTGTGGCGAAATCGACAGCTCGCGTGAGCCGGAGTCATCGAACTGAGACATCAACAGTCTTACCTGGTTATTGTTATCCCAGTCGATAATCAGAACCTCCTTGTTGTTTCTCCAAAACTTTATTCCCCGTTCAACCGGGCTTATCACAATTTCGCTGTCACCTCCGGCCGGGACCCGCAGTTCTCCTGCCGTAGACAGAAAAGTCCCGGTCTCCAAGTGGTGGATAATGCCATCGCCCAACTCCCAGGTAGAGCCAAACCCTTTAACTCGAATGGCCTGTTGCCGATCGAGAACAATCAGTTGACCCGTAGGGAAATACAGTTGGTCGGCCACCGCATAAAAATGGGTTACCTCCTCCCATTTGTCCGATTCGTCGGGAATCTCTCCGGTAACACTCCCCGCCTGCTTCACCCGATAGTATTTACCCAGGTAGTAGACTACATCGGTAAATCCATCGGCATAAATATAAGTCGATGATTCGGTCCAACTTCCCCGATACATGTAGGACAAGTGTACCGCATCATCAAGCGATATGGGTGTGACATAATCACGCCAGGTGGTACCGTCCCACACCAGTACAATCACAGCCGCCGAGGTAGTCGTTACCGTCAAGGGCGACACGCCTTTCAATGCCAGGAAATGATACGACCCGGCATGACCGGCAATATAGACAAAACAGGCTTCCTTTCCACTCTCGACGTTGGGACTGAATGAGTTTGTGTCGGTAATGATTCCGAAAAAGGGAGCCGGAGCCGCATGATTCGAATCGTACCACGAACGCCCGGTGGCGTCCCAAACCCAAATCGACTGGGTCTTGCCGTTAACAAAAAACTCACCGGGCAAACCGCCCTCGGGATAGGCCGAGAGCAGGGCATCAAGCCCGTAGAAAAATCCCAGGCACCCGTTTTGCCCGCGCAAATGGCTATGTTCTTTCACTTTCATCGTCTTTTCCCTTTCTTTAATTGTGTGAATACAAGGTGGAACCGCTCGGCTGCCTGTTCAATCAGAGTCGGGGTAGAGACCTCCTCGTCGGTAAGTCCATACGGTTCCTTTCTCAAATAGTCCCGGGCAGCCTGCCACGAGCGTATGCCGGGGACGAGGGTATAAGTCTCGGGCTCGGGTTGGGCTTTGCTCCCTTCGAGCAGCGTAAACCGTTTGCCATATCCCCGGCTCTGTTCCAGGGCCCGTTGCAACGCCTCGTCGTCGGTCGAAAAAAGTCCGTTCACCCCGTCGTGAGCATAAAAATGGACCCGCTGGGGAACTCCCTCGACAACAACCGATGTGGACAGATTGCCCAGGCTCGTTCGATAAATCTTGATCATAATCTATTTCTTCATTTTTAATAAACGATACTTCTGTTTCAAAAACGGGGCAGCCGGTTTTTGGAATCTCCGGTTGCCCCGTGCAGTCCCCTCCTCAAAAAGCGACTATAATCCAGCCTGCGCCCGACTTATCGCCGAGCCGCGAATCAATCGCCGCCGGGGATTACCGGCTCGATGCGCATGTGAGCGGCCGGATAGCGCAACGTCAAACAGCTGGCCTCGGTCAGCACCAGAGCATCGGTATTGCGCACACCCGATTTTTTCAGGTCGAGCTCCTGGGCATCGAACGGCACATGCGACCACTTCTGGATAAACTCGGGGTCGAACACGAAACCGTAGTCGCTCATGCCGCAATCGTCGAAGACCTCGGAGTAGAGCACATAGAGTTTACCGAACTTCGAGCGGATTTCCGAGAAGTCGATACCCCACATCACCTTGTCCTCACGAGCCATCACCACCTTGGTCAACTCGATCTTGTTGATGCGGCCGATGAACGACGAACCACCGATGAGGATCTTGCGCTTGTTGCCGCCGTTGCCCGTGAAGGCCTGACGCATCATGTCGATGAGGTCGTTTTGCGTCATCTCGACCGACGGGTTGTAGGTGTAGTGGTTGCCGGCCTGCCACCAGATACCGCCCGTGAGCATCACGTTCTCCTTCTTGCGGGGGTCGAAGATGGTGTTCTTCACCCCGAACATAAAGCTCTTCTCCATGCCCAGACGCATGTCGTAGATGGCGGCCTCCTCGGCATCGGAGAAGTCCCACTCGACCTCCTTGTTGGCAATCTTCTGGAAGGTCGACTGCTCGATCTGCATCTTGAAAATCTGGCAATAGTTCTGGCTCTTGACGGGCAAGGCGGCAAACTGAGCCGTCTGCACGTCGAGCTCGGTAGCGGCACGTCCCATGCGGATAAGCGGCGTATTCACAGGAATTGAGGGCACGCAGTTGGTCACCGTGCCAATCTTGGCTCCGTTGATGGGATAGACCGTGAGCGAGCCGGTCTCCTCGTCTTTGGAAGCAATGTAGAGCACCAGGTCGGCATTCGACTGGGTACCGTCGGGCTCATAGCCCTTCACACCCTGCACGAGAATCGTCTCGGACACCTCGAAGATGCTGTTGTCGACGGCATCGATCTTGGCCTTCTTGTGCGTGTCGTTGGCCGAACCCGAGGCGGGGGCCGTATAGGCCGTCTTCAAATAAGACTTGGTAGGCTTCACGTCGACCGAGTAGTAATCGACAATCATCGACGACGCCTTGCGGGCCCCGTTCCAACGCGACAGCTGGTCGATAGGCGTGGACATGGGCCGAATGCGCACAATGCGCTTATCTACCTCGTTGCGCAACAGCGAAGGACTGTTCTCGCGCACAATATCGGTCGTGAGCGGCTCGTTGGTCACGAGCTTGCCGCCCGACATGCCCGGGATAATGGCGGCCAAAGCCAGGCCACCGTCAAACAGGCCCGACCAGATGTGCCAGCACACCACCAGAGCAATCAGTCCCACCAGCCAAAGCAGTGGAGTTTTCCACTTCATCAAAAACTTTTTCATCGTTTCTTTCCAATTTAAATTCAACAAAAACATAAGATTTCAAAAAAACAGGTTTGTAAATAGTTTCACTCATTCCCGGCAGGGGACAGATGTCCCCCCCGACGGCCGGACTACAAGTCCCACACACTGCGGCGACGGCGGTTCCCGAAGAAGGGCGACTGGTCATCACCGGCCTCGAAGCTGCCGCTGTTGCGTAAAGGGGGTAACGAGTCGCCCGAACGCTCACGCTTCTCGAAAACGATGCGGGCATTACGGCCGCGCACCTCGCCGTCGTGCTCGGCACACGACAGGTCGCTGTCGTAGTGCAGCCCCTTGAAGAGCAACTCCAATACCTCGTCGTTCAACTCGCCCATGAACACATGGTTGCACAAGTGGTACACCCGGTCGAGGAACGACTCGAACTCACTGTCGCTCATACCCTTGTCGGCCTTGAAGCGCTCCATGCAACGCGTGCTCTTCTGCAAGTTGTCGCGCATCTGCGATTCCAGTTCGTTGAAGCGGGCCATGCGCGACAGGTACTCATCGTTGGCCCGGCGTACCTCGGCCATGCGCCCCTCGTCCTGGGCACAGTCGAGCATGTCGCGCCCGAAATAGCGCACACACGCCACCAGCGCATCGTCGCCCCCTATCACGTCCGAGATGAAAGCCCCCATCTTGGGATTGGCCGTAAACAACTTGCACAGTTTGCCCTGGTCGTCGGCCAGCCGTTCATAGCGTTCGTTGCGATACGAGTCATACTCCTCCAAGGCATCGAACAGCTCGTCGTCGTTGTCCAGGCGTCGGGCCGGGAAACGTTGCAAGATTTTCTCCACCAGCAAATCGCGGGATCTGCGTCGGTTGCGATTTTCTTTCTGATAATTCTTTTCCATAAAACTTAATGATTAGATTTCCCATATATGGTACCGCAAAGTAAGCCCCGCACACACCCCGTTTTGTGGCAGCTTCATACAAACTCGACTCCCGCCGAAAGATTTCGCCGCAAATGAACGATTACCGAAAAATTTCTTTATTTTTGCATCACGATTACCCCGCATCGCCCCTCCCGCAGCGGCGGCGGACTATCGACCGACAACACAAACCAAATAAGATATAACTATGGCTATCACACCGTTTAAGTATCAACCCATGTTCCCGCTGGGCGAAGATACGACCGAGTACTATCTGCTTACGAAAGACTATGTGTCGGTAAGCGAGTTTGAAGGGAAACCTATCTTAAAAATCGCCAAAGAGGGTCTCACCGCCATGGCCAACGCTGCCTTCCGCGACGTATCGTTCATGCTGCGCCGCTCGCACAACGAGCAAGTGGCCAAAATCCTGCACGACCCCGAAGCCAGCGAAAACGACAAATACGTGGCCCTCACCTTCCTGCGCAATGCCGAGGTAGCCGCCAAAGGCGTACTGCCCTTCTGCCAGGATACGGGTACGGCCATTATCCACGGCGAAAAAGGCCAACAGGTATGGACCGGATACTGCGACGAAGAGGCCCTCTCGCTGGGCGTCTACAAGACCTACACCGAGGAAAACCTGCGCTACTCGCAAAACGCTCCCCTCTCGATGTACGAAGAGGTGAACACCAAGTGCAACCTGCCCGCCCAAATCGACCTCGAAGCCACCGAAGGCATGGAATACCGATTCCTCTGCGTGACCAAAGGCGGCGGCTCGGCCAACAAAACCTACCTCTATCAAGAGACCAAAGCCATTCTCAACCCCGCCACCCTCGTGCCCTTCCTCGTTGAGAAGATGAAGACCCTCGGTACGGCAGCCTGCCCGCCCTACCACATCGCCTTCGTCATCGGCGGTACCTCGGCCGAGAAGAACCTGCTCACCGTCAAGCTCGCCTCGACCCACTACTACGACAACCTGCCCACCACGGGCAACGAATACGGCCGCGCCTTCCGCGACGTCGAGCTCGAGAAACAGGTACTCGAAGAGGCTCACCGCATCGGCCTCGGTGCACAGTTCGGTGGCAAATACTTTGCCCACGACGTGCGCATCATACGTCTGCCCCGTCATGGCGCCTCCTGCCCCGTAGGTCTGGGCGTAAGCTGCTCGGCCGACCGCAACATCAAGTGCAAAATCAACAAAGACGGTATCTGGATCGAGAAACTCGACAGCCACCCCGGCGAACTCATTCCCGAGGAACTGCGTCAGGCCGGCGAAGGCAATGCCGTGAAGATAAACCTCAACCAACCCATGAGCGAGATTCTCAAAGAGCTCGACAAATACCCCGTAGCTACCCGCCTCTCGCTCAACGGCACCATCATCGTGGGCCGCGACATCGCACACGCCAAACTCAAAGAGCGCCTCGACCGCGGCGAAGACCTGCCCCAGTACATCAAGGACCACCCCATCTACTACGCCGGTCCCGCCAAGACCCCGAAAGGCATGGCCTGCGGCTCGATGGGACCCACGACAGCCGGTCGTATGGACCCCTACGTCGACCTCTTCCAAAGCCACGGAGGCTCCATGATCATGTTGGCCAAGGGTAACCGCAGCCAAGCCGTCACCGACGCCTGCAAGAAACACGGCGGCTTCTACCTGGGCAGCATCGGCGGTCCGGCCGCAATCCTCGCCCAGAACAACATCAAGAGCATCGAGTGCGTCGAGTATCCCGAGCTCGGCATGGAGGCCATTTGGAAAATCGAGGTAGAAGACTTCCCTGCATTTATCCTCGTCGATAACAAGGGCAACGACTTCTTCAAACAGATCAAACCCATCTGCCCCGCCCACAAATAATCCCGCGGGACACAGACCCTACTTATACCATCGGGGCTGCCTCGTTAATGAGGCAGCCCCGACGTGTTTTTTTATAAATTCAATTCTTCTACTTTCCCCGCTTCTCCTTCTCGAGAAGATGCTTTACCGCCAACCGATAGGTATAACGCACCTTCGGGTCATCTTGATCCCAAGAGGTCAGTTCATCGAGAACCAACTGTGGAAATTTCTTGCTAATATCTCTCAGAGCATTTCCTACCGATTTTCTCACATACTCACTCGAATCGGCCTTATGCTTACTCAAAAAAACGACAGCCTCCAAAGGGTGTTCCTTGAAATAGGGCCGCGAGGTCCATATCCTCAGTCCTTCGGTAACAGCCCGAACCACATTCGGGTAACCATCGGCCAACCATTCGGCAATAAGAGGCAATGCTCTTTCATACCCTCGCTCTTTACAAATAAAATCAAACGACTTGGCCAGCATCTCCTGCACACGCCAATTCTCATCACGGCTTACCCGCTCTTTCAAAAAACTCAGGGCCTTTTCATTCTCCACCCCTACATACCCCAATAAAACGACCGACAACATACGCACCTGATAAACCTGATTCTCAAACAATTCGAGTGAAAGGGCATAACATTCTTCATCACTATACGATGAGTGTATCTGATGAGCAGCATCTAAAATATGCTGGAATCCATTCTCAACCGTTACAATATAGGCTATAATCTCTTCAATATTCATATTCATTATATTATGGTTACCGTATCCAAGTCGTGCAATTCAATCGATATTTTGAGAATGAGATTTTTGTTCCATCATCTCGCGCACACTGTTTACCTCGTCAATAAGTTGTGTTTGTGAAGGCAGATACAATTTATATTCACTGGCCAGTATGGTTTTATTATCTTCGGGAAGAGCCATCTTCACGGCCGTATCGTTCTTGCTGGTACACAACAGGATACCTACGGTGGGATTCTCGTCGGCCATCTTTTCCACCCGGTCGTAATAGTTGACATACATCTGCAACTGTCCCAAATCCTGATGGGTCAGTTTGCCGGTCTTCAACTCAACGACCACAAAACATTTCAACAACCGGTTGTAGAAAACCAAGTCGGCAAAAAATTCGTCATCTTCCAACAAGATACGTTTCTGCCGAGCCACAAACGTGAACCCTTGCCCCAGTTCGAGCAAGAAGTGCTGCAAATGAGTGATAATGGCCGATTCCAAATCTTTTTCATAATAAGCCGCCTGAGGCTTCAATCCCAAAAATTCCAAATACATGGGGTCTTTGATAATCTCCTGCGGCGACTGCGGTATACGCTCCTTTCGCGCCACAGCCAACACCGACTCCTTGTCGTTGCTCAACAACAGCCGTTCGTACAACTGAGAGTTTATCTGCCGTTCCAGCTCCCGGGCCGTCCACGAATTGTTCACGGCCTCCAATTCGTAATACTCCCGTTTATCCACATCAGGTATCTGTATAAGAGTCCTATACTGAGTCCAATTCAATTGTGAACGCAGTGCGTTCTCAATCGGATACAAGCGATAAAACTGGCGACAGAAAGAAAGTTGTCGCACCGAAAATCCGCTGCCATAGTCGGGTTCCAACTGCTTGGCCAAATTCTTTATCAGGTAACTGCCGTAGTCGGCCCTGTCTTTTCCCTGCTGCTCTTCCTCAAAAATGCGGCGTCCCAACTGCCAATACATCTGAACCCGACAGAAATCCACACTACGCACCGCATGAGCACGAGCCGCATCGATAATGCCGCGAATATCGTTCAAAAACAGTTCTTCCTTCTTCATATCTCCGCAAAAGTATTTACTTGTAAGAGTTGTATATACAAATATAAACAACTCCTTTCAATTGACCAAATGCAGAAAAATCCCCCACAAAACAGGCAGGGCACAGCGAACGGCAATCGTTCGCTGTGCCCTGTATGGTCAGGCAACGGCCTCATGAGCAGGAGATTTGCCCCACCCCGGCCGATGGATTCAGACTTTCTTCTTCTCCCCGATGTAGATGGTGCAGGCACCAAAAGTGAGCCGACGGCAATAGCAGTGGTCGAAACCGGCGCGGCGGAAGATGTCGAGCATCGCCTCGCCCTGTGGCACGGCGGCGACCGAACGGGGCAGGTAGCTGTATGCGCTGCGGTCTTTCGACACGAGTCGGCCTACGAAGGGGATAAAGGTATAGGTGTAGAACTTATAAAGCTGACGGAAGGGGAAATGCTCGGGAGTCGACAGTTCGATGACGCACAATGCACCGCCGGGCCGAAGCACCCGGTACATCTCGCGGAAGCCGGCTTCGAGGTGCTCGAAGTTGCGCACCCCGTAGGCCACGGTCACCACATCGAAACTGTTGTCGTCAAAATCCATCGACAGACAATCCTGCACCTCGAAGAGGATACGGCGCTGGGCATTGCGCTTGACCGCCTTCTCGCGGGCAATCCGCAACATGCCCTCCGAGAGGTCCACGCCGATAATCTGGTCGGGATTGAGTCGCTCGTCGAGCAGCAGGGCCAGGTCGCCCGTGCCCGTAGCCACATCAAGTATGCGGCGGTGGGGATAGCGGCGCAACATCTTCACGGCCACCCGCCGCCACCAGCGGTCTATGCCCACGGTCATGGTGCGGTTCATCGCATCGTAGGCCGGCGCAATGGAGTCGAACATCTCGCGCACCTGCGTGGTCTTGTCGGTCTCCTCGTTATAGGGTTTTATCTCTTCTGCCTTATAGTCCATTCGTGGTATGTTCCTTTCTCCGCCCGTTTATTTCTTGCGGCTGTTCAGGAAGTCGGTCACGTTCTTCTCGATACGGGCGGCCAAGTCTTCGCCTTCGGCCTTGACAAACTTCTCGCCCACGATGTGCTCGTAGAGCTCGATGTAGCGGTCCGACACGCTGTTGCAATAGGCCTCGGTCATCTCGGGTACCTTTTGACCCTCTTTGCCCTGGAAGCCATTTTGAATCAGCCACTGGCGTACAAACTCTTTCGAGAGCTGGCGTTGCTCTTCGCCACGGGCCAGACGCTCTTCATACCCCTCGGCATAGAAGTAGCGCGACGAGTCGGGCGTGTGGATTTCGTCGATCAGGATAATCTTGTCGCCGATTTTACCGAATTCATATTTCGTATCCACGAGGATAAGACCTTTTTGGGCAGCCATCTCGCAGCCGCGTTGATAGAGAGCCAGGGTATATTTTTCGAGTTGCTCGTAGTCCTCGCGCGAAACGATACCGCGGGCTATGATTTCGTCTTTCGAGATATCCTCGTCGTGACCCTCGGCAGCTTTGGTCGTAGGCGTGATGATGGGGTGCGGGAACTTCTCGTTCTCCTTCATACCCTCGGGCATGGTCTCGCCGCACAACGTGCGGTTGCCGGCCTTGTATTCACGCCAGGCATGGCCCGTCAAATAACCCCGCACAACCATCTCGACCTTGAACGGTTCGCAACGCAGACCCACCGTAACCATGGGGTCGGGAGTAGCCACTTTCCAGTTCGGAAGAATATCCGACGTAGCGTCCAGGAACTTGGCGGCAATCTGGTTCAGCACCTGTCCCTTGTAGGGAATACCCTCGGGCAGAATGACGTCGAATGCCGAGATGCGGTCGGTTACTACCATCACCAGCAACTCGTCGTCGATATTGTACACATCGCGCACTTTACCATGATACACACTCTTTTGTCCGGGAAATTTGAAATCGGTTTTTACCAAAGCATTTTTCATTTCTGTAATACTTTTTCTGTTTATAATATAGTCGTTGTATGTCTTGTGAAAAGACACGGCAAAGATACAACATAAAAACGAGATAGCACGTCAATTAAAACAGATTAAGCATTACCCTCGTCGACAATCTTTCTCCCCCTCATCACACAATCACACTCCCCCCCCGAGCCACATTCCCAAAAGGAAGATATTCTCTCCGACCCTGTCATCACGGGTCCCTGCTCCATCGGGGCCAGCCGACCGTCCACAGGCCTCACGCCTCGGGCTTCTCCTTACCGGCCTCCTTAGCTGCCTCGCGCTCCTGCTTGCGAGCCTCGGCAGCCTTACGCACCTTCTCGTCGTGTTTTTCGTAAGCCTCGACAATGCGCTGTACCAGTTTGTGCCGCACAATATCCTTCTTGTTGAACTCCACGCGGGCTATCCCCTCGACATTCTTCAAGATGCCTATCGCCTGCACCAGACCTGAGGTCTGCGAGGCCGGCAGGTCTATCTGGGTCATATCGCCCGTCACAATCATCTTGGCGTTCATGCCCAGACGGGTCAGGAACATCTTGATCTGGTGCGTCGTGGTGTTCTGCGCCTCGTCGAGAATGATCACCGCATCGCTCAGCGTGCGGCCGCGCATGAAGGCCAACGGGGCTATCTGTATCACGTTCGACTCCATGTACTCTTTCAGCTTCGCCGCCGGAATCATATCCTCCAAGGCATCGTACAAGGGTTGCAGATAGGGGTCGATCTTATCTTTCATGTCGCCCGGCAGAAATCCCAGTTTCTCGCCGGCCTCGACCGCCGGACGGCTCAGGATAATCTTCTTCACCTCCTTGTTCTTCAAGGCTTTCACAGCCAAGGCGATGGCCACGTAGGTCTTGCCCGAACCAGCCGGGCCCAGGGCAAAGGTGAGGTCGTTGTGGGCAAAGGCCTCGACCAGTTTCTGCTGGTTGGGGGTGCGACCCGTAATCGGCTTGCCGTTCACGCCGTAGATGATGAGATTCTCCTGCGGCTTGACCGTCTGGGGAGCGTCGCCCTTGATGATGTCGATGATTACCTCCTCGCTCAACTGGTTATATTCGGCACAATACTTTTCGAGCTGTTTGATCTTCTGCTCAAAAAGTTCGGTCTCCTTCTCGTCGCCGATTACCTTCATCACATTCCCCCGGGCAGCGATACGCACCTTGGGGAAAAGATTCTTGACCACCTGCACATTGGCGTTGTTCACACCATAAAAAGTCACCGGATCGACGGCGTCCAATATAATTACTCTTTCTATCATTCAATTGTTTCCTCTTCTTCACCCGGGCCGACCCTCACCGCTGCGACTCCCGGCGGAATCTCCGCCTCGACGCGGTCCCGCGGGCACCCGGGCAACTCATGCAAAAATAAAAAAATATCTGCTTATTCATCAAAACAAAGCAGGATAATTCGCCGACATCTTTTCGAGGAAGCCCTCGGTGAGCCGCGACACGGCATAGTCGCCCAACTCTCCGACGGCGATGCGCACATAGTCCTCCATCGGGAGGAGCTGTTCGGTCTCGACCACATAAAAGCGGGCGTGAATCACCCGGTGCGAGAGCACATGCTTGCAGGCATACACCTGTGCCGACACGCTCACCCGCCCAGCTCCGGCAAACAACCGGGCCCACTCCTCGCTCTGCTGCAACACGTCGAGCGAGGCCTCCTCGGCCGTCTCGATAAGCGGCAGTTCATACAGGTTGCGCCAGATGTCACGCCCCTCGCGCCGACGCACCCAGGTATAATCGCCATGCCGCACATAGAAATAGTTGAAATAGCGGGGCTTCACCACCGTGCGTCCCAGCTTGACCGGCAGTTCCTCTACCCGACCCGTTGCCAAGGCCATACAGCGGTCGGCAAAGATACACCCGCCACACTGCGGCGAACGGGGCACGCAATACAAGGCGCCGAACTCCATCAGAGCCTGGTTGTATCCCCCCGGGTCCTTCCGGTCGAGCAACTCGTCGGCCAGGGCGGCAAAGAGTTTTTTCCCCTCGGTCGTGTCGATAGGCGTGTCGATGCCGTAGATGCGCGCGAGCACCCGGTAGACATTGCCGTCGACCACGGCATGGGGCAACCCGTAGGCAAACGAAGCTATCGCCGCCGCCGTATAGTCGCCTATCCCGGGCAACGAACGTATCGCCTCGTAGGTCGTGGGGAACTCCCCGCCAAACCGCTCCACCACCTGCCGGGCGGCAGCCAGCAGGTTGCGGGCCCGACTGTAATAGCCCAGCCCTTGCCACAGTTTCATCACCTCATCGTCGTCGGCCGCAGCCAGCGCACGCACGTCGGGGAAGCGGGAGACAAACCGGTTGTAATACGCATACCCCTGCACCACCCGTGTCTGTTGCAGGATAATCTCCGATATCCAGATGCGATAGGCATCGGTAATGCCCCGCCACGGCAGCACCCGATGGTTGCGGGCATACCAGTCGTGCAGGTCGGCCGCCAGCGGAGCGACCGCCTCGCTCGGTATTTTTTTCTCTTTTCTCATAATGCAAAGATAGGACAAATCGCACAAAGCCTCACAAAAAAGGGGCCACACAAAACCTTCTTTTCCGATTTATACTTACATTTGCAATCGTACCTAATTTTTATCTGTTATGAACAACGACAAACAGCGCATATACAGCGGAGACTGGAAAACCCTGCACCCCTATACCGGGTCGGCGCCTACCGATCTCTACTACATCACGTTGGCCAACAAGGTGCTGGCCGCCATTCGCCCCATCGAAGAGGCTCTTGCTGATGACGACTATCGCAAGATCGACGACAGCGAACAGAAGGAGCTGGCCTGTATCCTCACCGCCTACTTCGAGGACATCATCTCGCAAACGGGTATCTTCCAGGCCTTCACCCGGGTCTATCGCCGCCGCTTCGGCAAACCGCTGCCCTTCTACACGCTCGACAGCGACTACACCCCCGGCGAAATCAACATCGAGGAGGTGCAGTTCCTCATCTGGCACTACCACATGCAACTCAACAACCTCGACGTGGCCTACTCGCCTGCGCTCGACACCTTTGCCGCCATAGCCGCCGATGTCATGGCGCTGTTTGAAGCCGAATACGAAACGGCTCCCGAGAACGAGAAACTGCTCCACTATTTCCAGCTCGACGAGAAGGAACAGCACAATCTCTACGCCCTTCACTCGCGCTTCCTGTGGCTCTGCACCCAGTCCTACCTCTTCTCCAACAACGGGTTCCTGCTCGAAGACCAGGCCGAGTCGCTGGCCGACGAGGCCAAGGAGGCCGGCATGGAGGATCAGGTTCCCGACATGGTCAACCAACTCTGCAACGACTTCGGCTTCAACCAGGTCACCGAGTTCATGCGGCTCACCCCGCCCCGCTGGCTGGCCGAGGTATTGGGCGAGGAGTCGCCCCTCTACGCCTCGCTCATGAGCATGGGACACAAATACACCGGCTACTACCGCTACGAAGGGGGTGACGACCAGGTGACCCGCTTCCGCCACATCGCCAGCGACCGGGTACTCGAAGTGACCAACCGTTCGCTCGTGGGACTGCCCCGCAACATGAAGGACCCTTCGCTCATTCTGCGCACCGGCTTTGTGGAGTGGAACGGCCAGTGGTGGCTCTCGGGACAGATAAGCAGCTACGAGGATAGCGAAGACCTCATCGGCCAAATCACCGGCGATGACGACGAGTACAACCTCTTCGAGCCGGAAGAGGATCTGCCCGACGACGAACAACAGATTATCCTCACCGACATTCTCGCCACCACCGAGGGCGAAGAGGGGCAACCCCTCGACGAATCGGATACCGCCTGGCAGGCTCTGTTGAGCGACGAGATTGGCGAAGATTTCTTCATCGCCCAGGTACAGGCCGGACAAATCAAGGGACTCTGCTTCTACGACGACCCGAACAACCTGCTGCTCGACAACCTCCGCTTCGTCACCGAATATGTCAAACGATAACCCTATTTTTCAACCTCAATCCCATTCATCATGAAACGCTTATTGCTGCTACCCTTTCTCCTTTTGCTCGGCTTAGTTGGCCTCTATGCCCAACAGATCGACACCATTACCATACACAGCCAGATGGGACACGACATCAAAAACATCGTGATTCTGCCCCAAGGTTATGCCGAGGGCGACACCCGCTACCCGGTGGTCTATCTGCTCCACGGACACGGTGACAACCATACCTGCTGGATCAACATCAAACCCGAACTGCCCCAAATCGCCTCGCAATACGGCTTTATCGTCGTGTGTCCCGACGGAAAGAGGAGCTGGTACTGGGACAGTCCGCTCCACAAGGACATGCAATTCGAGACCTACATCTCCGACGAACTCATTCACTACATCGACTCCCACTACCGCACCGTGGCCGACCGCCGCGCCCGCGCCATTACCGGGCTTAGCATGGGTGGACATGGAGCCATGTGGAACGCCATTCGCCACCGCGACGTCTTCGGAGCAGCCGGCAGCACCAGCGGCGGGGTCGACATCCGTCCCTTCCCCAACAACTGGAACATGAAAGAGCAACTGGGCGAACAGGCCGCCCACCCCGAGAACTGGGAGAGCCACACCGTCATCAACCTGGTTCCTTCGCTCAACGACGGCGACCTGGCCCTCATCATCGACTGCGGCCTCGACGACTTCTTCCTCGAAGTCAACCGCAATTTCCACCAATCGCTCATCGACCACCACATCAAGCACGACTACATCGAGCGCCCGGGAGCCCACAACCGCTTCTACTGGAACAACTCCATCGACTACCAGCTGCTGTTCTTCCACAAGTTCTTCACCCAACCGGCCGCAAAGGAAGAGGCTACTCGATAACTCGCGAGGAGGGGGGGAGGAGGATAGAGTCCCCTCTGCCCCGCAAAAGCAAAAGCCAACGAGCCGTAACACCCAGAGTAACAAGATTACCCATAAGTTTAACCCCTAAACCGATTAAGATTATGAGCAAAAATCTGATTCTTACAGCCCTGCTGACTCTGCTGATGGCAACCGCATCGATTGCCCAGGAAACCGTCTACCAACTATCCAGCCACATTCTCGACATCAAAACCGGCCAACCGGCCACCGGTGTCAAGATTACCCTCTCCCGGCTGGACGACAACCGGTCGTGGCAGACCATCGACGAGAGGGCTACCGATGCCAACGGACGGGTGAAGGAGTTTCTCGCGAAGAGCCCCGACACCGACAACCGGGGTATCTACAAACTCACCTACCTCGTAGGTCCCTATTTCAAGGCACAGGCCCAGAATTCGTTCTACCCCTTTATCGAGGTAGTCTTCGAGATTAAAGACGACAGCCACTACCACGTGCCCATCACCCTCTCGCCCTATGGCTACTCGACCTACCGGGGCAACTGATTCGAGTGAAATTCGGCAAAAAGTTATTTACAAGCCTCTTATAAATTTCAAACCGATGTTAAATTGTTAATAAAACATCGGTTTTTTAATTCGATTACGTTAAATACTATTTGATTTTAGATTTCACCGTTTGGAAAACAGAACTCCCCGCCTTATATTTGTACCATGTTTTTTCATAGTATTAGATTTAAGGTTTACAGATTGGCTGTCGTGAGACAGCCTTTTTTATTTCCCCCCGCCCCTGTCCCAACAAAAACTCAGGGGAAAAAGCGAAGAACAGAAGGAAGCAGGGGGTGAAGAAAAAGGGGAGCCTAATCCAAATAAATCCAGGAAAAACAAAAGCCGCTGCAACTGCGTTGCAACGGCTTCGGAGCGGAGTAAGGGGGATTCGAACCCCCGATACGCTTTTGACGTATACACGCTTTCCAGGCGTGCCTCTTCAACCACTCGAGCATCACTCCATCGGGTTGTTCCCGTAAAAACGGTGGCAAATATAATACATTTTTCGGGTTCAACGAAAGTTTTTGCAAAAATAGTATCGCCATGCGATTCGCTCTCCCCGGGCAAATGCACGACAAAAGCCCCGAAAACAACCCGGCCGTCGGCACTTACAGGGTGTCGAATTTGTTTTCACACACGACCTCCTTTGGCTCGTCGGTATAGAGTTCGCGCGGGAGGATATGCGGATAGGCATGCCACTGGCGTATCGACATCGTGCCGCGTCCGCCCGTCAACACCCGCACCGTACCGTCGCGTTGGGTAAAGGTTCCCGTCACCCGGCCGTAGGTCAACGTGGCCACCGGGTTGTCGGGCACCCGGTGCGTGGCGCCCCAGGTCGTCGCGTTGCACACGTGAGCCTCCGCCTCGTAACGGCCGTCGGCCACCTCGATAGCGATGCGATAGGTCGTGGGGATAAACCCGTCCAACTCCCGCAGGAAAGCCCAATCCTCGTGGGTTATGGTCAACTTGCCTTCGGGATAATAGCGTTGCGTAGCCAAATCATACAGGGCAAAATCTTTCATGCCCAGTCGCATGTCATACATCGAGGCATGCATCTCGTTGAACGAGACCCACCCCCAGTCTTCCCAGCCACCAATCTCGGCCGCACACGAATCGACAGCCACATACCGCTCGCGGATACCCATGCCCGAGACCCGTATCGACCGGCCGTTCAGCACAATCTCGCCCGTCACTACCCCCGACCAGTTATACCCGTAGGTGATGCTGTGCTGGGTGAGATACGACGGGGTCTCCCGCCCATACCAGAGGGGACAGCCCGAGGGGCGATGCCACAAATCGGCCCGATAGGCACCGTCGAGCGAGTCGAGCAGGAAGTGCCACGAGTGGTCGGCAAAACACTCCACCCGGTACTGGGGTCCGCAGCTCACCCGCACACAGTCGTCGCCCCGCTCGATCGAGAGGCTGCCGGCAGGCTGACGCCACATGCGTTCATACAGCATGCCGGGATATTCGGTCACCTTGTAAACCGACTCGGGCAACTGGCGGGACTGCCCTTCGCCCCGGGCCACCGTCAACGTAACTACATCGAGCTTTTCGAGACTCATCGAGAGAATGGCCCCGCCCACCGAATAGAGTTCGCCGTCGTCGCCCGTCAGCGAAAACTGATGGAGCCAATCGAGGAAACCGCTGCGCACCGCTTCATCGACTCCGGCACGAGCCTCGTCGGCAAAAGTCACCTGTGGATTCGCTATCTTCATGGCCGCTCCTCCTTCTCGACCGGTTCGAGAAACCGCTCGACAAATCTCTTCTCTATCCGTTCATACACACTCACTACGCCTCTTTCGAGCCGCTTGTAGGCATCGACTACTACGGTTTCGACTTTGCCCGTTTTCAATTTGTACGTTCCCATATCGTTTATGGATTAAATTCTACGGCAAAGGTAGATACCCCATCGGCCACTTATTGGCACAGAGAGGCAAAGAATTGGTATATTTTTCCTATTTATCACCAAATAGACCAAAATAATAAAATATTTTGGTATATATTTGCCTTACAAAAAGAGAGTGAAAACCATGCGAGAGCCCATACCCTACCTGCAATGGAAAGAGCGAATCGACGCCCAAACCCCCGACGACTGCCGCGTGGGTAACGATTTCCTCATCGTGAAAAAACCGCGTGAAACCGACCTCGTCGACCAGCCCTTCCGGCTCGACATGACCCTCTCGGTCTTTCTCGCCACCGGGCACTGCACCTTCATGGCCGACTGGGTGGAGTACAAGGCCCAGGCCCCCTGCCTCTTCACCGTCTCACCCGGGCAGATATTCCAGCTGATTGCGCTCAGCGACGACGCCAAGCCCTGCACCATCATCATGTCCGAAGCCTTCTCGGCCAGTCTCTTCAAGGAGTACGGCAGTTTCGGGGCGCTGCATCAATCCATCGTACGCCAACCCGTTATCGACCTCACCTGCGACAGCCAGGCCTTTACCCGCTATCTCGCCATGCTCGAAGCACTGTTACAATCGCCCTTCAACACCTTCAAACTCGAAGCCGTCCGGCACCTCTCCCTTGCCATGTTTTACAGCTACTCCTACCAGCTGCACCACATCAGCGAGGTACCCCCTGCCACCAAGCAGGAAAACCTGTTCCAGCAATTCAAGACCCTGCTCCGGCGCCACTACCGGCAGGAGCGCGAAGTCGCCTTCTATGCCTCGCAGCTCTGCATCACACCCAAATACCTGTCGGTCATTGTCAAGCAGCAGACCGGCCAAACGGCCCTCGCCTGCATCGAAACCTACGTCATCACCGAGTGCAAGGCCCTGCTCCTCTCGACCGACTTGACTATCCAGCAGATTGCCGACCGCCTGCACTTCCCCTCACAATCGGTATTCGGCAAATTTTTCAAACGGGTCATCGGCCTGTCGCCCCGCGCCTATCGCCAGCAACACAGCCACTTGTAATCTCCCCCACTCCGCACTCGATGAAGCGTCTTGTCACCCCGCACAACGATGCGAGGTCCAGTTGTGAGCCGCTTGTGGAAAACATAGGAACGTACAACCCGTGCGTTCTAAAAAGAGGTACGAGCAAGAAAACGACCCAGATGTGAAATCACTGCCCGAGTATTTCTGGATTCCGCATCACGGTGCGGAATGACAGAACCACCGCGTCGGAGCGCGGTATGACTCTTCCCGTCACCCCGCACGGCGATGCGGGGTCCAGAAGGAGAGGAAGGATTTTGAGGTATTCACGCCCGAATATTTCCTGGAATCCAGGTCAAGCCTGGAATGACAGACGGTATTTCTGGATTCCGCGTCGTTGCGCGGAATGACTGGAACGATGCGTCGCAGCGTTCCCCCTCCGCCTTTATCGGGCCGGGAGGAGGCCAGCCGACCGAGGCATGAGGGCGAGGATTGTCTGAGCGCAGCGAGTTCCGCAGCCCCCGAGGGCGGTGCCAGCCGCCGAGCGACAGAGCCCGATAACAGCGGCGGCGTTTCTTGGTTCGTTCTTCTCGCTGCTGAGAAGAATGAACATCTCCCGGCATTACACCCGAGTATTTCCTGGATACCGCATCTAGTGCGGTATGACACAGCCCGTCACCACTCCCCGAACAGGCGGAAAGCATTGGCCGTAGTAGCCGCCTCGACCTCGGCAACCGTCACTCCCAGAATATCGGCTATGCGCTGGGCCATGCGGGGCAGATACGACGGTTCGTTGCGCTTGCCCCGGTAGGGCACGGGGGCCAGGTAGGGGGCATCGGTCTCGAGCAGAAGGCGGTCGATACCCACCTCGCGCACCATCTCTTCGAGGTGGGCGTTCTTGAAGGTGACGATGCCGTTTATCCCGAAGTAATAATCGCCCAACGTGCGCAGGGTGCGCACCTCGTCGGCCGTGCCGGTGAAGCTGTGGAATACCCCGCGGAACGACGGCACCCGTCCCGACTGCAACAGCGACACCATCTCGGCAAAGGCCTCGCGGCAGTGGATAATCACGGGCAGGTCGAGCTCGACGGCCCAACCCGTCTGCACGGCAAAAGCCTCCTCCTGCTCCCGGGCGAAACTCTTGTCCCAGTAGAGGTCGAGCCCTATCTCGCCCACGGCGCAATAGTCGCCGGCGAGCAGCAGCGCACGCGTACGGTCGAGCTGTTCGCGGTAATCGGCTTCGACCGAGGTAGGGTGCAGCCCCATGGCCATGCGGCAATAGCCGGGGTAAAGGTTGTGGGTGGCCTGCATGGAGGTCACCGTGGTGAGGTCGACATTGGGCAGAATCACCCGCTCCACGCCCGCCTCGCGGGCATGACGCACCACCTCGTCGCGGTCATCGTCAAACTCTTCGAGATAAATATGGGTATGCGTATCAATCATTTTCGGGTCGTTTTTCGCCGCTTCGGTAATAGTAGACGATGCCGTAGTCCCGGCAACGAGCCAGCCGGGCAGCCGGTGGAAGAGCAGCATAGAAAGCCTCCACTTGGTTCCACAGGTCAAGAATAATGCGGTCGGCCTCCTCACGCAACGCATCGAGCCCCGACTGCGAGCGCGTCGTGTTGAGCTTGTAGTTCTGCTGCTCGTAATAGGCATCTTTGAAAATATCGTAATGCACCTTCACCTTGGCAATCGTGGGGTTGTAGATGGGGGCACCTCCGTGCGAAAGCCGCTCACGCTCCCCTTCGATGAGCCGCTCGCCCCACACAAGGATATGCTTCTCGCTCGTGAGGTCGGGCACGGTAAAATCGTCGGGGTCGAGTCCGTAGAACGGCTTGTGCTCCTTGCGCACCTCGTTGCGCACCACCGCCAGGTTGAGCACCTGGATAAAGTGCGAGATGTAGAGACGCGCCATTTTCAGGTGATTCTGATACTGCCGGTTGGCCTCGGCCTGAGCCGTGTAGCAATACTGGAACTGCTCCACCGCACTCTTGAACCGTCGCAACAGGGCACGGGCCTCGTTCAGCGTCTTGTACGAAGCGGCCTGATGCTCTACGTCACAAGCATGCTCCATAGCCACCCCCTTTTCGAGGGCGGTAATGCGGGCGTTGTCGGTATTGGGCAATCGGCGGTAGGGCATGGCGTGAGGTTTTTATCGGGAAAATCAATGGTCACGTTTAATCAGTCGGCGGGCCAGGTCGTACAACGGCTGTTTCGCCTCCTCGGGCACGGAGATCTGTTGCAAGGCCTCGATGGCCCGACGGCTGTACAGGTCGACCTGTTGCAGGCACAATTCGCCCACACCCAACCGGTTGTAGAGTGCCGTCACGGCTGCAATCTTCTCGGCCGGGTCATAGTCGGTCGCCGACAACCAGTGCGACAGCTCCCCGGCATCGGTACCCCGGGCACGCAGCTGGGCGTTGATGAGCATATAGGTCTTCTTGTTGTTGAGAATATCGCCGCCTATCTTCTTGCCGAAACGGGCCGGGTCGCCATAGACATCGAGCCAGTCGTCCTGCAACTGGAAAGCCAGCCCCAGCGACTCGCCGAAACGGTAGATGCGGTCGGCATCGTCGGCACCGGCACCACCTATGATGGCACCAATCTTCAAGGCACCGCCCAGCAGCACGGCCGTTTTGAGGCGTATCATCTCGATGTATTCGGCCTCGGTCACATCGTCGCGGCTCTCAAACTCCATATCGAACTGCTGCCCTTCGCAGATTTCGAGGGCCGTTTTCAGGAACCAGTCGACGACCGCCGCCGTGTGCGGAGCCGGTGTGCGGGCTACGTAGCGGAAGGCGATAATCTCCATCGCATCGCCCGAGAGAATGGCCGTATTCTCGTCCCACACCTTGTGCACGGTAGGCTTGCCCCGACGCACATCGGCCTTGTCCATCACGTCGTCGTGCAGGAGGGTAAAGTTATGAAACACTTCCAGCCCCACGGCTGCGTCGATAGCCCTGTCGGCATCACCGCCAAACAACTCGCAGGCGAGCAGGGTCAGCAACGGGCGCACCCGTTTGCCTCCCAACGAAAGTTCGTAGCGCACAGGCGCATACAACCCGTCGGGCGACGGAGCATACTCTATTTTTGAAAGTGCGGTCTCTATCGTGTCGAAATATTTTTGCAAACCTTCCATAATCAGATTTTCGTTTTTTGATGTGTTACATAGAATAGAACGGAGTCAAATTTAGTTATTTCCGCCGAGTCGAACAAACAGAAGCGTAAATAAGTTTAGTCACAAACCGGACCGATGATATACTTTATTTCTCTTTTTCCCGTTATTAAAACATTGAAAGAGGTTTATCCCACTGGGCAGAGGGCCCGGTACAGCCCAATCGGGGAACAAGGGTTCCCTATTTGTCGCTGCATCGCCTTTGCTATCTTTTCAGAAGAGAGTAGGCGGCTCGGCTCTGTCAAACTCGAAAACTCTGTTTTCGTTTGCCACAGCCCTCGCCTTTCACTATCTTTCCAGAAGAAAGGAGGCGGCTCGGCTCTGTCAAACTCGAAAACTCTGTTTTCGTTTGCCACAGCCCTCGCCTTTCACTATCTTTGACCCTCGAAAACGAATTATGAGATACTCGCTTCGATACATATCAATACTGCTGGCTCTCGCCACCTGCCTGGTCGGGAAGGGACAAGAAGGGACAAGTTCGTTCGACTTTCTCAACATTCCCACCTCGACCCACGCCTATGCACTGGGGGGTACCAACATATCGGTAATCGACGAGGACGTCAACCTGATTAACCAGAACCCGGCTCTGCTGGGTCCCGAGTCGGACCTGCAACTGGGGCTCAACTACATGAAATACGTGGGCGGCATCAATCTGGCCGGAGCTACCTTTGCCAAGGCCGCCGGCGAACGGGGTGCCTGGGCGGCCGGTATCCAGTACTACGGCTATGGCAAGATGAAGAGTGCCGACGAAACGGGTGTCATCACCGGTGAGTTTTCGCCCAAAGACATTGTGTTCAACGGCATCTATTCACATGATTTCAACTCCTTCCTGCGGGGCGGCATCAACGCCAAGGTCATCTACTCCTCCTACGAGCAATACACCTCGTGGGCCCTCGCCGTCGACTTGGGTCTCAACTACTACAACGCCGACAACGACCTGTCGCTCTCGCTCGTGGCCCGCAATCTGGGTGGTCAGATCAAGCGCTACAACGAGACCTTCGAGCGTATGCCTTTCGACTTGCAGATAGGCTACACCCAAAGTCTCCAACACGCCCCCATACGGGTATCGGTCACCGCCCGCCACCTCACCCGGTGGAAGCTGCCCTACCCCACCATTGAGAACAATGCCTACACCAGTGGCGACGCCGTTATCGAGAAGAGCGGTTTTGTCGACAACCTCTTCCGCCACCTCATCTTCGGTGTGGAGTACCTGCCCACCGACAGGCTCTACTTCGGGTTGGGATATAACTACAAAACCCGCACCGACATGAAGACGGCCAGCCGAAATTTCCTCTCGGGATTCAGCATCGGCGGCGGCATCAAGGTGCGCATGTTCGGCCTGGGCGTAGCCCTCGCCCAGCAACACACGGGAGCCACCACCCTCATGGTCAACCTTGCCATCAATCTTTTTGAATTCAAAAAATAACCAAACCCTATGGATAAACCTCGCATTACCATCGCCATCGACGGTTTCTCGTCCTGCGGCAAAAGCACCATGGCCAAGGCCCTGGCCCGCCGCATCGGCTACATCTATATCGACAGCGGAGCCATGTACCGCGCCGTCACCCTCTACTGTCTCGACCACAACCTCATCGACGGCGACACCGTCGACACTGAGGCGCTGCGCTCGCACATGGACGACATTCACATCGACTTCCGTCCCGACCCCGCCACGGGCAAGACCCACACCTTCCTCAACAACCGGGACGTGGAGCAGGAGATTCGCTCCATGCGGGTATCGGACAAGGTGAGCCCCGTGAGCGCCATACCCTTCGTGCGCACCGCCATGGTGGCCGCCCAGCAGAAGATGGGCGAACGCAAGGGTATCGTCATGGACGGACGCGACATCGGTACCACCGTATTCCCCCGCGCCGAGCTGAAAATCTTTGTCACGGCATCGGCCGAGACCCGCGCCCAACGTCGGGTCGACGAACTGAAAGACAAGGGTGTAGCGGTCGATTTCGACGAAGTGGTAGCCAACATCAACAAGCGCGACCACATAGACCAGACCCGGAAGGAGAGCCCCTTGCGCCGGGCCGACGACGCCATTCTGCTCGACAACTCGCACATGACTATCGACGAGCAGGACGCCTGGCTGCTGGCCCGATACAACGAGGCCATCGCCCGTCAGCAATAACCCCGAGTAACAAAGAAAAAAGGAGAAAGGAGAGAAAACAGATGGCACGTATCGAAATCGACGAACACTCGGGCTTCTGCTTCGGGGTAGTCACTGCCATACGCAAGGCCGAGGAGGAGCTCGACCGCACCGGCCACCTCTACTGTCTGGGCGACATCGTCCACAACAGCAACGAGGTGGAACGGCTCAAAGCCAAAGGTCTCATCACCATCGACCACGAGCAACTCAAACAGCTGCACAACGTGAAGGTGCTGCTGCGGGCTCACGGCGAACCGCCCGAAACCTACCGCATCGCCGCCGAGAACCACATCGAGATTATCGACGCCACCTGCCCCGTCGTGCTGCAACTGCAACGCAAAATCAAAGCCGCCTACGACTCCAATCCCCCCGAAGAGGCCCAGATTGTCATCTACGGCAAGACCGGCCACGCCGAGGTGAACGGACTTGTGGGCCAGACCCGCGGGCAAGCCGTGGTAATCGAAAACAGTCACGACCTCGACAAAATCGACCTCCGCAAAAAGCTGCTCCTCTACTCACAGACCACCAAGTCGGTCGAAGGCTTCCGCCATATCGTCGACGAAATCAAGCAGCTGAAACCCGACGGCCGTTTCGAGTCGTTCGACACCATCTGCCGGCAGGTCGCCAACCGCATTCCCAACATTCGCGAGTTTGCCCGACGGCATGACCTCGTCCTCTTCGTCTGCGGCAAGAAGAGCTCCAACGGGCGCGTGCTCTTCGGTGAATGCCAGCAAGTCAACCCCCAGTCGCACCTGGTCTCCGACGTCTCCGAAATCGACCCCGCCTGGCTCGAAGGGAAAGAGAGCATCGGCATCTGCGGAGCCACCTCGACCCCCCGCTGGCTCATGACCGAAGTGCAGAAATATGTAGCCCAACTGCTCGAAAAAGAGAATCCCGGTTCCTCGGCCGGCGAATAACCGATAGCACACAGGGCTGCACCGCACGGTCAAAAAAAACGTAAAAAAATACCGTTTGTTACAAAAATATTTATTTACGACTAACATTTCCTGCTCGGCATCGGTTATTCGATTTTTATCTTTATCTTTGCCAAGAACTAAACATTACAGGTATGTCGCAAATTAAATGTATAGGTATTTTGACTTCCGGAGGCGATGCTCCCGGAATGAATGCGGCCATTCGCGCGGTAACCCGTGCAGCCATCTACAACGGATTTGAGGTAAAAGGGATTTATCGGGGCTACAAAGGGCTCATCACCGGCGAGATAGCACCGTTCAAAACACAAAACGTAAGTAACATCATACAGCAAGGCGGTACCATCTTGAAGACCGCCCGCTGCCAGGAATTCAAAACAGCCGAAGGCCGTAAGATTGCCTACGACACGCTGGTCAAAGAGAATATCGACGCTCTTGTCGTGATCGGTGGTGACGGTACCCTCACCGGTGCCCGCATCTTCGCAACCGAGTATAACTACCCCATTGTAGGTCTGCCCGGTACCATCGACAACGACCTCTACGGCACCGATACCACCATTGGCTACGACACCGCGCTTAACACCATCATGGAGGCCGTCGACAAGATTCGCGACACGGCCACCTCGCACGAGCGCCTCTTCTTCATCGAAGTCATGGGCCGCGATGCCGGATTCCTCGCCCTCAACGGTGCCATTGCCACCGGAGCCGAGGCCGCCATTATTCCCGAGATTTCGACCGAGGTCGACCAGCTCGAAGAACTGATCAAAAACGGATTCCGCAAATCGAAGAACAGTAGTATCGTACTCGTGGCCGAAAGCCCCATCACCGGTGGAGCCATGCACCTGGCCGAACGCGTACAGAAAGAGTATCCGCAGTACGACGTGCGGGTAACCATTCTGGGCCATATCCAGCGCGGCGGTTCACCCACGGCCCACGACCGTATCCTGGCCAGCCGCATGGGAGCTGCCGCCATCGACGCCCTGCTTGAAGACCAACGCAACGTCATGATTGGTATCCGCAACAACGAAATCGAATACGTCCCCTTCAACAAGGCCATCAAGAACGACAAGCCCATCGACCGCGAGTTGCTCAACACCCTGCGCAAACTCTCGATTTAAGAAGGAGAACAGAGAGAAGAGTTGTACCCCCATCGGGACAGTCCTCTCGAATCCACCGATATGAGTCCCGCCGGAAAAATCTCCGGCGGGTCTCTTCATTTTCAGAGGGAGGCCAATTCAGCTTATCAAAATGGTATGACTTTATCGAATTATGGCACAAATACTTCGCGCCATATTACCGACCTTTGCCATCGACAGCAGTTCCCTGTAAATCGACACATCATGAGCCAGTGTATCAAATCGTTTATCCAGAATCTCAATATTGTCGTCGGGTGTACCATCGGGTGCAGTTACTGCTATGCCCGCAACAACTGCCGACGCTACCACATGACCCCCGATTTTTCCACCCCCGAGTACATGCCCCGCAAGTTGCGACGACTCGAAACCCCTCGTCCGCACACCCTCCTGCTCACCGGCATGAGCGATTTCTCCGACTGGCGCCCCGAATGGATTGCCGAGGTATTCGCCCACATCGCCTGCAACCCGCAGCACACCTGCCTCTTCCTCACGAAACACCCCGAGCGTATAGACTTCCACACCACCCTCGACAACGTATGGATTGGAGTCACCGTCACCTGCGAAGCCGAAAAACAACGGTTGGACAAATTGCGCCGGCTCATCAGCGCCTGCCACTACTTCGTCACCTTCGAACCCTTGTTCGACGACCTCGGTAGCCTCGATTTAGAGGGTATCGACTGGGTGGTCATCGGTACCGAGACCGGTCGACGCAGAGGCAAGGTCACCGCTCACCCCCAGTGGGTAACCCGCATTACCCAACAAGCCCAAGCCCGCAACATACCCGTATTCATGAAAGAAGAACTCGCCCCCATCATGGGCGAAGAACAGATGATACAAGAATTACCCCAACCCTTTATATTCCCAACCGTATGAATACAGAACCTGCCATTCAAGAAATCGACGTGCGCAGCATCATGACCCGGTCGACCCTCCCGGTCGGCGGCTATTCGGTCAACCCCTACGTAGGCTGCACTCACGCCTGCCAGTATTGCTACGCCTCGTTCATGAAACGATTTACCAACCACCCCGAACCCTGGGGTACCTTCCTCGATGTCAAGAACTGGGAACCCATCAAGAACCCTCAAAAATACAACGGCAGCCGCATCGTCATCGGGTCGGTCACCGACGGCTACAACCCGCAGGAGGCCACCTTCAAACGCACCCGCCGCATTCTCGAAGAGCTGCAAGGCTGCGATGCCGAGGTCATGATCTGCACCAAGTCCGACCTGGTCTTGCGCGACCTCGACCTAATCAAACAATTCCCCAAAGCAACGGTCTCGTGGTCAATCAACACACTCGACGAGTCATTCCGGGCCGACATGGACCATGCCGCAAGCATCGCCCGGCGTATCGAAGCCATGCGGCAGACCTATGCCGCCGGCATACGCACCGTCTGCTTCATCTCACCCATCTTCCCCGGCATCACCGATGTAAAGGCCATCATCGAGCAGGTAAAAGAGTTCGCCGACCTCATCTGGCTCGAAAACCTCAACCTGCGCGGTCAGTTCAAGGGGCGCATCATGCGCTACATCGGCGAGAAATATCCCGCACTGCTCCCGCTGTACGAAGAGATTTACAACCACAAACGCCTCGACTACTGGAAAGGTCTCGAAGCCGACATCTCGCAATACGTCAGCCAGAAGGGATACCCCTATCGCATCAACGACCTTCCCTACGGGCGCTCGCAACCAGGGAGGCCCGTCGTCGTCAACTACTTCTACCACGAGAAGATACGGCTCGACAAAAACAAATAGAGAAACTTTCTCCTCCCCATATCCCTTTGACCGAGGTACACATACCTTTTGGCAAAGGGATTTGCGACATGCGACGACAGAATAGCCCGCGAACCGCTCGGCAAAATGCAGATTTTATTTGCATTTAAAATCGACTTACGTTATCTTTGTCTATCTTAGATTTCAAAGTTATGGAACCGTCGGACCAAGCATACACCAACGAAGAGCAACTCATCGAAGACAAATTTCAGGAACTGCTCAACGGGTATCTCAACTCAAACCACCGCAAGAAAGTAGAGATCATCGAGCGTGCATTCAAATTTGCCAAAGAGGCCCACAAGGGCATACGCCGTCGTTCGGGCGAACCCTACATACTCCACCCCATCGCCGTGGCCCGCATCGTGAGTCAGGAGATAGGGCTGGGCTCCACCTCGATATGCGCCGCGCTGCTCCACGATGTAGTCGAGGACACCGAGTACACCGTCGAGGACATCGAAAACCACTTCGGCAAGAAGATAGCCTCGATTGTCGACGGACTGACCAAAATTTCGGGCGGTATCTTCGGCGACCAGGCCTCGGCCCAGGCCGAGAACTTCCGGCGGCTGCTGCTCACCATGTCGGAGGATATCCGGGTCATTCTCATCAAGATGGCCGACCGCCTGCACAACATGCGCACCCTCGGCTCCATGCTCCCCAGCAAGCAGTACAAGATTGCGGGCGAGACACTCTACATCTACGCCCCCCTGGCTCACCGGCTGGGACTCTTTGCCATCAAGACCGAACTCGAAGACCTCGCCTTCAAATACGAACACCCCGACGCCTACAACCAAATCAAACAGAAGATTGCCGAGACCGAAGAATCGCGCCAGCAAATCTACAACAACTTTGCCAAGCCCATTGTGGCCAAACTTAAAGAGTTGGGCTTCGATTTCGAGATGAAGGCCCGCGTCAAATCCATCTACTCCATCTGGAACAAAATGGAAGCCAAGCACATACCCTTTGAGGAGGTGTACGACCTCTACGCCGTGCGCATCATCTTCAAATGCCCCAACGAAGCCGACGAGAAGAAAGAGTGCTGGACCATCTACTCGGTCATCACCGACATCTACAAGCTACACCCCGAGCGTACCCGCGACTGGGTGAGCCGCCCCAAGGCCAACGGCTACAAAGCCCTGCACCTCACCGTCATGGGCCCCGACGGCAACTGGATCGAGGTGCAGATACGGAGCGAAAAGATGGACGAAATCGCCGAGCGCGGTTTTGCCGCCCACTGGAAATACAAGGTGGGCAACTCCGACGAAGAATCGGAACTCGACATCTGGTTAAAAACCATCAAGGACATTCTCGAACACCCCGAGCCCAATGCCATCGACTTTCTCGATACCATCAAGCTCAACCTGTTCAGCACCGAGATTTTCGTCTTCACCCCCAAGGGCGAACTCATCACCCTGCCCAAAGATGCCACCGCCCTCGACCTGGCCTTCACCCTGCACTCCGACCTGGGATTCCACTGCATCGCAGCCAAGGTGAACCATCGGTTGGTACCCCTGAGCCAGAAACTGCAAAGCGGCGACCAGGTAGAAATCCTCACCTCCAAGTCGCAGACGCCCAAGGAGGAGTGGCTCAACCTCGTCACCACTGCCAAGGCCCGCAGCCGACTCATGACCGCCCTGCGCAAAGACCGGCGCAAAATCATCGCCAAGGGCGAAACCCAGTTCAAGGAGTACCTCGCAAACAACCATCTCGACTACAGCAATGAGCTGGTAACCAAGATTGTGAGCGCCCTGGGTCTGCAAAACCGGGAGGACCTCTTCTTCAAAATCGGAAACGAAGAGATTACCCCCAACGAAAACATCAAGAAAATCATTAAAGGGAAAAGTGTCAATCCCTTCATGCGATATCTCAAACTCTCGTTCGGCAACAACAGCAAGAACGAGCCGGCCAAGACCCAACAGCCCCAACACCCCACCATCGACCGCAAGCAGACCTACATCTTGCGCGATGTAAACGGTGTGAAGAACTACAAGGTGGCCGACTGCTGCTGCCCCATACCCGGCGACGACGTGCTGGGCTATGTCGAGGACGACGAAACCGTTGTCGTGCACAAGCGCGAATGCCCCGTGGCCATGCGCCTGAAATCGAGCTTCGGGCCCCGACTGGTCTCGACCCAGTGGGAGGCGAGCAAGTCGCTCTCCTTCCCCGCCAAAATCGAGATACAGGGTATCGACCGCATGGGCATTCTCAACGAGATTACCCGGGTCATCTCCAACGAACTGATGCTCGACATGCGCGGCCTCACCATACAGGCCAACGAAGGCGTATTCGACGGCACGGTCAACATCATGGTGCACGACACCCAGGTGGTCGAATCGCTCTGTAACAAATTACGAAAAATAAAAGGCGTGCAGAAAGCGGCACGCTGCAAAGAATAACCCCATAAAGTCATGGATCAAACCCGCATACAGAAAATCCTGTCCAGCAAACGAGTCCTGCAATTTCTCTTTTTCATAGCCGCGGTGGCCCTGGTTACCTATTTCTTCCCCGGCGAAGGAAAATTCCGCTACACCTTCCAGGAGGGTAAACCGTGGAAATACGGACTGCTCACCGCACCTTTCGACTTCCCCATCTACAAGGACGAAGCCGTCATTCAACAAGAGAAAGACAGCATCATGCTGGGCTTCCAGCCGGTATTCTCATTCAACAACACGGTGGGGACCAAATCCACAACCGACTTCGAAAAATCGCTCGGCAGCCACCCCAACCTGTCCATATCCCCCTCGTTGCGCAAAAATCTGGTCGAGGCTCTGCGCGACACCTACCGCAAAGGAATCGTCTCGTCCGACGACTATACCCGTCTGCAAACGGGCAAGTTCAAGGAGATACGCATCGTCGAGAACAACGTGGCCCGCGAAATGCCCGTGGCCGACCTGCAATCGCCCCGCGAAGCCTATGAAAACATCATCAACCGCTTCCCCGACGCCTACACCCACCACGTGCTGCAAAACTGCAACCTCAACGACTATCTCAACACCAACGTCACCTTCGACAGCATCACCACCGACCGCCTCAAAGACAACCTGCTGCAACGCATTGCCCTCTCCGACGGCATCGTGCAAGCCGGCGAACGCATCGTCGACCGGGGCGAAATCGTCACCCCGCAAACCTACCGCATACTCAAATCGCTCGAATCCGTCTCGCTCAAAAAGAGTACCGTCAACGACCACCGGGGCTACACCGTCATCGGGCAGATTATCGTCTTCACCTGCCTCTTTGCCTTCTTCTACCTGTTCCTGGCCCTCTTCCGTCCGCAGACCTTCAACGAAATGCGCACCCTCGGCTTCATCATGATGCTCATCGTGGGACTCTCGCTCATCGCCTTTTTCTTCTCCGAAGTACGCGTACAAGGCATCTACCTCGTGCCCTTTGCCATCATACCCATCATAGTCGTCACCTTCTTCGATTCGCGCACGGCCCTCTACGTACACCTCATCACCGTACTCATCTGTGCCTTCACCGCCCCCTTTGCGCTCGAATTCATCTTCCTGCAACTCATCGTGGGCATGACCGCCATCGACAGCCTCAGCGACCTCTCCCGCCGGTCGCAACTCATGCGCTGCGCCGTACTCGTCTTCTTCGCCTACTGCTTCGCCTACATAGGGTATACGCTGCTCTCCGAGGGCGACTTGTCGAAACTCAACTACAACATGTTCATCTACTTCGGCATCAACTGCGTGTTCCTGCTCTTTGCCTACCTGCTCATCTACATCTTCGAGAAGAGCTTCGGATTCATCTCCACCGTCACGCTGGTCGAACTCTCCGATGTGAACAACCCCATACTGCGCCAGCTCTCCGAGGAGTGTCCCGGCACCTTCCAGCATTCGCTGCAAATCTCCAACCTCGCCGCCGAAGCAGCCAACAAGATTGGAGCCAAAGCCCAACTGGTACGTACCGGCGCCCTCTACCACGACATCGGCAAGCTGAAAAATCCCGCCTTCTTCACCGAAAACCAGTCGGGATTCAACCCACACACCCCCCTCTCGTTCGAGCAGAGTGCCCAGATTGTCATCTCGCACGTCAACGACGGATTGAAAATGGCCGATAAACACCGCCTGCCCCAAGCCATCAAAGACTTCATCGCCACCCACCACGGCAAGGGAAAGGCCAAGTTCTTCTACAACTCCTATCGCAACAAATACCCTGACCGCCCCGTCGACGAGTCGAAATTCACCTATCCCGGCCCCAACCCCTTCACCAAGGAGACCGGTATTCTCATGATGGCCGATGCCGTCGAAGCCGCCTCGCGCAGCCTCAAAGAGTACACCAACGAGAGCATCTCGCAACTCGTCAACCGCATCATCGACTCACAAATTGCCGACGGCCTGCTGCGCGACACCCCCCTCAGCTTCCGCGATGTCGAGACCATCAAGGCCACCTTTATCGAGAAGCTCAAAACCATCTACCACACCCGCATCAGCTATCCCGAACTCAACAAGAGCGAGAAGCCCCGCGAGGAGAAAGCGCCCGAGACACCGGCACAAACGACTGGTATTTAAATATTAGATTAAGTGGAATTATATTACAAAGCCATGATTGTATGATAGACTTTATCTATAAAGCTCTCATAATCATTTAGTATAACACCATTCCCAAAATGATTATAATCATGTTCTGTCAACGACAGAGATGGATTCAATGATTTATAATAATCCATATATTGTTCACTATTCCTTAAATCATCATTTTCAGGAATATGCACAATATAGATCAAGGTTTTATTGGGTGTATGAAAATAGATTTCCGAATTATCCCTCGAAAGAATTACATACTTTTCCGCATTATGTTCCGTAAAAGATTCCCATTTATGAAGTTCTCCCGAACGTTTATAATACGGGAGCTTATCTAGAATAATAAAAATCTGGAAATAAGGGCAATTACCGCTTCGTATATTAGCCGTTTCCCCCAACATATTTTCAAAATAATTATTCGAGTTTTGAGAATAATTCTGCATCACAAACTTAACCGATAAACCGGCAACGGCAATATTCCCTTTTTTTACTGTTATATCCACTGCTTTATCGATATAACGACCTTTTATTTTTACTTCTTTTCCTTCTTTATATCCTTGAGAAAAAACGACATAATCTGAACCCAATCTCTCAGCTAAATCTTGTGCAATAGCCCCGTGCAGAGGTTTAAGTTTGGCCGTACTCCTAGATGTTCCCGATTCCAGGAACTCTCTAAATGAATTAGACAATACTCTTAAAAAGGTCGAGTTGTCGAGAGGGAATGTTATTATCTCTTCTTGCATAGTCTAAATTTATTTTATAATTTATATACAGTTCTATATCCTTTGAATTAAAGGTATAATATCCCCCGTTCTTATAATTTTTAAGAAGTGATATATAGCGAATAAACTCTTCATTCCGTATTATTTTCTCCAGTTGAGTATATGAAATGTGTTCATTCGGGAGAATATATAAGCCGCTGTATACCCCGCTTCCCGGGGGTACTTCGGTCAATTTTATACTATTAATATCTTTAATGCAAGTATTTATCGCGTACTTTTCTTTGCAAACATCTTTCAAGGCCTGAGCTCTACCATATAGGAACCAACCTGGTGTCTCCTCCTTTTTTCTCCCTTTCAATAACTTTTCTGCATTGTTGTCCAAATACGCACACACATTCTTGTCTGATGATATCTGTTCATAGGATAAAGGATTTCCTTCTTTATCGTATGGGAAAAAAGCACGAGACCATTTTCCTGTTGATGCTTTTACAACAGGTATAGTATACTTGTCAAAAGGAATATTTCCTATAAATATTTCATCATACAATGTAGCAAAACCATTCTTTACTCGAATATACTGTTTTACATTTGAGTATCTAATACGCTTCAACAAATCCAACTCTTTTCTATTAGAGAAATAGAATTTATTCCGGATATTAATCTCATCGTATGATAAGAAGTCAATACAACAGATATGATTCTTTTGTGAATCATATACATCATATTCAATCCGATTATTATTTTCTCTTTTCTCAAAGCGGGAAATCATGGTATAAGTAGTAGCTTTGAATGGTTGGAAATGTCCTAAATCCACAACTCCAGTCAAATACTTATTATAAATAATTTCATTTCGCATATTTTCTCCCGCCAAACTATTCAACCAAGAACTCGGTGTAATATAACATAAAGTTCCCCCAGCAGCCAACATGCGAAAACCCAATTCAAAAAATACCAGGAACAAATCGGTCATTCCCCCACTCGCAAACGTAAATCTCTTCACGTCAATGTAATCAGACTCCAAATTATGAACCCTCACATAAGGAGGATTTCCCACTACGAAGTCCATCTTACCATCATACTTTCTCTCTTTTAAGGCATTACCTCTAACAATATCCCAAGCAACATCGGTAATCCCAAACTGAGAAGATATATGATTTAAATTTTCGATACACTTACCGTAAATCTCCGAATCAATTTCTATTCCATGGATATACTCTTGCAATTCTTTTTTCAGTAACTGAGTTTCATTACTGTATTTTAGAAAAGTTCGACAATAACGCAGAACAATTTCACACAAAAACGCGCCATCTCCACAGCTATTATCAATGATATGTTTCCTTAATATGTAAGGAGATTCCACATAGCCACAATAATCTAATATGCTTATGACTAAATAACCAGGAGTAAAAACTTGACCGTTATGTTTTATTTGTCTACTTCCCATGATAAGACAAAGATAGTATATTTTCTTTTCCTTTAAAGGCTTCTTTATCCCAAAAATCTACCTTTTATTACCCTGCCATAAAGCTGGGGCAAACACCTGTTTTCTTTGCAGAAAATTGGAAGAGTCATGGGGATTGTACAACACGACGAAACGATAACGATTGAAGCCAACCGACTGCGAAACGAACAACTGAAACGATTCTATTCGCCCGAGACGGGCGAGGGGAGCGACACGGGCGACCGCCGACCGATACGGATCGGCGACGCTCCGCTGCCCCTGCAATATATCCCGGCGGCCATGTTTGACGAGCCGCTGGTCCAACAGCTCGCACAGGCGGGCAGCCTCGCGGGCTATCTGCGGCAGCAAGGGGTCGACACGCCCGGCGAAGGGCACACACTGCTACCCAACGGAGAGAGCGACGACGAGGGCGACATCTCACCCCTCCTGTCGCTGTGGCGGGAGTGGATACGGGTGCGCATTCGATACGACTTTGAGTTCTGGGCATACAGTTTCGTGCGCATCAAGAACAAGCTGGGGGCCGACGACATACCCTTCCGGCTCAACCGGCCACAACGCCGCATACTGGGTATGCTCGAATCCATGCGCACCACCGACCGCCCCATTCGCCTCATCTTGCTCAAAGCCCGCCAATGGGGCGGCTCCACCCTCATACAGATTTACATGGCCTGGATACAGCTGGTGCACCGGCGCAACTGGAACAGCGTGATATGCGCCCACATCAAGGAGGCGGCGGCCAACATCAAGGGCATGTACAGCAAACTGCTGGCCAACTATCCCGACTGGCTGCTCGACGAGGGCAAGCCCAAATTCCGCCCCTTCGAGCGCATGGCCAACACCTCGGTCATCGTCGGGCGCGACTGCCGGGTCACCATCGGCTCGGCCGAGAGTCAGGAGTCGGTGCGGGGCATCGATGCCGCCATGGCCCACCTCTCCGAGGTAGCCTTCTGGCGCAACAGCCGCATGAAGTCGCCCGAGCAACTGGTACGGTCGGTGTGCGGGTCGATCATGCTGCTCCCCTACTCGATGGTGGTGATGGAGAGCACGGCCAACGGCACCGGCTCCTACTTTCACCAGGAGTGCGAGCGGGCCAAGCGGCACGAAAGCGACAAGCTGTTTGCCTTCGTCCCCTGGTTTGAAATCGAGATGTATGCCATTCCCGTCAACGACTACGACTCGCTCATCGCCACTCTCACCGACTACGAACGCATGCTCTGGGACCGGGGGGCTACCCTCGAAGCCATCGCCTGGTACCGCCAGAAGCGGAAGGAGTATTCGCGCCACACCGACATGATGGCCGAGTATCCCAGCGACGACATCGAGGCCTTCTGCTACTCGGGCGAACGGGTGTTCGACCCCACGCTGGTCGAGCGGTTGCGCCACGGCTGCTGCGCGCCCCGGTTCGAGGGCGACATTCACGGCAAGGAGCTCACCGGCCGCGAGGCTCTCGAAGGCATCGAGTTGGAGGCCAAGCCAGGTGGCCCCCTGCAAGTGTGGGAATATCCAGCCGAACACCACGACATTCGCGACCGCTATCTGGCGGTAGTCGACATCGGCGGCCGCTCCGACATGGCCGACTACTCGGTCATCGCCATCTTCGACCGCTACTGGATGCTCGAAGGGGGGCCCGCCGAGGTCGTGGCCCAATGGCGGGGACACATCGACCACGACCTGCTCGCCTGGAAGGCCGCCCAAATGGCCGCCTACTACCAGAACGCCCTGCTGGTCATCGAGAGCAATACCCTCGAAACCGAGCACGACGACAGCGAACACTCGGCCTACCTGCTCGACACCCTCTCACGCTACTACGACAACCTCTACGCCCGGCCGGCACCCCCCGACAGCATCGGGCAACGCCCCTCCTCCCGCTGGGGATTCCACATGAACCGGGCCACCAAGGTGCTGGTCATCGATGCCCAACGATCGGCCCTGCGCGAAGGGGCCTACATCGAGCACGACGCCCGGGCCTGCTACGAGCACGACGTGTTCGAGCGCAAACCCAACGGCAGCTACGGAGCCATGGAGGGGCACCACGACGATATTCTCATCACCCGCTGCATAGGCAACTACATTTGCAGCCGCGACCTCCCCTCGTTCATCAAGCCCGGCCACCGGGGCGGCGAGCCCATCGTCAACGAGTCGTCGATATAGCCGGGCTGGATAAAAGATAAAATCGGGCAATTTCGCCCGGCGGCACGCAATCACGAGTCCACTCGACCCGAACCCGGACAAACACCCGCCACACCTCTTTCGGTTTGACAAGAAACCCTAATAATCTGAAAAATAGCTCCGCTGCCTGCGGCTTTCTGTGACAATCCTTCTATCTTTGCCCCCCAGAAAGCCGCAACAGGGGAGCACAGTTTTTCAAACCGAAGCAAATCCCTGTCTCCGATCGCGTTTCTCCCCACCTGTTCAAGCTCCGCAAATGATACCGATATGAATACAAAATACATCATAGGAATCGTACTCGCCAGCCTGTTGTTCACCGCCCCGGTGCAGGCCCAAAAGCAAACCGCCCCGGCCGAAAAGACCGAGACCCGAGCACAGAGCGTCAAACCGCGTCACCTCACCAAAGCTGAGTTTCTCTCGAAGGTTGCCAACTTCGAGAAGACCCCCGACCGCTGGGAGTACCTCGGTGCCCGTCCCTGCATCGTCGACTTCTACGCCTCGTGGTGCGGTCCCTGCCGCAAACTGGCTCCCATACTCGAAGAACTGGCCACCGAATACGCCGGGAAAATCGACATCTACAAAGTCGACGTCGACAAGGAACCGCAGCTGGCCGCCATCTTCGGGGTGCAAAGCATTCCCACCTTGCTCTTCTGCCCCATGACGGCCCAGCCCCAAATCGCCACCGGCTTCATGGACAAGGAGGCGCTACAACAGGCCATCAGTCAGGTGCTGCTCCCGTAACCGGGGCCGCCCCCGTTTTTCACAAACCAAGACAAGAGATTAGAGGAATCACCCTCGACACGACACGCCCGGGACTACTCGTCGTCATCGGGCCACAGGCGCATCGCAATGCGGGCACACCCCTCGGCATCGGCCAGGGCGTTGTGGTGATGGTCAAAAGGGATACCCAGATAGGCGCACACCGTGGGCAGCCGATAGTTCGCGATGTCGGTGCGCGGGATCAACCGCCTGGCCCGCGTGAGGGTACAAAGAAAATCGCCATACACATAATCGATGCCATACATGCGGCAGGTCGCCCGCAACACCCGCTCGTCGAAAGACTTGTTGTGAGCCACCAGCCTCAACCCCTCGACCAACGGCGAAACCTCGCGCCACACCTGCCCAAAGTTGGGCGCATCGCAAGTATCAGCCGGGAAGATACCATGTATCTCCTCCGAAAAGCGGCGGATATAGTAGTCGGGCTCGGGGCAGACCAACCGGTGAATGCGGTGCGTCACCTCGCCCCCATGCACCACCACGAGCCCCACCGAGCAGATACTCGTGGGTTCGTAATTGGCAGTCTCGAAATCGATGGCGGCAAAATCTTTCATAAGCACAATATGGAGGGGTAAAGGTAGTGAAAGCCGAGAGGACGGCCAAATATCGCACTCCTTTTCTCACCCTTTTCACATTACTCCCCTCACCACACCGCCCGACTGTAAAAATCGGACGGCACCTCCCCCCGATTTCGCCGCACAAATTTTGCGATACGTAAGATAACCCCTACCTTTGCCTGCACAGAGAAAATCCAGAAGATGAAAATAGGAATTATCGTAGCCATGCAGAGCGAACTCGATTGCGTGCGTCGCCTGCTGGAAAATCCCCGCGAGGAGCGCCACGGCGCTTCGCTTTTCATCGTGGGCACATGTGGAGCCCACGAGTTGATTCTCACCCAAAGCGGCATCGGCAAGGTGTCGTCGGCCATACGCGCCTACGAACTGATAGACCGCTACCGCCCCAACGCGCTGCTCAACACCGGCGTGGCCGGCGGCATAGACCCCTCGATGCGGGTCATGGACATCGTGGTGGGGTCGGAAATCGTCTACCACGACGTGTGGTGCGGCGAAGGCAACGTCTGGGGACAGATACAGGGGCTGCCGCCCCGGTTCCACAGCGACCCCGCGCTGGTCGAGAAGGCCTTGCAGGTAGAGACCTCGCTGCGTATCTATAAAGGACTGATGTGCAGCGGCGACCGCTTCATCACCGACCCGGTGGAACTGGCCGAGATCAAGCAGCTCTTCCCCGAAGGCATGGCCGTCGACATGGAGTCGGGCTCCATCGCCCAGGTATGCCACATGCGCGGAGTCCCCTTCCTGAGCTTCCGCATCATCAGCGACACCCCGGGCATCGAAGGCCACATCGCCCAGTACAACCACTTTTGGGACGATGCCCCCCAGCGGTCGTTCGAGGTACTCACCAGCCTCATCGCAAAATTATAATCAACCCCTAAATACCCCTTCATCATGAAAAAGATACCCAGCTTTACCATAGACCACATTCACCTGCTGCGCGGCATCTATGTATCGCGCAAAGACTATCTGGGCGACCACGTAGTCACCACCTTCGACATTCGCATGAAAGAGCCCAACCGCGAGCCCGCCATCGGCTACGGAGCCCTGCACACCATCGAGCACCTGGCCGCCACCTTCCTGCGCAACCACCCCGTGTGGGGCGACAGAATCGTATTCTGGGGCCCCATGGGCTGCTGCACCGGCAACTACTTTCTGGTACAGGGCGACCTCCAATCGCGCGACATCGTCGACCTCATGCGCGAGACCTTCCGCTTTATCCGCGATTTCGAGGGCGAGGTACCCGGCGCCGCCCCCCGCGACTGCGGCAACTACCTGCTGCACGACCTGCCCATGGCCCGTTGGGAAGCCGACAAATACCTGCGCGAGGTGCTCGACGTTATCGAGGAGAAGAACCTCGTCTACCCCACGGTCGAGGAGTAACCGACATCTGCCTCTCCCGACCGGGACGACAGGAAAAACTCGGAAACACCCATACCCATTCACCCGGACGAGCCCCCTCGCCCGGGTCTTTTTTTTATCTCTCCCGAGGTCACAAAAAAAGCTAAATTCGCTCCTTTTTCCCTCAAACTAAGTAGACCCCGAAAGAAAACCCCTACATGTAGGTATTGGGGAGCCGGGCCGTATATCCTTACTTTGCCATCGTAAAAACCAATCAACGTTACGACGATGAAAAGAACAGGTATCTTCTACGGCTCCTCGACCGGCATTACCGAGGGGGTAGCCCATACAATCGCCCGGGAACTGGGAATAGACTCCAACGATGTGCACGACGCCGCCCGTCTCTCGGCCGGTATGCTCGACAACTACGACGCACTGATACTGGGCTCCTCGACCTGGGGGTGCGGCGAGTTGCAAGACGACTGGTACGACGCCGTAAAAGTGCTGCGCAGTGCCGACCTCGGGCAAAAGACCGTCGCCCTCTTCGGCTGCGGCGATGCCGAGTCCTACCCCGACACCTTCTGCGACGCCATGGGGCTGCTGTACGAAGAGTTGAAGCAGACAGGCTGCCGTTTCACCGGCAACCACGTCTCTACCGACGGCTACTCGTTCACCTCGTCGGTAGCGGTTGTCGACGGCGATTTCGTAGGGCTTGCACTCGACGAGACCAACGAGCCCGACAAGAGTGCCGACCGCATAGAGACCTGGGTGAAAAGCCTCGACCTGTAACCCTCTAAACGCCATGCCCATGATGACCTGCCAATCCTTCCCGGCCGAATTGAAAGTCTTTCTCAACCACGTGTATGAGTACAAGAAAGGGGTACGCCACATGGTTCTCTACACCACCAACAGGCGGTATCAGGAGTTTGCCGTGGGACGCCTCAACAAACAGCACATCGACTACTGCATTCAACCCATCGGGTGCGACAAGATCAATCTCTTTTTTGGCCGACGGGAGTGCATCGAGGTGATTCAGTCACTGGCCTCGCGCCCCCTGAACCAGCTCACCCCCGAGGAGGATTTCATCTTGGGAGCCCTGCTGGGCTACGACCTGTGCGGGCAATGTCAGCGATATTGTAAACGTAAAGCCAAATGATAACTCTTTTCCACATAGGATCTAATTTGCAAGGGGAAAAGAATCCTAAGATTGAAGTTTGTTTTTAGTTGTAAAAAAAGCCCACTGCGCCGCGAGGCACGGTGGGTCCTTGTTTTTCGGGGTGCGGGTAAAAACTCACCACACACCGGGCGGTCGCCTTGCCACTCACGGTATGCACCCGAGCGGGAAAGGAGGCCGCCTTGTGTTCTGTATTGCGGTTAATAAGG
This sequence comes from Barnesiella viscericola DSM 18177, assembly GCF_000512915.1. Taxonomy (GTDB): domain Bacteria; phylum Bacteroidota; class Bacteroidia; order Bacteroidales; family Barnesiellaceae; genus Barnesiella; species Barnesiella viscericola. The sequence goes on from NZ_CP007034.1 coordinate 1,433,371, forward strand.
AATCTGTCTCTATTTCAGTCGGGCCAGCACCTCTTTGATGCGGCGCATGGCCTCGGTGATATTCTCCTCGGAGGTAGCGTAGGAGAGACGCAGGTAGTTGGGAGCACCGAAGGCATCACCGGCCACGGTAGCCACATGACCCACTTCGAGGATATACATGGCCAGGTCCGACGAACTCTTGATTTCACGCTCACCGTCACGTTTGCCCAGGTAGTAACCCACCTCGGGGAAGAGGTAGAAAGCCCCGTCGGGGTTGTTCACCTTCAAGCCGGGAATCTCACGAGCCAGCCGCACTACCAGGTCGCGACGACGTTCAAAGGCCCGACGCATCTCCTCTACACAGCTCTGGTCACCGGCAAAGGCAGCGGCAGCCGCCTTCTGGGCAATCGACGAAGCACCCGAGGTGTACTGCCCCTGCAACTTGTTGCAAGCCTTGGCAATCCACAGCGGAGCGGCAATGAAACCGATACGCCAGCCCGTCATGGCATACCCCTTGGAGACACCGTTGACGATAATCACCCGGTCGCGCACGGCAGGGAACTGGGCGATGCTCTGGTGGGCACCCACGTAGTTGATATGCTCATAAATCTCGTCGGCCAGGACGAAGACCTGAGGGTGACGTTCCAGCACGGCAGCCAGCGCGGCCAGCTCGTCGTGCGAATAGACGCTACCCGTAGGATTGGAGGGAGAGCAGAGAATCAGCATCTTGGTCTTGGGCGTGATAGCCGCTTCGAGTTGGGCGGCACTCATCTTGAAATCCTGCTCGATACCGGTCTCGACAATCACACTCTTGCCCTCGGCCAGTTTCACCATCTCGACATAGCTCACCCAGTAGGGCGCCGGCAATATCACCTCGTCGCCAGGATTGACCAGCGAGAGAATCGTGTTGCAGATCGACTGCTTGGCACCGTTCGACACCACAATCTGCTCGGGGGTAAAATCAAGGCCATTCTCATTTTTCAGTTTGGCGCAGATAGCCTGACGCAAATCCAGATAACCGGGTACGGGCGAATAGTGCGAGAAATTGTCGTCTATCGCCTTCTTTGCGGCATCTTTGATATGCTGGGGGGTATTGAAGTCGGGTTCACCCACACTCAGGTTGATTACATCGACACCCTGAGCTTTCAGTTCACTACTTTTTTGCGACATCGCCAGCGTTTGCGACGGCGCAAGGGCTGCCAAACGGTCGGATACTTGATTCATGAGAATAGCTGTTTTTAGGTTTTATAGGGTTCAAAGACGCGGAAAGGCGAGCGCAGAAAAACAAGTTTGCCTGATTTCTATGCCGAGCCGAATCCTATCTTCTACAAAGATAGGGAAAGGCGAGAGTAAAGACAAATGAAAACGTAGTTTTCGAGTTTGGCTATACCGAGCCGAATCTTATCTTCTACAAAGATAGGGAAAGTTGGTCACAAACGAATCATGTTTGCCTCAGTTTTCACTATCTTTGCACGTTTTTTTAAGGGAAAGGGATTTTATGGACGCAATCGTATCACAGATGATTATCCTGTTCATTCTGGTAATCGTCGGCTATTATATGAGCAAAAGAGGAGTGATGGACGCCGAGTTCGACCGCAAACTCTCCGAGCTGGTCATCAACGTCACCTGCCCCTGCCTCATACTCTCGTCGGTCATGGGCGACACCCTCCCCGACAAGAACCTGATTCTACCCCTGCTTGTCGTGGGCTTCGCCACCTACGCTCTTCTCATCGGGGTCGCCATGCTGCTGCCGCGCTACCTGCACATCGCCCCCACAGAGCGCGGTGTGTACAGTTTCATGCTCGCCTTTGGCAACGTCGGGTTCATCGGGTACCCCATCGTAGCCTCCATCTTCGGGCCCAGTGCCGTGTTCTATGCCAGCATTCTCAACTTTCCCAGCACCCTGCTGATATTTGTCTTCGGTACCCTCTTCATCTCGGGCGACCAGACCAAGATGCGTTTCGATTGGAGCACGCTGTACAGTCCGGCCATGATTGCTTCGTATCTCTCGATTCTGATCGTAGTGGCCGGCTGGATGCCGACCCGCGTGGTCAGCACCCCCTTCTTTCTGTTGGGCAACGTGACCGTACCGGCCGCCCTGCTCATCATCGGCTCGTCGATAGCCCAGGTACCTATCCGGCGCATGTTCGGCAACCCCACCATCTATCTGATGTCGGCCCTGCGGCTGCTGCTGATACCCCTGCTTATCCTCTACCTCTCGCGTCTGTGTCAGGTCGACGAAAGCATTGCCAACATCAACGTGGTGCTGGCAGCCATGCCCGTTGCCTCGTATGGTACCCTCTTCTGCATCAAGTACAAGCGGGGCGAGGTGGTCATGGCCGAGGGGACCTTCATCACCACCCTGCTCTCGGTTCTGAGCATTCCGCTGCTCACCGCCTTTCTGTAAAGGAACCCCTAACCGCGCACTCGTATCACAAAAAAAATGCCCCCGCCCGCACATGCGGACAGAAGGCATTTTCAACAAACACATCAAGATACGCAACGCGCAATATCTCAATTCTTTCGTCCCCTTTTTTTGGCCCAATAGGCGGAGTGGCATTCAACCGATCCACTTCCACAAGGGAATCATTTATCTATTTCAAGCAGCATGGGTAAGGGCGGCAATCGCCTTCACGCTGTCGCCGTTGTAGCTCATGGGCGACATCACCGGCTCATAGTCGAAGGGGATAAACTCCGAAACCTGAGCGGTGGCAAAGCTCTGGTCGGCGTCGATGAAAAGGGTCAGTTTAGCCCCGGCCTTATGACCTACGGCACGAGGCAGCGTACCGATCGACTGGAAATTTCCCGACTCGACCATCTGTTTCAGGCGCGACACCTCGCTGCTCTCGAAGAGGAGTTCATGTTTTTTCAACACCTTTCCGTTGGCCCGGCAAACGGCTACCTTGTTACCTACGGCCAATTTGATGAGGCCGTAAATAAGGAAGCACACGCCCACCACGATAAGGAAAAGTTTCAGCGACGATTGCGGATCGGTCATGAAACCCGAAGCCACAAAAGCCACCACGGCAACCAATACCGACCACACGCCGGCCATCGAAACTCTCTTTTTGATTTCTACATAGGGATTCTCTGCAAATTTAGAGACCGTAGTCTCTTTCTCTTTATTTTCCATTTTCTTGTTATGCTGATTAGATGATAAAACATATAAATACAACGATTCGCCTTTTCCCGCGACCATACACGGGAATCCGTCCGGCCGCACCCACAGGCACGGCAAGAGGGCCAGAAGCGGCAAACCGACTTCTGTCATCGGGCAGGTGCTTCCTGCCTTCCACTAAATCAGCATTTTGCAGAGTGAATAGAGATAGTGCCCGTGCGAACACAACTGGGCTCTATACCCCTCGTAACCGTGTCGAATCGACTTCTCGCGAAGGGCCATGAGTTGGCAGCAACAATGCTGCACACAAGAGAATGCGGTATGGCTCCCCACCCGCTCGGCCACCGGCGATGAAGGGAATCGCACCTGATTGACGGCAGCAATCCGTTCGGCCGGAATGATGGCGACGAAACTCGGCCCCGAGTGGTGCGCATGCCCGTCGGTATCGACGAGAGTATAGGGAGTGTCGGTTTCGTGAACCGAGGCATACACCCTCTCCACCTCGGCCACATGCAGTGCCGAGACCCAGCCCAATATCAGAGCCAGCGAGAAGACAAGCAGATGTTTCACAAAACCTTTCATATTGCAAACATACACAAAAAACGGGAGTTACGACAAATTCCGGCTCTGTTTTTTCACGGCACCCCTCCCCCGCTACCTCTCTTTCCCTGCTCTTGGAAGCGTACCGCCGCTCACCACGAATGGGGAGACAGGCCCCCACAATACCTATATCATGCGATTGTACCGCCCCGGGGGGAGCGGTAATTTTGCAGCGAATAAATAATTGCAAATTTTTTCAGTGGAAAGTGATTATGGGGAAAATAAAATGGGGAATACTCCTGTCTCTATATTTATATAATGTACTACCTTTCGGCTCCCTCGCCGGGCAGGCTCAACACCGGCACCACCGGGAGGGACACCCGGCCGCAGCCATCGTCTCGGGCCGGGTCTCGTCGACCGAGGGGGGAGCCGTCCAAGCGGTCGACTTTGCCACCGTCTACCTCAAAGGAGGGCACTCGGGCGGCACAACCGACGAACAGGGCCGATACCGTCTCAAAACCCGACCCGGCGACTACACGCTGGTGGTCTCGGCCATCGGCTACGAGCCCTTCGAGAAACCGATTTCGCTGAAACGGGGCGAACACCTCAACCTCGACATCACCCTCACTTCCAAGACCCAGACCCTCGACGAGGTGACGGTAGTCGCCACCGGGGTGAATCGGGTGAAGCGCTCGGCCTACAACGCCGTGGCCGTCGATACCCGCGAGATGCAGAACTCGACCAAGAACCTGAGCGACGCTCTGGCCAAGGCCCCGGGCATGAAACTGCGCGAATCGGGCGGCGTGGGCTCCGACATGCAACTCATGCTCGACGGATTCAGCGGCAAGCACGTGAAGGTATTCATCGACGGCGTGCCGCAGGAGGGGGTGGGCAGCTCCTTCGGGCTCAACAACATACCCATCAGCTTTGCCGACCGTATCGAAATCTACAAGGGGGTCGTACCCGTCGGCTTCGGCACCGACGCCATCGGCGGAGTCATCAACATCGTCACCAACAAACAGCGCCGCAACTGGTATCTCGATGCCGCCTACTCCTACGGATCGTTCAACACCCACAAGTCGTATCTCAATTTCGGGCAGAGTTTCAAGAGCGGTCTCACCTATGAAATCAACCTCTTCCAGAACTACTCCGACAACAACTACTGGGTCGATGCCGACCACGTGGAGCAGTGGAACGCCGACGGGTCTTCAATCATCACCGACGAGGTATTCCGGGTGCGTCGTTTCAACGACACCTACCACAACGAGGCCGTCGTGGCCAAGGTGGGTGTGACCGACAAACCCTGGGCCGACCGCCTCATGCTGGGCTTCACCTACTCGCAGATGTACAAAGAGATACAAACCGGCGTGCGGCAACACACCGTCTTCGGCGAGAAACACCGCCGGGGCCATTCGCTCATGCCCTCGCTCGAATACCGCAAGCGCGACCTCCTCACTCGCGGACTCGACCTCACCCTCACGGCCAACTACAACCGCAACGTGACCCACAATATCGACACCGCCAGCTACCGCTACAACTGGCTGGGAGAGCGTCGCCTCAACACCAACGGCCGGGGCGAACAGAGCGAACAGTATGCCCGGGCCTACAACGACAACTGGAACGCTACCGCCACCCTCAACTACCGCATCGGGCGGGCCCACACCCTCACCTTCAACCACGTGTGGAACGCCTTTCACCGCACCAACACGTCGTTGCTCACCGGGGCCGAAATCAAGGACGAGTTTGCCAAGGAGACCCGCAAAAACATCTCCGGGCTCTCCTACCGGCTCATGCCCTCCGACCGCTGGAACCTCTCGGTCTTCGGCAAATATTACCACCAGTATGTATCGGGCCCCGTAGCTACCGACGACAAGGGTACCGACTACGTACTGGTAGAGCGCACCGTGCAGCAGTTCGGCTACGGGGCCGCGGGCACCTATTTCGTTCTGCCTGGGTTGCAGGCGAAACTCTCCTACGAACGAGCCTGCCGCCTGCCCACCATCGAGGAGATGTTCGGCGATGAAGACCTCGAAAGCGGACAGGTCGACCTCCGCCCCGAGAAGAGCCACAACGTCAACCTCAACCTCAGCTACGCCCGCACCATCGGACCACACTCGTTCTACATCGAGGGCGGCCTCATCTACCGCAACACCCGCGACTATATCCAACGCAACATTCAAGACCTGAGCGGGGGCAAGGAAAATGCCACCTACACCAACTACGGCAAGGTGGTGACCAAAGGCTACAACCTCTCGGCCCGCTACTCTCTGGGTCGCTGGCTGAGTCTGGGTGGCAACTTCTCGCAGATGGACGTGCGCGACATGGAGCCTTACCAGATCGGCAGCACCGGCAACTCCACCCCCAACCTCACCTACAAGGCCCGCATGGCCAACGTGCCCTACCTATTTGCCGACAGCGACATCAACCTCTACTGGCACGACCTGGGCCGGAAAGGCAACCTGCTCACCCTCACCTACGACAACCAGTACCTGCACAGCTTCTGCTACAACTCCGAGGTGATAGGTACCAACAGCAGCGACTACATGATTCCCGACCAATTCTCGCACAACCTCTCGATCAGTTACAGCCTGCACAACGGGCGCTACAACCTCGCGTTCGAATGCCGCAATTTCACCGACGAGAAACTCTACGACAATTTCAGCCTCCAAAAAGCGGGCCGGGCCTTCTACGGGAAAATCCGGGTCCATTTCGGCGACTGAACCGACATACCATTCCGAATCAATCCAATCACTAACAAAACATAAAAACTGATGAATATGAAAAAGAATCTCTTCCTGTCAACCTGTACAACCCTCCTCGCCACCGGCCTGCTGCTCGTGTCGTGCCAGGAGGAGGGGCCCGCTACACCCACCGAAGTGTCGAACCTGACCGAAGTATCAAAAGGCAACTATGTCATCGCCGCCACGGTGGGTACCGGCAACAACGAGACCAACGTACTGCTCACGGCCGACCGTCTCGACGACCCCAACTACAAGGTGACCCCCACCGTACAGGGCACCCAAAACGACGGAGCCACCTACTGGGTATTCTACAACCAACGCTCGCTCTTTGCCCTCAACTACAATCAGGGAGAGGCGGGACAGACCGCTTCGTACAGCCTCAACCCGGCCTTTGAGATGACCAAAGACCCGCGTACCTACAAGTTGAGCCGATTCACCACCTACGGCTTCTACAACGACTACATCATGACCACCTCGTCGGGTAGCGGAACCATTGACGCCCAAAGCTACACCTACACCGACAAGAGCGGCCAGAGCCTCACCGAGACCTACTATCCCCGTCACTTCCTGCCGGCCTATATCGATGCCCGCAACCAGACGGCCAAAGACGGTACGGGAGCCGGCGACATTCGCCTGCGCGCCGAGAACTTCCTGGGCAACGGCGAATATGTGACCCTGGCCGGGCTGGAACAGGTGGGCAACTACCTCTACTCGGCTGCTGTCCCCATGGGATTGAGCCAGTGGGGCTACATACAGACGGTCGACGGCCGCGAACACGGCTACGTGCGCGAAGGCTACGAGGACTTGGTCAAGACCGAATCGGGCGGCTCGGGCAGCGGCTCCTACAAAGCCAACGAGCTACAATGGACCCAATACCCCGACGAGTGCTGGGTGGCTATTTTCAAGGACGAGACCCTCACCGAGCATAAGGTCATCAAGAGCGACCGCATCAGCTACGCCTGCGGCCGCAACCGCTCGCAATACTACCAGATGGTGTGGCAGGCCGACGACGGTTACCTCTACGTATTCTCGCCCAGCTATGCCAAAACCATGAGCGATGCCCGTCAGCAAACCCGGCTCCCGGCCGGTGTCGTACGCATCGACACCCGGGCCTCGTGGGAGGCTCTCGACTTCGACCCCTCCTACTACCAGGCCTTGAAAAATCCCGACGGCTCCGAAGCCGCCTTCCTGCGCAGCTGGTACACCTCGGGCAACTACTTCCTGCTGCTGGCCTACGATGCTCAGGGATTCAAGGGCACGGCCAACCGGCTGCTCATCTTCGACACCCAGGGCGACGGCACACTGCGCGAGGTATCGGGGCTCCCCACCGACATCAGTGCGCTGAGCAACACCCCCTACATCGACGACGAGGGGCATGCCTACGTCGTGGTGAGTACCTCGACCGGTTATCCCACCGTCTATAAGATAGACCCCGCCGCGGCTACCGCCTCAAAAGGGCTCACCATCGTGGCCACAAGTGTGGCCGGTGTAGGAAAGCTGCAAGCCAATTGACCTCGTTCCGAAAAAAAGACCTGCCGATGAACCTTATTCTCGCAGGTCCTTTTTAATTTTACAAAGTCAAAAAGGAGGATCTCACATGAAAAAGGCATTCCGTAAAATACACCTATGGCTGGCAGTACCCTTCGGCCTCATCATTACCATCATCTGCTTCACCGGGGCCCTGCTGGTCTTTGAAGACCAAATCGCCCAGCTCACCAACCGTCCTCTCTACCATGTAGAAAAGGTCGGCGACCACCCGCTACCCCTCGGCACGTTGGTGGAAAAGGTGGAAAACCAGCTGACCAAAGGAGCCCCGATAACCGGCGTCACCGTCTACCCCCAACCCGACCGCACCTACCAGGTGAACCTGTCGGCTCCCAAGGGCGCAGCGGTCTATATCAACCCCTATACCGGCGAGATCAAGGGACAATACCAACGGTCGCCCTTCTATCGCACCGTTTTCACGCTGCACCGCTGGCTGCTCGACAGCCAACCGGCCAACGGCGGCATCTTCTGGGGGCGCCTCGTCACCGGTACGACCACCCTGCTCTTTGCCGTCATTCTCATCACCGGTGCCGTCATCTGGTGGCCCCGCTCCCGCAAGGGATTGAAAAACGGCATACAGATAGCCCTGCACAAGGGCAAAGCCCGCTTCTGGCATGACCTGCACGCCGCCGGGGGCATCTATGTGCTGTTGCTGGTACTGGTCATGGCGCTTACGGGTCTCACCTGGTCGTTCAAGTGGTACAACACGGCCTTCTACAAACTCTTCGGGGTAGAGACGAGTGCAAAGGCTCCGGCTCAAAAGCAACCGGCCCAACCGGGGAACAGCCCCGAACTCCCCTCCTCGTCCGATGTTCAACCGAGTCCCTTTGCCTGCTGGCAACAGGTCTACGACCAACTGGCCGCTGCGAATCCCGATAACCTGAAAATTGAAATCACCGACGGCTCGGCCAGCGTATCGAACAACCGCTACGGCAACACCCGCGGGAGCGACCGCTACACCTTCGACCCGCAATCGGGCGAAATAACCGGCTCGTCGCTCTACAAAGACACCGCCCGCTCGGGCAAGATGCGCGGGTGGATTTACGCCGTTCACACCGGAGCCTGGGGCGGGAACGCCTCGCGTATCCTGTGGTTCCTGGCCGCCCTGCTGGGCGCCACGCTGCCCCTTACCGGCTACTACCTGTGGATCAAGCGCCTCTATCGCAAACGCCACAACCGGACCGGCCGCCGGGTAGCCCATTAAATCCAAGCTGTCCCACGACAAACACCCAAACAAAAAGCGCCGCATGAAAGCGGCGCTTTTTGTTTTTCCTATCTGTCACTACGTTTAAAACTTCTGCATGTCAACCAACCGCTTGTAATAACGGTCGAGTTTGATCAGTTCGTCGTGACGTCCCCGCTCCACGATTTCGCCCTCGTGCATCACGCAGATGAGGTCGGCATCCTTGATGGTCGAGAGGCGGTGGGCAATCACCAGCGTCGTGCGGTTGCGCATGAGGTTTTCGAGCGCCTCCTGCACAAGCCGTTCCGACTCGGTATCGAGGGCCGACGTGGCCTCGTCGAGAATCAGGATAGGGGGGTTCTTCAAGATGGCTCGGGCGATGCTCACCCGTTGGCGTTGTCCGCCCGACAAGCGGCTGCCCCGGTCGCCGATGCAAGTGTCGTACCCCTCCTCGGTAGCCATGATAAAGTCGTGGGCATTGGCAATCTTGGCCGCCTCGATTACCTGCTCCATAGTGGCATTCTCCACGCCGAAGGTGATGTTGTTGTAGAACGAGTCGTTGAACAAGATAGCCTCCTGGTTCACATTCCCCATCAACTCGCGCAAGTCGCGCACCCTGAAATCCTTGATGTTGACCCCGTCGATGTAGATGCCCCCCTCGTTCACATCGTAGAAGCGGGGCAAGAGGTCGGCCATCGTCGACTTGCCCGAACCCGACTGACCCACCAGAGCCACCGTCTGACCCTTCTTGATGGTGAGGTTCACGTGCTTGACCACATTCTCGGTGTTATATCTGAACGACACGTCGCGATACTCGATACCCTCTTTCATGTCGGTCAGTTCGACCGGCTTCTCGGGGTCCTTGATGGGGTTCACAGCCGAGAGAATCAGGTCGACACGCTCCATCGAAGCCAGACCCTTCTGTATCGAGTAGGCCGCCTTCGAGAGGTCCTTGGCCGGATTGATGATGCTGTAAAAGATAACCAGGTAGTAGATGAACGAAGCGGCGTCGATGCTGCTCGTGCCCGAGAGAATGAGCGAACCGCCATACCACAGCACGATACAGATGGTGCAGGTACCCAAGAACTCGCTCATGGGGTGCGCCAGTGCCTGCCGCCGGTTGATGCGGTTGGAGATACGATAGAATACATTGTTTTCGGCATGGAACCAGTTGATCATCTTGTTCTCGGCATTAAAAGCCTTGATGATGCGCAGCCCGCCCAGCGTCTCCTCGATAATCGACATCAGCAGGCCCCACTGGTTCTGCCCTTCGAGCGAACGGCGTTTGAGTTTCTTGCCCACCTGCCCCATAATATATCCCGCCGTGGGGAGGAGGATCAGCACAAAGACCGTGAGCTGCCAGCTGATGGCAAACATCGTAACCAAGCAAACGATAATCATAATGGGGTTCTTGAACATCATGTCGAGCGAAGCCATGATCGAGTTCTCGATTTCGCCCACATCGCCCGACATGCGCGCCATCACATCGCCCTTCTTCTCACTGGTAAAGAAGCCTATGGGCAGGCTCACCACCTTCTCGTAGACATAGTTGCGAATATCGCGTACGATACCCGACCGCAGCGGAATCATGAAGTGCGAACTCAAATAGGTGGCCGCGGTCTTGAAGAAGGTCATCACGATGAGGAACACCCCCAAGATGAGCAGGGCAAAGCCGGGCCCCTCCCGGTCGATAATCGAGGTAATGTAGTAATAGAAGTTGTTGACCACCACATCTTTGAGCGAACCGGAATTCCACGGCATGAAGGTGTAGGTGGCCTGTTTGAGCTTGAACAGGATTTCGAGAATGGGGATAATGAGCGCAAACGAGAAAAGCGTCAATATCGATGCCAGTATGTTGAAAAAGATATTGAGTACGAGATAGTATTTATAAGGGGGTACAAACCGCCGCAGAATCGCAATAAAATCTTTCATATATAAGCCGTTGTGTCCCGAACGAAAATAACGGGGAATTTACGGTTGCAAAGATAGCACATTTACTTGCACGACCACTGTCGGGTGCCGAAAAAGTTTTACCGGGCCGCCTCGACCCCGCATTTCGCCCCTGTCCACTCGCCCCGTCGGGAAAGAGACGGCAAGCCGGTTCCCGCCATTCTTTCGGGGGAAATGCTTGCACAGCCAAAATTATTGTCCTACTTTTGTACTCGAAGCGGAACTCCGGCATTATCCTTTTAGCCGATAGCAAGTTATGAATCAAACAAGTCACACATTATCGATTATCATTCCGGCCTACAACGAGGAGAAAACGATTGCAGAACTGCTGCAACGCGTGCTCGACGCCGACCTGGGCGAGGGAATAGGCCGCGAACTGATTGTCGTGAACGACTGTTCGACCGACTCGACCGGCCGCATCGTCGAAGCGTTCATCGCCGCCCACCCCGATGCCCCCATCACCTACTTGAGGCACGACCGCAACCAGGGCAAGGGCATGGCCGTGCGCACCGGCATACAGGCCGTGACGGGCGACTATGTGGTGATGCAGGATGCCGACCTCGAACTCGATCCCAACGACTTTGCCAAGATGCTGCCGCACCTGCTCTCGGGGCAATACCAGGTAGTCTACGGCTCGCGATTCCTGGTCGAGGAGAACTCGCACACCTATGTCAGCTACCAGATGGGCGGCAAATTCCTGTCGATCATGACCAACCTGCTTTACGGTCAACACATCACCGACGAGCCCACCTGCTACAAGATGTTCGAGACCCGGCTGCTGAAATCGATACCCCTCGACTGCAAGGGATTTGAATTCTGCCCCGAGGTCACGGCCAAAGTCTCGCGCCTGGGTCACAAAATCAAGGAGGTGCCTATCCGCTACTATCCCCGTTCCATCGAGGAGGGGAAGAAACTACGTCTCAAAGACGGACTGCAAGCGATTGTCACCCTGCTGAAATACCGTTTCTGGAAAAACACTGCACGATGAAAAACAGTTCTGCAAAATCCCAAAAGCAAGCACCTGCGAAAAACAAGTCCAACGTCAAGGCTCAAAAAGCTCAATCGGGCATCACCGTTTCGTGGGTCATCAAGAACTTGGTAGCCGTAGCCATTGTCCTGTTTCTGCTGAACAAACTTGTAATCGGCATGCAACCAGGATACAACTGGGCCTATAACATGCTGAAAGGCAACCTGGAAGTCACACAACACTATGCCCACACGACGACCGACCAGCGATTCGAGATGAAACTGGGTCTCGCTCACGTCTACCTGCGCTATCTCAAAGAGAACACCCCGCCCGACGCCGTCATTCTGCTGCCGTCGAAAGAGGCCTTCTATCCCGAAGGAGCGGAACGCATCTTCTCGGGCGAACCCTACAACAAGCTGTGGGCCACCCGTTTCCTCTATCCCCGCCGGGTCGTACTCCCCTCCGAGCTGGGAAAAACTCCGTGGAGCCAGAAAATCACCCACGTGGCCATCGTCAATGGCGTGGGATATGAATACCTCAACTACGACGTAGAACACAAAGTCGCTCACGCCGTACTGCCCGTTCACCCAAAACCGTAAAGCCATGCTCATCACCCTCGGAATCATACTCGCCTGCCTCAACGGCATCTTTGTAACGGCCCTCATCGGCAAATCATTCTCATGGACCGAACGCATCGGCCTCTCGTTCCCTCTGGGAATGGCCTTGCAGACCCTCCTCATGGTTCTGCTCGACTGGGTGCATATCCCCTTGACCGCCACCTCGGTACTGCTGGCCGGGTGGGTTATCCTCGCCCTGCTGCTCTTTCTGGTGTGGCGCTACCGGGGCATCGACACCCTGCGATTCACGCCCGCCATGCTCAACGACTTGAAACAGGCCAACCTCGTGTGGGTGCTGTTGCTCCTCCTCGTCGGTTACTGCGAGTACATGAATTTTTCGAAATGCATCTTCTTCCCGCCCAGCGACCGCGACAGCCTCGCCGCCTTCGACACGCTGGGATTTGTGGCGGCTCACGACCACACCTACATGCGCATGAGCCTCTTCGATGCCGACTACAACCCCACGATACACCGTGCAGGCAGCAGCATAGCCTATGCCCCCTTCGTGCAGATGAGCTATGCCTACGTCTACCTGCTGGGCGCCGAGACCTCCAAAGCCATTCCGGCCCTCATGTACCTCTTCTTCGTCATCGCCTTCTACGGCATATTGCGACGCAATACGGGCAAGACCCTCGCTGCCCTCACCACCCTCTTCATGATGATGGCCCCCGAGATGCTCGCCTTCTCGTCGCTGTCGGGTACCAACGTCATGCAAGCCATCTTCGCCTCGCTGGGCATCGCCTACACGGCCAGCTGGCTGCGCAGCCGCCGCGACCACGAACTCTACGCCGGAGCTCTGCTGCTGGGTGCCAACATGTGGTGCCGCAACGAAGGGGTGGTCTTCATCGGTGCCGCCTGCGTTGTCCTGCTCATCGACTGCATACGCCGCAAAAGCTACCGCAAAGGGTGGTACTTCACCGGGCTGGCCCTGCTCCCCGCCGTCATCTGGTTCGCCTACATGAAAACCGGCGGGCTCTACACCGAGGGCATGGCCATCACCCGCCTCTTCTGGGACGGCGAGAAGGCCGGCAATATTGTCAACGGCTTTTGGGCCCTGTTCACCAACACCCTCTACTACGGCTGGACCTTCCCGGTATTCGCCCTGTTCCTCGTGGGGAATATCTGGTTCCTGATTAAAGGGAGAGACAACCTGCCTCTGCTGGGCATGATTCTGCTGAGCGTGCTTTTCTACGGACTGGTTATCTATCACGTAGACTACGTGTGGGACTCGATACAGAACGTGCTGGCCTACTCGTCCAAGCGCTTCTTCTTCTGTTTCATACCCATGTGCTGGTATTTCGCCGCAACCACCCGCATCGCCCGCCGGGGAGCCGACTACGTGGAGCGTTACCTCTCCCTGAAATAAATATTAGTCTAAAAAATGTGAAAATCACGCGTCTGTATTAAACCTTGACCCCCGGTCAAGGTCATATAGGCATGTGATTATCGTGCTCAATAGATTTGATTTTTTAAGATGTGGAAGAGAGGTTTTTTGGTCCTGATCGCGTGTATATCTTGTTTGATGGCCACACAGAACGCCAGTGCGCAGTTTACAGTTACGGGTATTGTCAAAGACAAAAGCGACGAATCGCCGTTGCCCCAGGTGAGCATACGGTTGCTCTCGGCCCGCGACAGCACGTTCGTTACCGGAGTATCGAGTAAGAACGACGGCGCGTTCTCGCTGAATGTCACCAAGGCAGGCAACTACATCGCCGCCTTCTCGTTTCTGGGCTACAAGACCGCCTACGAACCCGTGCGGCTCGCCGCCGGTCAGGCTCGCCGCAACCTGGGTACGGTTCTGCTCGAAAGCAACGACATCTTGCTGCAAGAGGCCGTTGTCGTGGGGAAAGCCCCCGAGGTAGTAGTCAAGGAAGATACTGTCGAATTCAATGCCGACTCCTACAAAACCCAACCCAACTCGGTAGTGGAAGACCTGTTGAAAAAACTGCCGGGCGTCGAGGTCGACAGCGAGGGCAAGATAACCCACGCCGGGAAAGAGATTACCAAGATTCTGGTCGACGGCAAGGAGTTTTTCTCCGACGACCCCAAGATAGCCACCAAGAACCTGCCGGTCGACATCATCGAAAAGTTGCAGGTCGTTGACCGCAAGTCCGACCTGGCCCGGCTCACCGGCGTCGACGACGGCGAAGAGGAGACCGTCATCAACCTCACCATCAAGGAGGGCATGAAGCACGGCTGGTTCGGCAACGTGTCGGGCGGATACGGCCTTGACGGCCGCTACGAGGCCGGAGCCATGGTCAACCGCTTCTTCGGTGACAATCAGGTGACCATTCTGGCCGGGTCGAACAACACCAACAACATGGGGTTCACCGACCTGGGTGGTAGCCGGTTCCGGCGATTCGGCGGCATGAACGGTATCAACACCAGCCACAACGTGGGTGTCAACTTCAACGTGGGCAAGGAGGAGATATTCCGCGTGGGCGGCGACGTGAGCTACAACAACAGCAACCGCAACGTGCTGCAACGCACCGAGCGGCAAAACCTCTTCGCCGACAGTACCTCCTATTACAGCGGCCACAACAAGATGAACGACCACGGACAGAACATACGCGGTAATTTCAGACTGCGCTGGAACATCGACTCGCTCAATACTCTCGAATTCCGACCCAAGTTTGCCGTAGCCCTCTCCCGCTCCGACAGCTACGACTCGGCCCTCACCACCGCCGGCGACCTGGCCCGCAGCAGAGTCAATTTCAGCGAGAGCGACAACTTCAACAAGGGTACCGGCTACGACCTCTCGGGTGAACTCATCTACAACCACAAGCTCCTTTCACGCCCCGGCCGGTCGTTCAGTATCCAGGCCGAATACAAGTTCAGCAACACGCAGGAGGACGGTTGGACCAAGGCGCTCTACAAATACTACCAACTGGCCACCGACAGTACCCTCGACCAGATAGACGACAACCACACGTGGAGTAACAGTTACGGTGCCCGACTCACCTGGACCGAACCGTTGGGCGACGTGACGAAGGGGCGCTTCCTTACCTTTTCCTACCGTTTCCGGGCCAATTTCAACAACGCCGACAAATACACCTACGACGTACTCACCGACCCCCTCACGGCAATGGCTCTCGACACGGTGCGCAACAACGACCTGAGCAACAGTTTCCGCAACGACTACTACATGCACCGGGCCCAGGTGGGATTCAAGCAGGTGAAACCCACCTACACCTACGATGTGGGTGTGGCCGTGGAACCCTCGTCGTCGCAATCGATCGACCAGATAAACAGCAGCCGCAACATTCCCAAACGCACCGTCTTCAACGTGGCGCCCTACCTGCGCTACCGCTACAAGATGGGCAAACAGACCTCGCTGCGCATCGACTACCGGGGCTCGTCGTCGCAACCCACGATGGCACAACTGCAACCCGTGGCCGACGTGTCGGACCCCCTGCGGGTCGTTATCGGTAACCCACTGTTGAAGCCTTCGTTCAAAAACACCCTGCGGGTGCGCTTCAACGACTATGACCAGACGAGCCAACGCGCCATCATGGCCATGCTCTTCGGCGGATTCACCACCAACAGTATCATCTCCGAGACCACCTACGATGCCACCACCGGCGGACAAACCACCACCTACCGCAACGTCAACGGCGTGTGGAACGCCTCGGGCATGTTGATGTTTACCACCCCCTTCCGCAACAAGCACTGGCAACTGAACAGTTTCAGCCGACTCAGCTACAACAACAACGTGGGTTACAACAACGGTCTGCGCAACGATGCCGGTTCGTTCAACGCCATCGAGAACCTGGGTATCGCCTTCCGCTCCGACTATTTCGATGCCGAGCTGCGGGGCAACTACCGCTACTCACTGGCCACCAACAGCATGCAGAACCAGCGTGACCAGAGCACCCACAACTACGGCGGCACCCTCAATCTGAGCGGATACTTGCCCTGGTCCATCACACTGGGCACCGACCTCACATACAGCGGCTCGGCCGGTTACTCGGCAGGCTACAACACCGAAAGCTGGTTGTGGAATGCCCAGGCTTCCTACCAGTTCCTCAAAGGGAAAAACGCCACTATCGCCCTCAAAGTGTACGACATTTTGGGACAGCGCAACAGCATACGCCGTACCGTCACGGGTAACTACATTCAAGATGTGGAATACAACACCCTCAACACCTATGGGCTGCTGACCTTCACCTACCGGTTCAACACCTTCGGTGACAAACGTCCCGACATGGGTCCCGGCGGGCCCCGCGGCTACGGACACCCCGGCCCTCCCCCGGGCGGCCCGGGCGGACGCCGTCCCTTTTGACGAGATTCAAATTCATTCCTTCTTACAAACAAAACCCCTGTACCGAGGTCTCTCGGTACAGGGGTTTCCCTTTTATCGTCCGTACCTTCTCAATGCACGGTCACCATCGTGGCCCCGAAGCCATACTCGCGAAACGAGGCATCTTGACAGGTGCAGTTCTTGTACTTGTCGCGTATCTCCTTCAACAGCGCATTACGCAGCACCCCCTCGCCCTTGCCGTGAATGAAGACAATCTTGCGGCCCTTGGCGTGCCGGTACTGGTCGAGCGTCTCGCGCACCTTGTCGAGCTGGTAGTTGAGAATATCCGAGTTGGAGAGTCCGGCCGTCGTGTCGAGCAGTGCCGAAGCGTGCAAATCCACCTCGATGATACCGGGCTTTTCGGCATGCCGGGTCACCGGTTTACGCACCGGATTGTCAACCTGCTTCTTCATCTTCATGGCCCGTTCGAGGTCCGAAGCATCGAAGAGCATGGGGCGCACGGGCACATCGTTCTTCACCAGGTCGATGCACCACGACGGCTCATCGAAATAGAGACTTTCGCGGAAGGTGTGCAGCTTGTAGAACTTGGTCGTGTCGAGCCGATACTCCACCGCCACGGGGCTCTTCAAGGCAAAGTGCTTGTCTTTTTTGAAGGCGATGTACTGGATACAGATGCGTTCGAGCGCATTGACATCTTCCTGCCCGAACTCTTCGAGCAGCAACTGGATATTGGGCTCGATTACCCCGGCATAGCGGGTGCGCCACCCTTCGTCGTCGCGGCTGAGGTAGGCAAAGTAGAGGTAGTAGTTGCTGTCGTTGACCAGATAACACGAGAAGCGGGTCGTATTCAGGTGCTTGCTCTCGTCGGGCACATAGGCCAGCGTGATGTTCAGCTGCTCACCCTCGGGACGCTCCTCGACAGCGAGGTCGTCCTCCTCGTCGGCCGGTTGAGCAAAAGTCCCCTTCTCGACAGGCGACACCTCCACCACCTTCGAGGCCGGTACGGGAGCACTCTTTTTGGCCGGTTCGGCCGGTTCTACCACCACGCACTCGCGGGCCAGTACCGGGGTCTCGAAACCATCTTCATCGACATAGGCTATATCTTTCACGATTCTCACCACTACCCCGCCTCCTACGGCATTGAGGTAGCGCACTCTATCTCCTACTTTTACCATAATATCATCATTTTAAAGAGTCTCGCGATTCGCCGGCGGCTTGTGATTTCGCTGCCGCAAACCGTACTATATTCGGCAAAGTTGCTTATTTTTGCACGATATTCAAAACAGATTATGATAAAAACTCAGAATATTCGCATCGAGGATTTCAACTATCCTCTGCCCGACGAACGCATTGCCAAGTTCCCCCTCGCCCGGCGCGACCAATCCAAACTGCTGGTCTACCGCCAGGGACAAATCGAGGAGCACCACTTCTACGACCTGCCCGACGTGCTGCCGGCCGACAGCCTGCTGGTTTTCAACAACACCCGGGTGATACAGGCCCGGCTCCACTTCCGCAAGGAGACCGGCGCCCTCATCGAGGTCTTCTGCCTCGAACCGCTTGACCCGCACGAATATGCCCTCTCGTTCCAGTCGACCCGGTCGTGTTCGTGGCTCTGCCTCATCGGCAACGCGAAGAAATGGAAGAGCGGCCCCCTCACGCAGGAGGTTGAAATAGACGGTAAAACCGTACGCTTCACCGCCGAGCGGGGCGTGCCCCACGGCAACGCCTGCGAGGTGCGCTTCTCGTGGGACAACCCCGAGGTGACCTTCGCCGCGCTGCTCGACCATGCGGGCGAACTGCCCATACCTCCCTACCTCAACCGGGAGACCGAGGAGAGCGACAAGACCACCTATCAGACGGTCTACTCCAAAATCGAAGGGTCGGTAGCGGCTCCCACCGCCGGACTCCATTTCACCCCCGAGGTACTGGCTGCCCTGCGCGACAAAGGGATACCCGAACTCGAACTCACCCTGCACGTGGGTGCCGGCACCTTCAAGCCGGTGAAGAGCGAGACCCTCGAAGGGCACGAGATGCACACCGAGTACATCTCGGTAAACCGCGACCTCATCGACACCCTGGCCCGCACCGACCGCCGCGTGGTAGCCGTGGGAACCACCTCGGTACGCACGCTCGAAAGCCTCTACTACATCGGCAAGATGCTGGCTACCAATCCCGATGCCGAGCCACACGACCTCGTCGTGAGCCAGTGGCAACCCTACGACGGCAGCCCCGACATCGACCCGCGCGAGGCCCTCGCACACATCGTCGACTACCTCGACCGCCACGGCATGACGCGCCTCGTCACTGCCACCCAGATTATCATCGCCCCGGGCTACCGTTACCACATCGTGCAGGGCATGATTACCAACTTCCACCAACCGCAAAGCACCCTGCTGTTGCTGGTATCGGCCTTTGTCGACGGACGCTGGCGCGAGATTTACGACTACGCCCTGGCACACGGCTTCCGGTTCCTCAGCTACGGCGACAGTTCGCTGCTGCTCCCGTGACATTCGCCACGGCAACCACACAATAAAACGGCAAAAAATACGTATCTATATTAGTATCGGTACGCACGAATGAGGAGGCGGGTAATGCCACCCGTCGCCATTGTCGTCGTCCCACGAGACAGAGATGAAGATAAAGACGGTATTTTGGGGATTGGCTGTGGCCGGCGTGTTGGCGTCGTGCTCGGGGGCAAAACTAAGCGTTGCCAACGAGCAATACGCCCGGGGCGAATATTACGATGCCGCCCAGACCTACCGCAAAGTGTACGGCAAGACCAACCCGCGCAAGGAGCGCAAGCTGCGGGGCGAGATTGCCTTCAAGATGGGCGAATGCTACCGACGCATCAACATGGCTCCACGCAGCGCGGCAGCCTACCAGAATGCCATACGATACGACTACCCCGACAGCATGGCACTCTTCTACCTGGCCCGCAGCCAGCAGTTCGAGGGCAAGTACAAGGAGGCCATCAAGAACTACCAGGCCTTTCTCGAAACCAATCCCCTCAGCACCCTGGCCAAGAACGGCATCAGAGGCTGCAACCTCGCCACCCAGTGGAAAGAGAATCCCACCCGCTACGTAGTCAAGAAGGCCTCGATACTCAACTCGCGCCGTAGCGACTTCTCGCCCATGTATCTGGGCACCGACTACGACCAGATCTACTTTACCTCATCGACCGAAAAGGCGCTGGGTAAAAACAAAAGCGGAATCACCGGCACCAAAAACAGCGACATCTACTTCTCCAAGAAAGACGAGCGGGGTGCCTGGCAAAAACCCGAACCCGTCGAGGGCGAGGTCAATACCGAAGACGACGAAGGGGTCATCAGTTTCAGCCCCGACGGCACCACCATGTACCTGAGCAAGGCCCGTCGCGAACCCAATGCCGACACCTCGGTCGAGATTTATACCTCGACCCGCACGGGTGCCCAGTGGAGCGCGGCCAAGAAATATGAAATCACGGCCGATACCCTCTCGGCCTTCGGCCACCCGGCCGTATCGCCCGATGGCCAATACCTCTATTTCGTCTCCGACATGCCGGGCGGATACGGGGGGAAAGACCTGTGGCGCATCTCGCTCACCGAGAAGGAGGGCACCCTCGAAAATCTGGGCGTACAGATCAACACCCCGGGCGACGAGATGTTCCCCTACATTCGCAGCAACGGCGACCTCTATTTCGCCTCCGACGGCCACCCGGGCATGGGCGGACTCGACATCTTCCGCGCCCGCATGAACGACTCGGGCATGTGGCAAATCGAGAACATGAAATACCCCATCAACTCGTCGGCCGACGATTTCGGTATCACCTTCGGCGAAGAGGAGACCGGTTTCTTCTCGTCGAACCGGGGCGACGGCCGGGGCTACGACAACATCTACACCTTCGAGCTTCCCTCGATTCGGGTGTGGATCAGCGGCACGGTGCTCGACAAGGACGACGAGCCGGTGCCCGATGCCATTATCCGCATCGTGGGCAACGACGGGTCAAACCAGAAGGAGTTTGCCCGCAAGGACGGCAGCTTCCGGTTCAAGCTCGACCGGGGTGTGCACTACGTGATGCTCGCCACCTGCCGGGGCTACCTCAACTCCAAGCAGGAGTTCATCTCCGACTCCGAAGAGAAAGATGCCGAGTATGGGGTCAACTTCGTGCTCGCCTCCATCAGCAAACCCATTCTCATCGAGAATATCTTCTACGATTTCGACCAGGCCACGCTGCGTCCCGAGTCGGAAGCCTCGCTCAACGAGCTGGTCAAGATGCTCAACGACAACCCCAACGTATCGATCGAGCTGGGGGCTCACACCGACATGAAGGGCAGCGAGCAGTACAACCAGCGGCTCTCCGACCGACGGGCCCAGTCGGTAGTCGACTACCTCATCAAGTCGGGCATCGACCCCCGCCGCCTGCAACCCAAAGGCTACGGCGAGAGCAAGCCCAAGGTCATCACCAAGAAACTGGCCTCCCAATACCCGCAGTTCAAGGAGGGCGATGTGCTCACCGAGGAATATATCAACAGCCTCACTCCCGAGGACCAGGAGATTGCCAACCAGATAAACCGGCGTACCGAATTCCAGGTACTGTCGATTACCTGGAACCTGTACTAATCATGATGTGCGAGGCGGTATTCGAGGCGGAACCCAGAACGACATTCGATGATACGACAAGGGACGCACCGATGGTGCGTCCCTTGTCGTATACTGTAACCTTCCACGCACACCGTGCGAAGTGGCGGCAGGGAGCAACCCTTACCGCAGTTTCAACCGGTCGCCCACCGAAGGGATATAGTCGTCGGGGAGCTTGTTCATTTTGTAGAGATTTTTCAGGCGAATGCCATACCGCTGGGCAATGGAGTGCATCGAATCGCCCGAACGGACCACCGTGTAGTCATACCCCTTCTCGGCCTTCTTCTTTTTCTTTTCGAGGTAGACAATGTCGCCATTCTCCAAGGGATAGTCGCGGGGCACCTCGTTATATCCAGCCAGCTTCTTGGCCGAGAAACCAAACTCCTGCGCAATCGACTCGAAGGTATCGCCGTTGCGGGCCTCGATATAGAGCAATCCCCACGAGCGATACACCGGATGCGGATTTTCCACCTCGACGGGCGGGAGATCCTGCACGCGGATAGGCTTGAATTTCGGGCGGTCGTATTGGTAGAGTTCATAGAGTTCGATAGTCTGTATCAGCTTGTTGGCATACGACCGGTCGGTGGCATAGCCACATTGTTTCAACCCCTTGGCCCAGCCCCGGTAGTCGGTCACCTTCAACTCGAAGAGCGAGGCATAGCGGGGACGTTTCAAGAACTTGGCATGGTCGTCAAAAGAGTCCTCGGGCGAGTCGTATTTGCGGAAACAGTCGTCCTTACGGTCGTCGTCGTGATAGACGCGCTTCCCCTTCCAGTCGCTGTGGCACTTGATGCCAAAGTGGTTGTTCGACTTGCGGGCCAGCTCGCTGCGTCCCGCCCCCGATTCGAGCAACCCCTGCGCCAGCGTGATGCTGGCCGGAATGCCATACTGTTTCTGATGCTTGATGGCTATCGATTTATATTGTTCGATATAGTCGAGATAAATTTTGTTTTTACGCTGGGCCGAAAGAGGGGCCAACGCCAGAATAAGAAACAGAAGGGTAACAAGGTATCTGAATTTCATCATGTATCTGAATCTAAAAATGGACGATAAAAAATTCCTGTTCTCAAAAATTTCGCTATATTTGTTACTCGAATAGAGGAGGCGGATCGGTCAAGTCAAATCGCAAGCGAATTTCCCGGTTGACCCTCTGCTCTCACCTGTTCCTGTATCAGTCAAAGCAAATAATAACCCGCTTAACCCCAATTATGGAAAACAAAAATATCACCACAAAGATAATAGTTTGCTCGTATGAAGAGCTAAACGACGAGGAGAAAAAGTTGGTCGATGCCGCCAAAGAGGCCTCCAACCGTTCCTATGCCCCCTATTCCCGTTTTCAGGTAGGGGCTGCCGTGCGTCTGGCCGGCGGAGTGCTGGTCTCGGGCAGCAACCAGGAGAATGCCGCCTACCCGTCGGGCACTTGTGCCGAACGCACCACCCTCTTCTATGCCAACTCGCAATACCCCGACCGGGCTGTCGAGGCACTGGCCATCGCCGCCCAGACGGGAGAAAAATTCATCGAGCACCCCACCGCTCCCTGCGGGGCCTGCCGCCAGGTGATACTCGAAACCGAGGAGCGTTACCGCCACCCCATTCGCATCTACCTCTACGGGACCAACGAGGTCTATATCGTCGACTCGATAGTGGGACTGCTGCCCCTCTGCTTCGGCAAAAGCGACCTGCCCGAATAGAGACACCCCGCCAGGCCGAAACAAGACGGCACCCGACAGAGACGAGACCTCAATGAGAAATCTCGATTTTCATTTGTCCCGTCCCTCACTTTTTCGTACTTTTGAAGAATAGAATCCGCCGCCACGATGCGGCCCTCTTCCGCACGGGAGTAGTAGCTCTGCACGGCCGTTCCCGCAAGGAAAAGTGAAGAACAGAACTTGAATACGCGATATGGACAACTATATTGTTTCGGCACGGAAATACCGCCCCTCGACTTTCCGGTCGGTGGTCGGACAAAAGGCGCTTACCCAAACCCTTAAAAACGCCATCGACTCGAAGAAGCTGGCCCACGCCTACCTCTTCTGCGGTCCCCGGGGGGTGGGCAAAACCTCGTGTGCCCGCATCTTTGCCAAGACAATCAACTGTTTCCACCCCACCGAATCGGGCGAAGCCTGCAACGAATGCGAGTCGTGCCGGGCCTTCAACGAGCAGCGTTCCTACAACATTATCGAGCTCGATGCCGCCTCGAACAACTCGGTCGACGACATTCGCACCCTCATCGACCAGGTGCGTATCCCACCCCAGGTGGGACAATACAAGGTCTTCATCATCGACGAGGTGCACATGCTCTCGGCCGCAGCCTTCAACGCCTTCTTGAAGACACTCGAAGAGCCGCCCCACCACGCCATCTTCATCTTGGCCACCACCGAGAAGCACAAGATTCTGCCCACCATTCTCTCACGGTGCCAGGTCTATGACTTCCAGCGTATCACTACGGCCGACATTGCCGAGCATCTGCAATATGTCGCTTCGCAAGAGGGCATCACCGCCGAACCCGAAGCGCTCGACATCATCGCCCAAAAGGCCGACGGGGGTATGCGCGACGCCCTCTCGATATTCGACCAGGTGGTGAGTTTCACGGGCGGACACATCACCTACAAGGCCGTCATCGAAAACCTCAACGTACTCGACTACGAATACTACTTCCGACTGGTCGATGCCTTCCTGCAAGGCAACGTACCGCAAGCGCTCCTCATTTTCAAGGAGGTACGCGACCACGGCTTCGAGGGACAGTTTTTCATCGGCGGGTTGAGCCGTCACCTGCGCGACCTGCTGGTGAGCAAAGACCCTTCGACCCTGCCGCTGCTCGAAGTGAGTGCCTCGGTGGCCCAACGTTATGGCGAACAGGCTCAAAAGTGCTCGCTCGCCTTCCTCTACCGGGCCATGGAGTTGAGCAACCGCTGCGACCTCGACTACCGCATCAGCAACAACAAGCAGTTCCTGGTGGAGCTGACCCTGATACAAATCTGCCAGATTATTCACCCGGTCGGCTCCACCCCTCAGGAACCGCCTCTGCAAAAAATAAATCCACCCACACCGGGCAACGTGCCGCAACCGGCACCGGCCGCACAACCGCAGCCCCAGAACCGTCCGGCCTCACAACCCCAGGCCCAAGCCCCACACCAGCCTCAGGCACAGGCTCAGCCGGCCCCTCAAACCGCTACGGCCGAACCGCAGGCGACCTACCGTCCGGCCACGATACGCCCGACGGCTCCGACACACAAACCGGCTGCCGCGGCCCCGGCTGCCCAATCGAGAAAAGCGGCTCCCGTGCGCATCTCCATTCACCAGAAACCGGCCGAGGCTGCTCCGGCCGAACAGGCCGCCGCGGCACAAGCGGTACTCGACACCCCCTTTACCGAGGAGGCGCTCAACACAGCCTGGCTGGCATACACCCAGACCATTCCCACCGAGGTGGTGCTGGTCAACACCATGCAGAGCTGCCGACCCAAACTGCTCGACCCCCGCACCTTTGTCGTCTCGGTCGACTCGCAAATTCAGGTCAACTGCATCAACGAGCATTTTCACGAACTGATGTCTTTCCTGCAAAACGCGTTGAAAAACAACCAGTTCTCCATGCAGCTGCGCATTAACCAGCCGGGTGAAAAAGAGATTATTTTCAGCCCCAAAGACGTGTTGAAAAAGATGATCGAGAAGAACCCCGACATCAAAAACCTCTACGATACCTTCGACCTCGAAATCGCCTGAAGGCAACGCCTCTCCCGCCGTCGGTTACAGCGGTATGCCGTATTCGTGTTTCACCTCGTCCATCACAAAGGTACTCATGAGCGACCCCATACTCTCGATAGTCCCCAGCACATTGAGGATAAACTCCTGATAGTATTTCATATCGGGGGCATGGATTTTGAGCAGATAATCATAGTCGCCCGAGATGTTATAGCACTCGGTCACCTCGGGAATCTCGCGCACGATGCGAGTAAACTCGGTAGCAATGTCACGGTTGAGCCGGATCAGCTTCACACTGCAAAAAACCACAAAGCCGCGGTTCAGCTTGGCCGGGTCGAGCACAGCCACATACTTCTTGATATAGCCGTTGGCTTCGAGCCGTTTCACCCGCTCGAATACCGGCGTAGGCGACAGGTTGACCCGCGACGCCAGCTCCTTGGTGGTAAGACGCGAGTTTGTTTGCAATACACGCAGAATCTGCAAGTCGGTTTTGTCCAGTATCTCCATAGAACACCATTCTCCGGGTCGTGACTCCCGGACTATAAAACAAACAATTTATTCTTGACAATCGCCCAAATATAGATATATTCTCCTTATTATTCGATTTTCTTGTATGATATTTTTCAAATAAATAGTTTTGTACAGTAAAATTATTCTACTCACCCGATAAAAACCAGACAGAATATGGACCCGAAAAAATTGCACTTCGAGACTTTACAACTCCATGTGGGACAAGAGCAACCCGACCCCGCCACCGACGCCCGGGCCGTCCCCATCTACCAGACCACCTCCTACGTGTTCAGCGACTCGGCCCACGCCGCCGCACGCTTCGACCTGAAAGAGCCGGGCAACATCTACGGCCGACTGGGCAACCCCACGCAAGATGTACTCGAACGACGCATCGCCGCCCTCGAAGGGGGTGTAGCCGCCCTGGCCGTCGCCTCGGGAGCCGCCGCCGTGACCTACACCTTCCAGAACCTCGCCGTCGCCGGCGACCACATCGTCGCGGCCAACACCATCTACGGCGGCACCTACAACCTGCTCGACCACACGTTGCCCGCCTACGGGGTCACCACCACCTTTGTCGACCCGGCCGACCTCTCGAATTTCGAGCAGGCCATACGGCCCAACACCAAAGCCATCTTCATCGAGACACTGGGCAACCCCAACTCGGGTATCATCGACATCGACGCCGTAGCCGGGATAGCACACCGCCACCACATTCCACTCGTCATCGACAACACCTTCGGCACCCCCTACCTCATACGCCCCATCGAACATGGTGCCGACATCGTAGTCCACTCGGCCACCAAGTTCATCGGCGGTCACGGCACCTCGCTGGGCGGCATCATCGTCGACTCGGGCCGTTTCGACTGGGCCGCCTCCGGCAAGTTTCCCCAACTGAGCGAACCCGACCCCAGTTACCACGGAGCCCGCTTCATCGACGTGGCCGGCCCAGCCGCCTTCGTCACCCGCATACGGGCCGTCATTCTGCGCGACACCGGTGCCGCCATCAGCCCCTTCAACGCATTCCTGCTGTTGCAGGGGCTCGAAACCCTCTCGCTGCGGGTCGAACGTCATGTCGAGAATGCCCTGCGGGTAGTCGAATTCCTCGCCCGTCACCCCAAGGTAAAGAAGGTCAACCACCCGGCTCTGCCCGACCACCCCGACCACGCCCTCTACGAGCGTTACTTCCCCCACGGAGCCGGCTCGATATTCACCTTCGAAATCAAGGGCGGCGAGGCCGAAGCTCACCGGTTCATCGACAGCCTCGAAATCTTCTCGCTGCTGGCCAACGTGGCCGATGTGAAATCGCTGGTCATTCACCCTGCATCGACCACCCACGCTCAACTGACCAACCGCGAGAAGGCCGAGCAGGCCATCTACCCCGGCACCATACGCCTCTCCATCGGCACCGAACATATCGACGACCTCATCGCCGACCTGTCGCAAGCCCTGGAAAAAGTATAACACACTCTTAATCATACAAGCGAAGCCCCCAACCGAGACTTGTCCCGATTGGGGGCTTCTTGCCAAATAACATCATCGCCTGCCCGATTGTTTCCTTCTACTCAGAGAAATGTCAGATGCGCGCGAAATCATACGCCCACGACGACCACACAGGAGGCTCCACAACAACGCCTTATTCAACCCCGAACTTGTAGATACAGGTGCTCGAATAGGTCTCGCCCGGACGAAGCACTACCGAGGGGTAGTTGGGTTGGTTGGGCGAATCGGGGTAGTGCTGTGTCTCTACACAGATGGCAGCCCGCCGAGGATAGGCGATACCCCGCTTTCCCTTCACCTTGCCGTCGAGGAAATTACCCGTATAGAACTGGATACCCGGCTCAGTCGTATAGACTTCGAGTACGATGCCGGTCGTGGGGTCGCTGATGCGACAGGCCACTTTCGACAAATCGCCGCCGGTCGACAGAACCATATTGTGGTCATACCCCATTCCGTTCTTCAACTGTTCGTCATCGGCATCAATATCGCGCCCCACCGTCTTGCCGGCCCGGAAATCAAACGGCGTCCCCTCGACCGGACGAATCTCGCCCCATGTCATGAAGGTGCTGTCGATGGGCGTAAAGCCGTCGGCACAGAACTGCACCGTCTCGTCCAGAATATCGTGGGCCGGGTTGCCGCTCAGGTTGAAATAGGAGTGGTTGGTCAGGTTCACGATGGTAGGCTTGTCGGTCGTGGCCGTATATTGCAGCCGCAGTGCATTGTCCGAAGTCAACGTATAAACCACCTTCACATCGAGGTTGCCGGGGAAGCCGGCCTCGCCGTCGGGACTTTGCAAGGTCAGTTCAAGCGTGGTGTCGTTAGGTTGCACGGCATTCCACACACTGTGGTGAAATCCCTTGGGCCCCCCGTGCAGACAATGTCCGTAGTTGTTTTGCGGCAGTTGATACTCCACCCCGTCGAGGGTGAAACGACCCTGAGCGATGCGGTTGCCATAGCGGCCGATCAGAGCGCCGAAATTCCCGTCGATATGGATATAGTCGGCAATGGAGTCATGTCCCAGCACCACGTCGCGATACTGGTTGTCGCGGTCGGGAACCATGACCGACACGATACGCCCGCCGTAATTGGTCACACACACCTCCATGCCCGACTGGTTTTCCAGTACATAGAGTTTCACCGGTTTCCCGTCGACGGTAGTCTCGAACTTCGAGCGGTCCAGGCCCGATTTCGTCACCCCTTCCGTGTCCGATTTCGAAGTGCAGGCAGCCAGCAATACAACCCATGCCCCTGCCCAAATCAGTTTACTGTTCATAAATGTATTTTATTTATCCGACAATCATTTATCCAGCGAGTGGCAAATGCGGGAGTTGATTTCCCGAATGCGATCTTCGTCCATCTTCACCACCTTACGGTCGTAGGTCATGATACCGTTTACCTCCACCTCCACATCGGTCGTTTGGGTATAAACAGCACCGGTAAAGCCTCGCTCAATCAGGTCGAGCAGCTCCTCGCCATACTTGACATACTGGTCGGTCACCTCTTTCGACGATTTGAACTGTATGTATCCCCAGTTACGGTCGGGAGTCCACAGATGACCTTCCATCGGGAAGCCTATACCTCCATACTCACCCAACACGTTGGCCCGATGGGTATCATACAGATACATGCTCGGACCGGGATAGTGGTGCAGGTCGAGTATGTCGCCGCACATGAAGAAGTTTCCGCCACTGGCCGAGTTGACCAATCGGGAGGGGTCGTATTGCTGAGTCCACTCGGTAATCTCAACCGTCTTGAACTGCCCCCAGGCTTCGTTGAAAGGCACCCAGGTCGAGATGCAGGGATAGGAATAAAGGTAATCGATAATCTCTTTCCACTCCCTCCGGTAATTGGCCTCGGACTCGGCGCTCCGCTCAAACTCGGAACCCTTGAAGTAGGAGCGGTTCTGCCATTCGCAGCACTTCTCACCACTGGGCATATCCTGCCATACAATCATGCCGATACGGTCGCAGTAAGTGTACCACAAAGCCGGTTCCACCTTCACATGCTTACGTATCATGTTGAAGCCCCAATCCTTGGTCTTCTTCACATCATAAATCATCGCCTCGTAGCTGGGAGCCGTGTAGAGACCATCGGGCCACCAACCCTGGTCGAGCGGACCGAAATGGAAAATATCGCGGTTGTTCAACTGGAAGCGCATGATACCCTTATCGTCTCGTTTCATCGAATACTTGCGCATGGCCGCATAACTCGAAACCCGGTCTACCACCTTGCCGTCGCGCAAGATATTCACCTGCAAGTCATACAGGTAGGGAGAGTCGGGCGACCACAGTTTCACATCTTCGGGCATGGCCACCTCTACGGCCTGGCCGTTCACACTACGGCCGCTTGCCACCTCCTTGCCCCCGTCGAGGACAATCACTTCGGCCACAACCGAAGCAGCGTCGGCCGAAGTCTCCACTCCTACGGAGAGCACGTTTCGGTCGATATCGGGCAAGATTCGCAAATTCTCGATATGCATGTCGGCTACCGGTTCCAGCCACACCGTCTGCCAAATGCCACTCACCGGCGTGTACCAGATACCTTCGGGGTTATTCACCTGTTTGCCACGAGGCTGATACCCCGCATCGGTCGAGTCGTAAACCCGAACAACCAAGGTGTTGGAACCGCTCTTCTTCAAAGCCGGGGTAATGTCGAACGTGAACGGTGTGTAGCCACCCTTGTGCATACCCACCTTCACATCATTCACCCACACGTCGGCCTGCCAGTCGACCGCTCCGAAATGCAACAGCACATGCCGGCCACGCCATTTTGAGGGCACCGTGAAATCACGTTTATACCACAGAGCCTCCTCTTTGCCCAATTGTTTGCCGACACCCGACAAACTCGACTCCACGGCAAAGGGCACGAGAATCTCACCCTCATACTGCCGGGGCATGGCTGCACTCTTCGGCTCTATGGCATAGCTCCACAACCCGTTGAGGTTGGCCCACTCGCCCCGTTCCATGATGGGACGCGGATACTCGTTCCACACTTGATTGACATCGATATTCTCGCCCCACGACGTCTTGATGCGATCGCCTGCCGGAGCATACTGGGCCCACACCACCGTGGCGGCCGCCCACATTCCACATGCTAAAAAAACAGATTTCATATTCATATATCTCTTATTTTTTCTCACTTCAAAAAAGCATTGTATATGATTTCAGAATTGTCGCTATCTGATTTAAACAAATTTCTGTTCTACATAACTATAACGTGAGTTCGATGAATTATACCTATTTGTAAATTTGGTGATTAGCGAAAATTGTTGTAACTTTATAGTGTTCAATTACAAAGTATTACAAACAATAATCGCTATGATCACCGAGGACAAAGTTACAGAATTATTTTGTATGGCGGACGACTTCTGCAAGTTTTTTGATGCAATGATGGAAAAATATACGCTGAAATCAGGCACCAAGCGGCGTTATCACCGCGATTCGACTATGTCAAAGGCAGAAATTATGTTGATTATGATATTGTTCCATGACTCCGGCTACCGTTGTCTGAAACATTTCTATCTGGAAAAAGTATGCAGACATCTGCGCCACCTCTTCCCAAAGATTGTTTCATACAACCGTTTTGTGGAGCTTGAAAAAGAAGTGGCAGTACCATTGGCTCTTTTCATTAAGAAAGTGTTGCTTGGAAAATGCACAGGCATAAGTTTCGTGGACAGCACCCCGTTGCGGGTATGCAGGAATCAAAGGATACATATCCACGAGGTATTCAAGGGTATAGCCCAAAGGGGCAAGTGTTCCATGGGATGGTTTTTCGGTTTCAAACTGCATTTGATATGTAACGAGAAAGGCGAGCTGCTGAACTTCATGATAACTCCGGGTGATGTCGATGACAGGAAACCGTTGGAGTATAAGGCGTTTGTCGAATTCATCTACGGAAAGTTGGTTGCAGACAAGGGCTATATCGGCAAGAACCTCTTCCGACGCATGTTTGTTGACGGTATACAGCTTATTACAAAACTCAAAAGTAACATGAAGGGGGCTTTGATGAGTGTGTCGGACAAATTGCTGCTTAGGAAACGGGCTATTATAGAGACGGTAAACGACGAATTGAAAAACATTGCGCAAGTGGAGCATTCCAGACACAGAAGTTTTGACAATTTCATCGTAAACATACTGGGGGCGATTGCGGCGTACTGCATGTTTCCAAAAAAGCCGTGTATCAATGTACAACGTACATTTGACACACAGCTTGCTTTGTTTTGAATTCGTCGAATTCACGTTAACTATACAACGAATCGTAGCACTCCCCATAGACACGCTATCTATTTCTATTCGTTGTCACAAATATAGTCTACCAATCGCGGGGCCAATATAAATAACGTGAGTTCGATATAAAGATTGAAATTATCAGTTTGAAAATTAGGAACATAGCGATAAAAGCATTAAATTTATAGTGCTCAATTATAACATTTAAGCGACTACCACTATGTTCTCAGAGGCTAAAGTTACGGAGATTTTTTGTATGGCGGATGATTTTTGCAAGGAATTTGCCAAAACACAGGAAAAATATATGGTTGAAGACAAGAATCATAAGCATCGGAATAAGCCGAACCGGATGAGTGATGCGGAAATCATGGTCATCCTAGTCCTGTTCCACTCGGGAGGCTTCAGATGTTTCAAGCATTACTACAAAGAATATGTATGCAAACATCTGACGCATCTCTTTCCCAGACGTGTGTCCTATAACCGTTTTGTAGAACTGGAAAAGGAAGTCCTGCTGCAGCTGACCATTTTCATCAAGGAAGTCCTGTTGGGTACTTGTACCGGTATCAGCTTTGTGGATTCCACACCGCTGCGTGTATGCCGAAACCAACGCATATTGATTCACAAGACTTTTAAGGGTCTCGCCGAACGTGGAAAATGCTCCATGGGATGGTTCTTCGGGTTTAAGCTTCACCTGATCATCAACGATAAGGGTGAAATTCTCAATTTCATGTTTACTCCGGGAAATGTGGATGACCGTGAACCGCTGAAACAGACAAAGTTCCTGAAGAACATCAAGGGCAAACTGTGTGCGGACAAGGGGTATATCGGGCAAACCTTGTTCGAGAACCTATTTCTTAACGGCATACAGTTGATAACCAAAGTGAAGAACAACATGAAGAACTCCCTGATGAGCATAGCGGACAAAATCCTGCTGAGAAAACGAGCTTTGATTGAAACAGTCAATGACGAGTTAAAGAACATCGCCCAGATTGAACACTCCAGACACCGTTCCTTCAATAACTTTATTGCCAACTCGCTCTCTGCCATAGCTGCATACTGCTTCTTTGAAAAGAAGCCCGCCATTGACGTACGTTTTGTCAAAGACGGACAACTCACGATGTTTTAATTTATATCGAACTCACGTTAAATAATCTTCCAAAAAATACCTCTTTTCTTCCAAATCAATCATTTCAGGACAAACTATCACGTTCGAATTGTTATTCTTGACAAAAAATTATTTGACAGTAATCGAGTAAGACTTATATCGAAAGCCCAAAGTACAATTAGACTCATTTTGACAAGTCTACTCATTTATAAAATTTATGACATAAAGCAGAATGACGGGACTCTTTTTGAAAGAGCCCCGTCATTCTGTACAATAAATTCATCTGGTCCTTACTGCTGGTTGAGCAGGAAATGCTTGAAGGCATTAAAGCCCACGGGCATCAGGATACTCTGCTTCTCGCCCTGCATGAAATCGCGCAGTTTCTCGGGAACCGGGACAGGTTCGCCAATGGCCGACTCGACCGTGTCGAGAAATTTGGCCGGGTGGGCCGTTTCGAGACAAATGCCAATTTCGCCGGGCTGCAACCCGTCGACCAGCGCCTGATAACCACAGGCCCCGTGGGGATCGAGCAGATATTGCTCGTTGCGGAAGGTATCGTGCATGGTGCGACGTATCTGGTCGTCGGTATAACTTACACCGCTGATATCGGCACAGATAGCCTCGTGCGAATGTCCGTAGAGGTCGAGTATGCGGGCAAAATTGCTGGGGTCACCCACGTCCATGGCATTGGCGATGGTCGCTACCGAGGGGCGCGGCGTATAGACGCCCGTGCTCAGGTATTGCAGGAAGACGTCGTTACGGTTGTTGGCCGCGATGAAACGCTTCACGGGGAGCCCCATGCGCTTGGCGATGAGTCCGGCCGTGAGGTTGCCAAAGTTGCCGCTGGGCACGCTGAACACCACCTGCTCGGGGTGCTCGACCATGCCGCACAACTGGGCATAGGCATAGAAATAGTAGAACGACTGGGGCAGGAAACGGGCCACGTTGATGGAGTTGGCCGAGGTGAGATAGAGTTTCTCGTTCAGCTCGGGGTCCATAAAGGCTCTCTTCACCAGCGCCTGACAGTCGTCGAAGGTCCCGCTCACCTCCAAGGCGGTGATGTTGTGACCCAACGTGGTGAACTGCTTCTCCTGAATCTCGCTCACCTTGCCCTGCGGATAGAGGACAAAGACCTTCACCCCGGGCACATCGAGGAAACCGTTGGCCACGGCACTGCCGGTATCGCCCGAAGTGGCCACCAGCACATTGACCTGTCGCTTCTCCTGCCGGTTGAAATACCCGAGCAGACGGGCCATGAAGCGGGCACCCACATCTTTGAAAGCCAAGGTAGGGCCATGGAACAGTTCCAGACTATACCGGTTGTCGGCCACCCGCACCAGCGGAATATCAAAGTTGAGGGCATCGTAGACAATCTCTTTCAACTTGTCGGCCTCGACATCTTCACCAAAGAAAGCCTCGGCCACCACAAACGAGATTTCGCGCAGCGTCATCTCCTTCATGTTCTGGTAAAAGGCCGGGGGGAACCGGCGAATTACCTCGGGCATATAAAGCCCCTTATCGGCTGCCAGCCCCTTGACCACAGCATCGTGCAGGGAGACTGGCGACGTTTTTTTGTTCGTACTGTAAAACTTCATCACGCTTCTATTTATTCTCGAAAGAACTCTTTCATAAATTCATCGCCCGCCAGCGACCCGTAAGCCCCACAAGCGGCACTGAACTCGTCGTAGCAGTCGACTCCGTCGGGCTCTACCCCGGGTTTGTAGATGACAAACGGTACGGGGGCTGCCGTGTGCGTGCGCACTCGACAAGGTGTGGGGTGGTCGGGCAAGAGGGCAATGGCCACCGGTTCGTCCATCTGACGCACCGCCTCGATGAGCGGTTGCAGCACGCGACGGTCCAGATACTCGATCGTGCGGAGCTTCAACGCCACATCACCTTCATGGCCTGCCTCGTCGCTGGCCTCGATATGCAAATATACAAAATCATGTGCATATAGTGCATCGATTGCAGCCTGAACTTTTCCCTCATAATTGGTATCGTAGAGTCCGGTCGCTCCCTCGACCTCGACAGGCTGCAAACCGGCATAGACACCGATACCCCGAATGAGGTCGACAGCCGAAATGACCACACCGCTTCGTATGCCGTAGCGCTGGGCCAGCGTCTCCATGCGGGGCTTGTAACCCGGCGACCAGGGCCAAATGCTGTTGGCGGGGTCTTTCCCCTCGGCCACCCGCCGCAGGTTCACGGGGTGGGAGGGCAGAATCTGTTGCGAGCGCAGAATCAGGTCGTTCAGCCGGTCGGCCGTAGCCGAAGCCTCGGGCACCAGCGGGCGCACCATCACATCGCGGAAGGGGGTACCGGGCACATCGTGCGGCGGGGTACAGTCGACCCGCTTGTCGCCCCCTTTGAGTTTGAGCAGGTGGCGATACGACACCCCCCGGAAGAAGTGGACCTCGTCGTCGTCCAACTCCCGTTGCAGGAAGTCGATGAGTTCGGCAGCCTCGGCCGTAGAGATATGACCGGCCGAGTGGTTCTTGATTACACCGTTCTCAATGCAGATGAGGTTGCAGCGCATGGCCATCTCGCCCGGCTCGATGTCGACCCCCATGCTGGCCGCCTCCAACGAGCCCCGCCCCTCGAACACCCGGTCGAGGTCGTACCCCAGCACCGCCAGATTGGCGATTTCGCTACCCGGGTGATACCCTTCGGGCACGGTTTTGAGCCGGCCGCAGCGGCCGTGAGCCGCCAGCCAATCCATCGCAGGCGTATGAGCCGCCTGCAAAGGGGTACGTCCCCCCAGTTCTTCCACGGGCTCGTCGGCCATGCCGTCGCCCAGTACAATGATATGCTTCATGACGAATATCGGTTTTTCTTATCGTATGTTGGCAATTCCTATAATATCGGCAAAGACACCGGCCGCCGTCACCTCGGCACCGGCCCCGTATCCCTTGATGACCATGGGGTACTCGCGGTAACGCTCGGTGGTGAGCAGAATCACATTGTTGCTCCCTTCCAAATGGTAGAAGGGGTGTGCCGAATCGACCTCGCGCAGCCCCACCTCCACCGCACCGTGGTCGAGCGTGGCGACAAAGCGCAACACCCGTCCCCGGTCGGCCACCTGTCGGCGATAGACCTCGAAGGTAGCATCGTAATCGGGAATAGCCCGCCAGAAGTCGTCGAGCGTCCCGGTGAAATAGGACTCGGGAATAAAGAGGTTCTTCTTCACATCGCTCTGCTCCACCCGGTATCCCGCCTCACGGGCCAGAATCACCAGTTTGCGGATTACGTCCTGCCCACACAGATCGACACGCGGGTCGGGCTCGCTGTATCCCGCCTCCTGCGCCATGCGCACGGCCTGACTCAACGGCACCTCGGCACTCACCACGTTGAAGATGTAGTTGAGCGTACCCGAAACGACCGCCTCGATTTTGAGTATCTTGTCACCGCTGTTGATGAGGTTGTTGATGGTATTGATGATGGGCAGCCCCGCCCCCACGTTGGTCTCGAAGAGGTATTTCACGTCGCGCTTGCGGGCGGTCTGTTTCAAGGCACGATACGAGTCGTAGGAGCCCGAGGCGGCAATCTTGTTCGAGGCGACGACCGACACGTTGTGGTCGAGCAACGACTGGTAAAGCGCCGCAATATCGGGACTGGCCGTACAATCGACAAAGACCGAATTGAAGATATTCATCGCGATAATCTCCTCCTTGATTTTTTGAGGCGAAGCGGGCGTACCCTCGCGGTCGAGCAGCTCGATGCAGTGCTCGATGTCGATACCCTCGCGGTCGAAGAGGCATTTGCGCGAATTGGCAATACCCACCAACCGCAGCTGCAAGGCCTTGGTTTCGAGCAGCCGTTGCTGCTGTTTGCAGATTTGTTTCAACAAATCACGACCCACGGTTCCCACCCCGGCCACAAAGAGGTTGAGCACCTGCGACTCGGAGAGGAAGAACGAGTCGTGTATGACGTTGAGCGCCTTGCGCAGGCTGTTGCGGGCAATGACAAACGAGATGTTGGTCTCCGACGCCCCCTGAGCACAAGCAATCACATTGATACCGTTGCGACCCAACACGTTGAACAGCCGACCGGCAATACCGGGGGTATGCTTCATGTTCTCCCCCACGATAGCCACGGTAGCCAGTTCCTTCTCGGCCTCGATGCCGCTGATTTCGCCCACGGCAATCTCCTCCTTGAACTCGTCGCGCAGCACCCGCACCGCCAGGTCGGCATCGGCGTTGCGCACGGCAAAGGTCGTGTTGTTCTCCGACGAAGCCTGCGATACCAGGAAGACACTAATCCCCGACTCGGCCAGCCGCTTGAATATGCGGGAGTTGATACCGATAACCCCCACCATGCCCATACCCGACAGTGTGATGAGGCAAGTATCGTTGATCGACGAGATGCCCTTGATGGCCTTCCCCTCGATGTGCGAATGGTCGGCCGAGATGAGGGTACCGGGAGCCGACGGATTGAAGGTATTCTTGATGAGAATGGGAATGTTCTTGTGAAACACCGGATAAATCGTGGGCGGATAAATAACCTTCGCCCCGAAGTTGCACAACTCCATCGCCTCGGTAAACGAGAGCCGTTCGATGACATAGGCCGTGTTGATGACCCGCGGGTCGGCCGTCATGAACCCGTCGACATCGGTCCAGATTTCGAGTTGCGAGGCGCCCAGTGCCGTAGCCAGAATCGACGCCGTATAGTCCGACCCACCCCGACCCAGATTGGTCACATCGCCCGTCACGCGGTCCGAAGCGATAAAACCGGGCACCACGGCCACCCGGGGCAGCTCGGCAAAATAGCGCTTCACCAGCTTGTTGGTCTCCTCGAAATCGACGATATGCTTGCCATACTGGCGACGCGTCTTGATAAAGAAACGGGCATCATAATGAGCCGCCCCATCGACCACCCGGCTCACAATGAGCGACGAGAGGCGCTCGCCATAGCTCACAATCGTGTCAAGCGTCTTGGTCGAGAGGTCCTTGATGAGCGACACACCTTTGAAGATATTGCCCAACTCGCCCAGCAGCGGGTCGATAAGAGCCAGCAACTCGGTCTGTTTCTGTGGGGCAACGGCATTGGCCACCATCGCCTTATGCCGCTCGACGATGGCCCGGAAGTGACTCTCATACCCATCGCCACCCTCCACGGCCACACGAGCCGTCTCGATGAGCCGGTCGGTAATCCCGCCCAGGGCCGATACCACGACAATAACCGGTTCGTGACAACTCTCTACTATCTGTTTCACACTCGACATGCTCTCGACCGAACCTACCGAAGTGCCTCCGAATTTCAATACTTTCATAGCTACACTATATATTGGTCCAACCTGCCGTCCTCGCACGGGGAGCAGGCCCTACCCATTAAAAAAGGTTGACTGAAAAAAAACAATACCACAACGGTCAATCGAAACAAAAAACAAAATCCTCCCACCCCTAAGGGGTGATACCCGTTGCAGTCATGCAATGACAAAAGATGGTATGTAGCAGTACGGTCATTGTGTTCGTCGCTTGGGGGCGGACCCACAGCCCCGGCATCGGCATGAAACCGGTGACGGACATCGAGCCTCGCCAAACATTTTCTTTTTTTGCAAATGTAATCTTTTTTTTGTTTTTCAAGCAAAACAACCACAAAATGATTACCGATATTCCCGTTTCTTTTACAATTTTATATTTTACAAGTGATTTTAAACGACAATTTGAATTATCTTTTTGTTACAAAATCGATTAGGCCACGGCCAACCGCAAATATTTTGCCCGGCAAAATGCTATTCTTCTCTCGCAAATGATTATTTTTGTGGAGCCAAAGGGGGTCAGGCGAGGAGAGGCATCGCCCCTCCGGGAAATTCGGGCGCCCCACCGGTTCCACTTTGTAAAACCATTGTGTATGTCTGAAAATATAACATCGGTTCTCATCATCTACACCGGTGGTACCATCGGAATGGTTGAGAACAGCCAGACGGGAAGTCTCGAACCGTTCAATTTTCACCATCTTCTCGACAAGGTCCCCGAGTTGCGACAACTCGGTTTCTCCATCTCGACCGTACAATTCGAGCCCCCCATCGACTCGTCCGAAATCGAACCCGACTCGTGGGTAAAACTGGTACACATCATCGCCGACAACTACGACCTCTTCGACGGCTTTGTCGTGCTGCACGGTACCGACACAATGGCCTACACGGCATCGGCCCTGAGCTTCATGCTCGAGAACCTCAACAAGCCCGTCATTCTCACCGGCTCGCAACTGCCCATCGGCATGCTGCGCACCGACGGCAAAGAGAACCTCATCACCGCCATCGAAATCGCCGCCGCCAAAAATGCCCACGGCGAACCGCTGGTACCCGAGGTGTGCATCTTTTTCGGCAACCACCTGCTGCGGGGAAATCGCACCACCAAAATCAGTGCCGAGAGTTTCAACGCCTTTGTATCGACCAACTACCCACCGCTGGCCCAAGTGGGCGTACATATCCACTACGACGAGAACCAGATTGCCCGCGTCACCCGCAAGCCACTGCGCCCCCACTACCTGATGAACACCAACATCGTGGTGCTGAAACTCTTCCCCGGCATCTCGGAGCAGACCGTTCGCTCCATCTTGAACATACCGGGGCTGAAAGGGGTCGTGCTCGAAACCTTCGGCTCGGGCAACGCCCCGGTCAAAGAGTGGTTCCTCAACCTGCTCAAAGAGGCGGTCGACAAAGGCATCGTTATCGTCAACGTGAGTCAGTGCATGGGCGGCACCGTGCAGATGAGCCGCTACGGCACGGGAAGCAAGCTCGAAAATGCCGGCGTCGTGAGCGGATACGACAGCACCACCGAGGCGGTACTCACCAAACTGATGTTCCTCTTCGGTCACAAATATCCCTCGAAGGTAGTCAAGGAGAACATGAACTGCTCCCTCAGCGGCGAGATTACCCTCCCGCTACACAACTAAGAACCATCTTATTTTATTGAGATACCCGTGGGGCGAAGCGCAAAAGTTGCTTTGCCTCACTTGTTTTTACCCATCTGCGACCAGCCGGCCACGATGATGAGTAGAATTGCCAAAGCAAAAATCAGAATCAGAAAAAGGCTAACAGCCACCATCTGTGCCACACCCATTGTAATATACAGGAAAAGACACATGACCAGAGTCTTGATGCGGCCAACGATATGCGACATCTGGCGATAGACCGGCTCCCGGTTCGCATCGGTTATCTCGACCGAATAGTTGCACCACCTGGGGTGACGCTGCAACCAGGTGAGCAGCCCATACAGCACCAGGGCTATCGAGGGCAACAGGAGCGCGGTCGAGGCCGCACCCCAACGATCCACTTCGCCCCGGGCGTTAAAGTGCAGGGGCACTTCGGCCCGGTTGTCTAACTGTATCCACACACCTACACCCCATGAGGCGAGCAGGAAAAACAGCGCCGGCACCTCACTCCAAAATCGTTTCATGACAATCACGGTTTACTCTCGGGTCTGTTCTATCGCTTCACAATCAGTTTCTGCATACCGGGAGTTACCCAGCAGTCGATGCGGGCCGTATCGGTGGGGTTCTGGTAGAGGAAGAGCGCCTCTACTCCCGGCAGCGAATCGACCAACGCCCGGCTGCGCTCCAAGCCCATCACCATAAAGGCGGTGGCATAAGCGTCGGCCGTCATGCAGTCGGGGGCCAACACGGTGGCACTCAACAGGGAGTGCTGCACGGGATAGCCCGTCACCGGGTCGATGGTGTGGGCAATGCGTTTGCCGTCGACCACGCGGTAGTTACGATAGTTGCCCGAGGTGGCCAATCCGCCCCCGGTCATCTGCAACACCTCTTCGATAGTCCCGGCCTCACCCCCTTCGATGGTCGGACGGTTCACCCCTACCCGCCAGGGCTTCCCCTCGGGGTTGCGGCCGCGCACCACCATCTCGCCACCGATTTCGACCATGTAGTCATCGATACCGCGGTCGGTGAGCAGTTGCCCTATCACATCGCAGGCATATCCTTTGGCGATGGCCGAGAAATTGAGGGTCACCAGCGAGTCGCTCTTGACCACCCGATGGTTCTCGAGCGAGAGCTTGTTCATGCCCACATGGGCCAGCAGACTGTCAACCTGCACCGAGTCGGGGAATATCCCCTTCTTGAAGCCGAATCCCCAGGCATTGACCAGCGGCGATACCGTGGGGTCAAAGGCTCCGCCCGTGCGGCGATAGACCTGCTGCGAGGCGGCAAAGACGTGCTCGAACCACGCATCGGTCTCGACCGGCACCCCCTGGTTGACCCGCGTGATGAGCGAGGTATCGTTGAAGGGCGACAGAGAGCCGTCGAACCGCAGCAACTGCTGCTTGATGGCCTCGGCCAACGACTCGTCCGACCGGTAGGTGATGTGGTAGAAGGTACCGAAAATAAGACCTTCGTCATACTGGTAGATGTTGCGGTCGCAACGGCGCACCGCACTGACCACCAAGAAGACTATCAAAAACAGAACTATGGCTACCCACGAACGGGCATATCGTCTATCCATAACCGACTCCTAAAAATAGATGTGTTCCAACAGAATTTTCACGCCGAGACCGATGAGTATCACACCGCCCAGCACCTCGGCATAGCTGTGTATGTGACGACCAAACTGACGGCCTACCCACAGTCCGGCTACCGAGAATACAAAAGTGACACCAGCAATGACAATCGTGGGGAGAACCATCGACAGGTTGAGGAAGGCAAACGAGATGCCCACCGCCAGCGCATCGATACTCGTAGCCAGCGACAGCCCGATGAGGGTGCGCGTATCCGAGGGGTCCATGCAACAGGGCTCCTCCTCGTTCTTGCGGGGCCAGCCCTCCCAAATCATCTTCGCGCCCAGGAAGAGCAACACCCCGAAGGCCACCCAGTGGTCATAATCCTCGATATAGCTCTTGAACCCGATACCCAGCGACCAGCCGATAAGCGGCATGGCTCCCTGAAACAGCGCCATGAAACAGGCAATCTTCAAGACACGTCTCCACTTGAAGGGCTTCAACAGCACGCCCGACGTCAGCGACACCGCAAAGCTGTCCATACACAACCCCACGGCTAAAACAAAAAGTGCTAATAGCGACACAAGTTATTCAGATTATTGTTTTCGTGCAAAGGTACAAAAGTTCCCGGCTCGCCCAACACTCCCGCCGGGACAAATTGCACAAACAAAAGCGGGGGAATCGCAGCTGTCGGCAGTTACGGTTCCTCCGCTATCACACACATAACACAGTATATATAGAAAACACCTCACGGTGCGGAATGGTTCACAAGAGCGGGGAGGAGGTCCCCGACGTCCACCGGGGAGCGTTGTTTGTATCTCTAAAACAAGCCCCCTCCCGTTTTGTTTGCCGGTTAGGATTATTTTTCACTTTCCCTACCGCGCCAGTGCTTTTGCGGGGAGAGTTCCCTTGACCCCGTAAAAAGTACAACGAACGCTTCACCCGGTCCAAGGTGCAAGCGGTATATAAAACAAAAGGGGCGTCCACCCCATGTGGATACCCCTCTGTTGTTTCCTTATCATTACCCCTCGGCTTGAAGCGGTGGCGTGACAAACCTTACTTCTGACCCCTCCCCTTGTGCTGGCCGTTCTTGCCGCCATGCCATTTCATCATGGCGCGCGGGAATTTCATCTGAGCATTCTTGAACTTGAAGAGTTTCTCGCTCGACAGGAAGGTCTTGAACTTGTCGTAATACTCGCGGTCGAGTTGGGCCATCTTCTCGTCCTTCTCGAGCAAGGCCTGGGCGGCCTTTTCATACTCGGTATCCGACACGGCGCTCTTCGAGCGGGCTACTCTGCGTGCAAAGTCGCGAGCCTCCTTGTCGATTTTCCATTTCTTGGCTTCCAGTTCTTCATAGAGGGTGAAAAACTGTTGGGCCTCCTGGTCGGTAAGCCCTATCTGTCTCTGCATGTAATCGCGGCGAAACTGGCAGAACTGCTCAAACTTCGCCTTGCGTTGTTGCTGGTCGACAGCATCTTTCTGCAACTGTGCCGAAAGCGACATCGGCAAACCGAGGAACAGGATTACCGACCATACTAAAATTGCTCTTTTCATAATCATCGTTCGTTAATAGTCACCTTCGGTGTACAACATCTCATATGCCGTGTAATCGTCGACATAGTGGGCTATCCACTCGTCTTCCACCGAACCCTCCTCGGGAGCCGAGGCGGTCATCTCCACATCGGGCGTCGCGCCCTTCTCGACCGAGAAAATCCCGGTGAACATCTTCATCATGAGCCACACGCCCGCAAACATGGCAGCCATATAGACCCACGGCCTGATGCGCAGCCACAACGTAGGTTGCTCGGGCAGAGGAATTTCCCGCTCGGGCAGACGCTCTACCATCTTCTCGGTAAAATCGGCAAAGTAGCCTTCGGGCACCTTCATGCCGTGCTTGCGACCGATTTCATCTAATAGGGGAGTCTTCTTTTCCATAGCTACACCTTTTGTTAGTTAGACGCGAAATGAGTGAAAAGGTTTAAATCAAATGTGCTCGTGCAAATATTTTTCTATCTTCTGGGCGGCATGGTGATACGAGGCTTTCAAGGCCCCCACCGAGGTACCCATGATCTCCGACATCTCCTCATACTTCATCTCGTCGAAGTAGCGCATGTTGAAGACCAGCCGCTGCTTCTCGGGCAACTGCACGATGGCCTCCTGCAACAGCCGCTGGGCCCGGTCGCCGTCAAAATAGTCGTCGCTCTCGATATTGAGCAGAAGGAAATCGTCGGCATCGTCGGCTTTGAGGTTGCGCTGTTCCCGCTCCTTGGCCAGGAAGGTGAGCGTCTCGTTCACGGCAATGCGGTAGAGCCAGGTCGAGAGTTTGGCATCGCCCCTGAAATACTCGATACTGCCCCAGGCCTTCAAAAAGGTATTTTGCAATAAATCGTTGGCATCGTCGTGCGAAAGCACCATCTTCCTGATTTGCCAGTACAGAGGCTGGCTGTACCGGGCCACGACCTGGGCAAAAGCCTGCCGCACCGTGGCCGGATTTTGCAACTGCTCGACGACAATATCTTCGTTATACTCTTGCATGAATCACTCTTTTGCGGGGATAAAGATACACAGAGCCAACGGTTTGTTCCTAACATATCCGGCTCTTTTTTGTTATTTTTATTATTCAATCGCTTGGTCAAGACTTTTATTCCGCTACATTTGTCCCCCTGAACCGGGCATACGCCCCTCTCGCTTTATCTTGAATTATGGAAACGAACTCGATACTCCTGGCCTTCCTGCTCACGATGATTGCCGGCCTCTCGACCGGCGTGGGAAGCCTCATCGCCTTTTTTGCCAAACGCACCAACACCAAGTTCCTCTCGGCCGCCCTGGGTTTCTCGGCCGGGGTGATGGTCTACATCTCGTTCATGGAGCTGATGCCCGAGGCCGTGGGCATGCTGGGCCAGCAGATGAGCGCACGCATGTCGCACATCACCATGCTGCTGGCCTTCTTTGCCGGCACCTCGTTCATCGCCCTCATCGATTTCCTCATTCCCGAGGACGAGAACCCGCACGAGGTGCACCGGGTGGAGGAGCTGGCCGACCGGCAACGACTGCGTCGTACCGGCGTGATGCTGGCGCTGGCCATCAGCATACACAACTTCCCCGAAGGGCTTGCCACCTTCGCCTCGGCCCTGGGCAACCTCGACGTGGCTATCCCCATTGTCATCGC
The DNA here is from genome assembly GCF_000512915.1 of Barnesiella viscericola DSM 18177. Classification (GTDB taxonomy): domain Bacteria; phylum Bacteroidota; class Bacteroidia; order Bacteroidales; family Barnesiellaceae; genus Barnesiella; species Barnesiella viscericola. The sequence continues at coordinate 1,477,542 of NZ_CP007034.1, forward strand.
CATCGCCATTCACAACATACCCGAAGGTATCGCCGTCTCGGTGCCCATCTACCAAGCCACGGGCAGCCGCAAGAAGGCCTTCTGGTATTCACTGCTCTCAGGCATGGCCGAGCCGGTGGGCGCCCTCATCGGGTTCCTCTTCCTGCTCCCCTTCTGGACCCCCCTCATTCATGCCCTGTTGCTGGCCTTCGTCTCGGGAATCATGGTCTTCATCTCGTTCGACGAGCTGCTGCCCGGTGCCGAAAAGTATGGTCATCACCACTACGGCATCGGCGGGGTCATCACCGGCATGGCCGTCATGGCATTCAGTCTGCTCCTCTTCCTGTAACAGGGGAAGAAAAAAATCACTATTAGTGAGGATTGCGAGGGAACGTTTTCTGACCTTACTTTGCGCCTGTCAAATCCGGGGCCGGCTCTACCGTGGCTGTTCCCGAAAAGGTAAACAAGACTTATGAGAAAATTTTTGCTCCCGGCCTTAGGGCTCCTCGTTCCGCTGGCGTCTGCGGCCAATCCCCTCCCGGCCTCGACCGATTCGTTGGGAAACCGCATCTACAACCTGAACGCAGTCACCGTCATCAGTAACCCCAAATGGGAATCGAAACTGCTCGAATTTCCCGGCGCCATCACCTACCTCGACGCCGAAGATCTCGACCAGAAGAGTATCCGCTCGGTGAAGGACATCTCGACCCTCGTGCCCAACCTCTTTATCCCCGACTACGGGTCGAAGCTCATCTCCTCGGCCTATATCCGGGGCATCGGGTCGCGCATCAACTCGCCGGCCGTGGGGCTCTATGTCGACAACATTCCCTACCTCGACAAGAGTGCCTTCGACTTCGATTTCACCGACATCGCCCACATCGAGGTACTGAAAGGTCCGCAGGGCACGCTCTACGGCCGCAACACCATGGCCGGGCTGGTCTCCATCAAGACCATATCGCCCCTCGACAAGCAGGGCACCAAAGTCAAACTGAGTTTCGGCAACTACAACTTGTGGGGAGTATCGGCCTCGACCAGCCAGAAGGTTACCGACAACCTGGCCATCGCCGCCAATGCCCGCTACCGTAGCAACGACGGCTATTTTGAGAACCAGTACACCCACGAGACGAGCGGCAGCACCCGCTCGGGCGGAGGCCGCATACAGATAGACTGGCGTGTCAATCCCCAATGGCGGTTGAGCCTCAGCGGCGACTTCGAGAGCAGCGACCAGCAGGGATACCCCTACGCCTCCTACGACAAGACCCAAGGCATCGTCGGCGACATCAGCTACAACGACGAGGCTTCGTATCGCCGCAACCTCCTCACCTCGGGATTCTCGGCCCAGTACCTCCACGACCGGTTCATCTTCACCTCGACCACCGGCTACCAGTATCTCGACGACGACATGCACCTCGACCAGGATTTCACCCCCCTCTCCATCTTCACCCTGCAACAGGAACAGAAGATGCACGCCGTTTCGCAGGAGTTTGCCATCAAGTCGCACAAGGGTAAACGGTGGGAATGGGTAGGAGGCCTCTTCGGTTTCTACCAGGATATTAACACCCTGGGGCCCGTCGATTTCAGACAACAGGGCATCGACCTGCTCATCACCAAGCAGACCAACGACCAGCTGGCGGCACTCAAACAGAATCCCGCTTTGGCCGGAATGCCCGACATCACCGTCGCCATCGATAACCCCAACCTCTACATCGACGGCTCCTACAAGACGCCCACCTACGGCGCAGCGGCATTCGGGCAAGCCACGCTCAACCGCATCTTCACCGACGGGCTCTCGGCCACCGTGGGGTTGCGCGTCGACTACGAGCGGGCCCGCATCTACCACCACACCCACGCCACCTCGCCGCTCTCGGGCAATGCCCACGTGGCCATCAATGCCGGAGGCCGCCCCATCACCATCGACCAACCCTTCGCCCTGCCGCTGGGTATCGACGGCCGCGAGTCGATGGAGACGCTCGAACTCTCACCCAAATTTGAACTGAAATACACCCTCGGCACCCGTAGTTTCATCTACGCCTCGGCCACCCGGGGGTACCGCTCGGGGGGATACAATTTCCAGATGTTCTCCAACCTCATTCAGGCACAGATTCGCAGCAGCATGATGAGCGAACTGATGAAGAGCATGGGGGGCAGCATGGGGGGCGGCGGCAACACCGGCTCCAATCAATCCGGCTCGTCGGCCATGCCGGCTACCGGCAGTAGCTCGACCGACGTGAACAGCGCCATATCCTACAAGCCCGAACACAGCTGGAACTACGAAATAGGCGGTCGCTCGCAACTGATCGACCACCGACTCTTTGCCGACCTGTCGCTCTTCTACATCGACTGCCGCGACCAGCAGATTGCCGCCGTGAGCGGCTACGGCCGGGTGACCAAAAACTCGGGACGCACCGCCAGCTACGGCCTCGAAGCCGCCCTGCGGGCCATTCCCGTCGACCGACTGATGCTCTCGGCCAGCTACGGCTACACCCACGCCACCTTCCGCGAATACAACGACGGGGAGAATGACTACAAGGGCCATTTCGTCCCCTTCGCTCCGGCCCACACTCTGGCCCTCTCGGGAGCCTATACCCAACCCATCGACCGCCAGCACGACGTCACCTTCGAGCTGCAATACCTGGGACAGGGCAAGATATACTGGACCGAGGCCAACGACGTGGCCCAGAATTTCTACGGTCTGCTCAACGCCTCGGTTCTCTTCACCGGGAAATATGCCGACATCAAGCTGTGGGGCAAGAATCTGCTCAACCGCCACTACCAGGCCTTCTACTTCGAGACGATGAACGCCGAGAATCTCTCGTCGCCCAACAGTTTCGTACAGGAGGGACGTCCCCTCACCTTCGGGGTCGACATCACCTTCCATTTCTAATCCCTGCCACTCACAACCAGTTATACAAGGGTATCTCAACCACACCCGGGGTCGGTTCTCGTCGAGGGCCGACCCCGTTTCGTTTTCCCAATCTTCTTCACCGACCGGAAAAGTCTACCCCCTTTCTCTACCAAAAAGGCCCCCTTCCCTGTTTGAAAAAGGCAAAAGATACGCTACCTTTGTCTATATCAATAACCGGGGACCGACCGTGAGCCGTCGCTCCCGGCCGAGACCCGGCCGGGCAGCCCCGATACAAAAGGGTCCCGGATACAAACCGATACACCTCTATTCCCGAACCGCATGAAAAAGAGACGATATATTCTTCTACTTGTACTTGTAACCCTTGTCGCCCCCCTGCTCGTCCCCGTCGGTGCCCGCAATCTGGAACCGGCCATCGAGCAGTCGCTCGCCTCGCTCAAACCCGACTACCTGAACATCGGCGAAATCAAATTGAAGCGCTTCACCCAAAAGGGGAATCGCCTCACCGTCGAGATGAACGACGAGTTCGCCTACCTTCCCTTCCGCGACGAACTGGTGAAGCAGGCCTACGACACCGTGCGGGCCGTCCTCCCCTCGAAACTGAGACACAAAAAGCTCACCATCAGTGCCGGTGGTTACGAGATAAGCCGTCTGGTCCCCTTTGCCGACCCTCACAAGCGGTTTACCGTCGCCTGCCACCGCCCCATCGTCGAGCCGGTGGACCGACTCTACACCCCCTCACACGGACTGCTCAACCGTCACATTGCACTGTGGCAAAGCCACGGATACTATTTCGAGCAGTCGCTCAACCGGTGGGAGTGGCAACGGGCCCGCATCTTCGGCACCGTGGAGGACCTCTTCACCCAGAGTTTCGTCATGCCCTTTCTCACCCCCATGCTGCAAAATGCCGGGGCCTATATCTTCTCGCCCCGCGAGCGGGATACCAACCCGCATGAACGGATTGCCGACAACAACGACGCCTCGACCTATGCCGAAACCACCTCAGGCAAAGAGAAATGGCAACGCGGAGGCGTCGGCTTCGCCCACCGGGCCGAGGTCTACACCCAGTCGCAAAATCCCTTTACCGAGGGGAGCTTCCGCCAGACCAAGACCACGACCGACCCCCACCGGGCGATACGGGCCTGCTGGCAGGTCCCTGTTCCCGAGCGCGGCCGGTATGCCGTCTACGTGGCCTACCGCACGGTCAAGGGGAGTACCGACGACGCCCTCTACACCGTGTATCACCGGGGCGGCAAATCGCAGTTTCGCGTCAACCAGACCATGGGTGGAGGCACCTGGATTTACCTGGGACACTTCGACTTCGACCCGGGCGAAATGGCTCGCGTCGAGTTGAGCAACCTCTCCCGCGAGAAGGGGCGCATCGTCACGGCCGACGCCGTGAAAATCGGGGGCGGATACGGCAACATCGCCCGCCGCATGAACGACAAACACCCCGCCTGCAACCCGGCCGTCGACTACGAAGCACAAACCAGCGGCTATCCCCGCTTTACCGAAGCGGCCCGCTACTGGCTGCAATGGGCGGGATTCCCCGAATCGGTCTACTCGCCCAGCCGGGGAGAGAACGACTATACCGACGATTTCAAATGCCGGGGAGTGTGGGTCAACTACCTGGCCGGAGGCTCATCGGTCCTCCCCGACAGCACGGGGCTGCACGTCCCCGTCGACCTGGCCTTCGCCTTCCACTCCGATGCCGGCACCACCCCCAACGACTCGACCATAGGCAGCCTGGGTATCTATTTCACCGGCAAGGACCGCAAGGTCTATCTCCACGACGTGCCGCGCCAAGTATCGCGCTACCTCACCGACCTCGTGCTCTCGCAAATCACCGACGACCTGCACCGCACCTGTGCCCCCCAATGGAGCCGCCGGGGCATGTGGAACAAATCCTATTTCGAGGCCCGCGTGCCCGAGGTTCCCACCATGCTGCTCGAACTGCTCTCGCACCAGAATCTGGCCGACATGCGCTACGGGCTCGACCCGCGCTTCCGGTTTCTGGTGGCCCGGGCCGTGTATAAGGGCATCTTGAAATTCATCGCCTTCCAAAACGGATTCGACTATGTGGTGCAACCCCTGCCGGTAACCCACCTGCGGAGCGAGTTTACCGGGACAAACCGCATGCAACTCGCCTGGCGCCCCACCACCGACCCGCTCGAACCGACGGCCGTCCCCGAGCGCTACATCGTCTACACCCGGGTGGGCGACGGTGCCTTCGATGCCGGTACCCTCGTGACCGATACCACCTGGACCCGGACCATACACCCCGACTCGATTTACAGTTTCAAGGTCACCGCCGTGAACCGAGGCGGCGAGAGCTTCCCCTCCGAGACGCTGTCGCTCTGCCGCAGCTCGCGCGAGAAGGGGGTAGTCGTGGTCATCAACGCCTTCGACCGCATCAGCGGCCCCGACAGTTTCGAGGCCGACTCGCTTGTGGGCGGGTTCGACACCCGCAAGGACTTCGGGGTGCCCTACCTCTGCGACATCGCCTTCACCGGCGAACAGTATGAGTTCCGCCGCAACCGTCCCTGGCTCGACGACGATAACCCCGGATTCGGTGCCAGCCGGGCCGACCGCGAGACTCAGGTCATTGCCGGCAACACCTTCGACTATCCCGCTCTACACGGCCGGTCGATCGTGCGGGCAGGCTACTCGTTTGTCTCGACCAGCGACGAAGCGGTAGCCGAGGGGCTTACCGACCTGACCCGCTACCGCCTGGCCGACCTCATTCTCGGGAAAGAGAAGCAGGTCACGCTGGGTAACGACACCGGCCGCTACGACTTCAAGACCTTCGACCCCATGCTGCGCAAAGCCATCGCCCGCTACTGTCACAACGGGGGCAATCTCTTCGTCTCGGGAGCCTATGTCGCTACCGACCTGTGGGACAACGGCACCCCCGACCCGGAGGCCCAACAGTTCGCCAACCGGGTGCTGCACTACACCTGGCGCACGGGACAAGCCTCGACAAGCGGGAGGGTACAACCGACCCCGTCGCCCTTCGCCCGGTTCAACCACCTCGACCTCAACTACTGGAATACCCTCAACGCCACCTGCTACGCCGCCGAATCGCCCGACGGCATCGAGCCCTGCGGAGCAGGCAGCTACACCATACAGCGGTATGACGACACCCGCATCGGTGCCGGCATCTTCTACCGGGGCGACACATACAGCACCTGCGTCCTAGGCTACCCCTTCGAGACCATCGTGAGCGATACCGAGCGCGATGCCCTCATGCAGGCCATCTTGTCGACCTTCGACGAGGCGGCCGGAAGTGACACCCCGTCAAACAATACCCATTAAAACCACCTGACCCATGAAGAGAATCAACTGTTTCATACCCCTCTCGCCCGACCCGGAGCAGACAGCCGAAACCCTCAAAGAGCTGCGCGCCTGCGAGGCGGTAAACACCATCTACCTGCTGTCGACCGACCCGGAGGCCCAGCCAATCGACGGGACCACCCTCTTGTCCGTCACCGGGCTCAACGCCTCGGCCACCCTCCGTACGATAGCCCGTTGCAGCGACACCGACTTCACCCTGCTGTACACCCGCCATACAACCCTCCGGCTGGGCTACTTCGCCCTCGAACGCATGATGCGCATCGCCGACGACTCCGGGGCCGGACTGCTCTATGCCGACGCGTACCAACAGACCGATGGACGACTGGTTCAGGCACCGGTCATCGACTACCAGATGGGCAGCCTGCGCGACGATTTCAACTTCGGGTCGCTGCTGCTCTTTCGTGCAGAGGCCCTGCGCGAAGCTGCCTCGCGCATGACGAGCGACTTCCGCCATGCGGGACTCTACGACCTGCGATTGAAGCTGTCGCAAAAGGCACTGCTGCTCCACATCAACGAGTATCTCTATACCGATGTCGAGAGCGACACCCGCCGCAGCGGCGAGAAGATGTTCGACTACGTCGACCCCAAAAACCGGGAGGTGCAAATCGAGATGGAGGAGGCCTGCACCGAGCACCTCAAAGCCATCGGCGGCTACCTGGCCCCCCGGTTCGAGCCCATTGCCTTCGACGCCGGCGACTTTCCCTGCGAAGCCTCGGTCATCATTCCCGTGCGCAACCGCGCCCGTACCATCGCCGACGCCATCGGGTCGGTGCTGAAACAGCAGACCCGGTTCAAATTCAACCTCATCGTCATCGACAACCACTCGACCGACGGCACCACCGAGGTCATCGACCGCTTTGCCGACGACGAACGGGTGATTCACCTCATTCCCGAACGGAACGACCTGGGCATAGGCGGCTGCTGGAACCTGGGGGTGCACCACCCCCGGTGCGGCAAGTTTGCCGTACAACTCGACAGCGACGACCTCTACGCCAGCGAGCGGACGCTGCAAACTCTGGTCGACGCCTTCTACCAGCAGAATTGCGGCATGGTGGTAGGGACCTACCAAATGACCGACTTCGAGCTGAACCCCATCGCGCCGGGTATCATCGACCACCGGGAGTGGACCCCCGAGAACGGACGCAACAACGCCCTGCGCATCAACGGGCTGGGAGCGCCCCGCGCCTTTTATACCCCGCTGCTGCGCCAAGTGAAGGTGCCCAACACCAGCTACGGCGAGGACTATGCGCTGGGGCTGAACATCTCGCGCCGTTACCAGATAGGGCGCGTCTACGAGGTGGTCTACCTGTGCCGCCGCTGGGAGGGGAACTCCGACGCCGCGCTCAGCATCGAAAAGAGCAACGCCAACAACCTGTACAAAGACCGCATTCGCACCTGGGAGCTGCAAGCCCGCATCGCCCTGAATAAAAACCTGCACGCATGACCCCCCTGAGAATAAACTCAAGCCTCATCAACCAGCTGATTGACAACCAGCTGGCCGAGTGGGAGACGGCCCGGCGCAACTACCGGGCACTGGAATCGGTGCAGGTCAAGGAGCTGATGCTGGGAAACTGCCCGGTCAAGGTGCAGTTCAACCCGGCCCGCATCGTCTCGTCGGCCGCCAAGGTCAATGCCCGGTCGTTGAAGGAGCGGCCCTGTTTCCTCTGCGCCGGGAACCGCCCGGCCGAACAGCAGGGCCTCGCCGACGGCGACTACACCTGGCTGGTCAACCCCTTCCCCATCTTTCCCCGCCACCTCACGATTCCGGTCAACCACCACACCCCGCAACTCATCGGCGACCGGGTGGGCGACCTGTTGCGTCTCACCCGCGAAGCCGACGAGTTCGTCCTCTTCTACAACGGTCCCCGATGCGGCGCCTCGGCCCCCGACCACGCCCATTTCCAAGCGGGCAACAAGGGGTTCCTTCCCCTCGGCGAGGCGATAAGGAGCTGTCGGCGGGAGCCCCTGCTTACCCACGGCTCGGCCCGACTGAGCCTCGTCACGGAGTACATCTGCCCCCTCTTCCTCATCGAAGCCCGCGAGGCCGACGAAGCCCGCGCCCTCTTCGATACGCTCTACCGGGCCCTCGACCAGCCGGCCGGGGAACCCGAGCCCATGATCAACCTCGTGGCCTGGTACGAAGCGGGAGGGTGGAGCCTCTGCATCTTCCCCCGCATCCGGCACCGCCCCTCGTGCTATCAGGCCGAGGGCGACGCCAATATCCTGCTCAGTCCCGCCTCGGTCGACTTGGGCGGGGTCTTCATCACCCCCCTCGAAAAAGATTTCGAGAAAATCGAGGGCGGGGACCTGCAACAAATCCTCGCGGAGGTCTGTCCCAACCGGGAGCAGATTGACGCCATCATCAACCGACTTAACCGTCAACAATCATGAAAGAACCATCGGTAACCGTAGGAATACTCTCGGGCGAACGCCTTGCTTTCGCCTTCAACGATACCTATCTGTGGGAAACTACCCCAGTCGAAGGGGCCCAGGAGGTCTACCTCGACGAGGGGCGAATCGCCTGGAACGGAGTCCGGTACGACCAACTCTGCTTCACCCCGCAACACCCCGACGGCTCCTTCTGCCTCAAAGGGGTGACCATCGGGGTGAAATTCCACTGGGAACGCCGCGAAGACCAGACATTCAGGGGGAGCCTGCGACTTGTCGTCGACGAGGGGCGTATCACCGCCATCAACGAACTGGGCATCGAAGAGTATCTGCTCAGCGTCATCTCGTCGGAGATGAGTGCCACCGCCTCGCTCGAACTGCTCAAATCGCACGCCGTCATCTCGCGCAGCTGGCTGCTGGCCCAAATCCGGAAGGACAAGGCGCAAGCCGGGCTCAAACCCGTCTCGACCCGCCACACGGACGACGAACTGATTCGCTGGTACGACCGCGAAGACCATCGACTCTTCGACGTCTGTGCCGACGACCATTGCCAACGCTACCAGGGCATTACCCGAGCCTCGACGCCCCTCGTCGGCGAAGCCGTGCGGGCCACCCGGGGCGAGATACTCACCTGCGACGGCACGATATGCGACACCCGCTTCTCCAAGTGTTGCGGCGGGGTGATGGAGCGCTTCTCCTCCTGCTGGGAGGAGGTCGACCCGCCCTACCTCGTAGCCCGGCGCGACAGCCGCGACGAACTCGACTTCCCCGATTTGCGCATCGAGGAGAATGCCCGCCGATGGATCGAAACGACACCCGAAGCCTACTGCCACACCACCGATGCCCGAATACTTGCGCAGGTACTCAACAACTACGACCGGGAGACGACCGACTTTTACCGCTGGCGGGTCGACTACACCCAGGAGGAACTCGCCTCGCTTATCCGGGAAAAATCGGGTCTCGATCTGGGGCAGATTGTCGACCTGCGCCCCGTCGAGCGGGGTACCTCGGGCCGCATTGTACGGCTGCGCATCGAAGGCACCCGACGGGCAATCACCATAGGCAAGGAACTGGAAATACGCCGCACCCTCTCACCGTCTCACCTGTACAGTTCGGCCTTCGTGGTCGACCGGGAAGAAATGGTCGACGGCATACCCCGACGCTTCGTTCTGCGGGGAGCCGGCTGGGGCCACGGCGTGGGACTCTGCCAGATAGGCGCCGCCGTCATGGGCGAGCAGGGATACAGCTACCGCCAGATACTCCTGCACTACTATGCGGGAGCCACACTCGAAAAAATATACTGACACCATGCACACACACTCGTCGAGAAACAGATCGCCCTGGGGCTGGGTACCCACCCTATACTTTGCACAAGGGCTTCCCTATGTGGCCGTCATGACCATCTCGGTCATCATGTACAAACGGCTGGGCATCTCCAATACCGACATCGCCCTCTACACCAGCTGGCTCTACCTGCCGTGGGTCATCAAGCCCTTTTGGAGCCCCTTTGTCGACCTGTTGAAGACCAAGCGGTGGTGGGTCGTCGCCATGCAGATGCTCGTCGGGGCAGGACTGGCCGGTATCGCATTCACCATTCCCGCCCCACACTTTTTCCAGATCACGCTGGCCATCTTCTGGCTGGTGGCATTCAGCTCGGCCACGCACGACATCGCCGCCGACGGCTTCTACATGCTGGCCCTCGACTCGCACCGGCAAGCCATGTATGTGGGCATACGCAGCACCTTCTACCGGGTGGCCACCATCGCCGGGCAGGGGCTGCTGGTCATTCTCGCCGGGTGGCTCGAATCGAGTACCGGCCTCACCCCCCTCACGCTCGACGTGCAGGCCGGGCCGCAATATGCCAGCGAGACCGCGCTCCCCTCGACCCTCCACACGACCGATACCGGCACCGGCAAGATGCACTTCACAGCCACACCCGCCGTGCTCGAAATAAGTACCGAAGCCGATCCCGCCCGGGTCGACTCGGTGAATGCGTGGGTCACCCGGCAGAACATCGCCAACGGCTTTGCCGTCGCCGCGCCAACCGCCTCTGCCGCCACACTCGCCGCAGGGAACAATGCCCCGTCGCTCAACCGGTTCGAGCACTTTATCCGCGAGACCTTCGGCGAGAAGCGGGAGACGAGCCGCCACCCCCTCTCCGGCAACATCGGGGTGGTAAAGGTGTGCCTCTCGCAGAAACCGGCCCCCGGCGAGACCGTCGTGCTCAACACCGTGTTCCAACGGGGTGACCGGAGCATCTTCATCACGCAAGGCGAACGGCTCGAATTTACCGAGGCCAACTGGGACAAGCCGGCCTACATCGCCATACAGACCGACCCGAAGCTGAGACAGGCATCGACCGCCTCGTTCGAGGGGACCTCGGGCCAGATAGCCCTGGCCTGGTCGATTACCTTCTTCGTCCTGGCCGGATTCTTCATCGCCATCGGCCTCTACCACAAATACATTCTGCCCCGTCCCGCCGCCGACCGGGCCGTGTGCCGGGCCACCGCCTCGAACATCTTCCGGGAGTTCCTGGCCACCTTCGTCTCCTTCTTCCGCAAGAAACAGATCGGTATAGCCCTGCTCTTCATGCTGCTCTACCGGCTGCCCGAGGCCCAGCTGGTGAAACTCATCAACCCCTTCCTGCTCGACCCCAGGGAGATGGGCGGGCTGGGGCTCACCACGGGACAGGTGGGACTGGTCTACGGCACCATCGGCATACTGGGGCTCACCTTGGGCGGTATCATCGGCGGCATCGTAGCCGCCAAAGGCGGACTGCGCCGGTGGCTGTGGCCCATGGCTTGGAGCATCTCGCTCACCTGTGCCACCTTCGTCTACCTCAGCTACGCCCAACCCGACAGCCTGTGGGTCATCAACCTCTGTGTCTTCATCGAGCAGTTCGGCTACGGGTTCGGCTTCACCGCCTACATGCTCTACCTCATCTATTTCTCCGAAGGCGAGCACTCGACCGCCCACTACGCCATCTGCACCGCCTTCATGGCGCTGGGCATGATGCTGCCGGGCATGGCGGCCGGCTGGTTGCAGGAGCTCATCGGCTACAAACACTTCTTCAACTGGGTGATGATCTGCTGTGTAGCCACCATCGCCGTGTGCGCCTTCCTCAAAATCGACCCCGACTATGGCCGGAAGAAGACCGACGTGCGCTAAATAAAGCCAAAACAACCCAAAAGGTAACCCGCAGAATCAAAAAAGTATATAATTTTGTCCTGCCGAATGCAGATTCTACAAGCGTGAAAGAACCGTGACCGTTCCGAGGGAAGGTCACGTCGGTCGTATTATTTAAAATCAACCGAGATGAAAGATTCAAAATACAGTGCTTATTTGAAAGAGGTCGAGAGATTCATTCCCAAAGACCGTATTTATACCGACGAATTGCGCCGACTGGCATGGGGCACCGATGCCGGCTTCTATCGTCTGATTCCCCAGATTGTTATCCGCTCGAAAAACGAAGAGGAGGTGGCCCGCCTCTTGACGCTGGCCGACCGATACGCCCTGCCCGTGACCTTCCGGGCGGCCGGGACCTCGCTCTCGGGACAGAGCATCAGCGACTCGATACTGATTGTGGCCGGCAAGAACTGGGAGCACTACACCCTCTCGGACGACCACAGCCAGATTACCCTGCAACCCGGTATCATCGGGGCCCGTGTGAACGAGATTCTGAAACCCTACGGCCGCAAGTTCGCCCCCGACCCCGCCTCGGTCAAGTCGGCCATGGTGGGCGGCATCGTCATGAACAACGCCTCGGGCATGAACTGCGGCACCCACGCCAACAGCGACAAGGAGCTGATTTCGGCCAAAATCGTTCTGGCCGACGGTACCCGGCTCGACACAGGCGACGCCGCAAGTCGCCAGGCCTTCGAGCAGAGCCATGCCCCCTTCCTGAAACATATCGCCGAGCTGCGCGACGACATACGGGCCGACCAGGCTCTGAGCGATCGTATCCGCAAGAAATATGCCATCAAGAACGTGACCGGTCTCAACCTGTTGCCCTTCGTGGTCTACGACGACCCGTTCGACATCATCGCCCACCTCATGGTGGGTTCGGAGGGTACCCTCGCCTTCCTCTCGGAGGTCACGATGAAGACCGAGCACGACTACCCCTGCTCGGCCAGCGCCATGCTCTACTTCAACGACATCAAGGAGGCCTGTCACACCGTGGTGGCCATGAAGCAGGGTCCCGTATTCAGTGCCGAGATGCTCGACAAGAAATCGCTCGCCTCAGTAGGCGACACCACCGGCGAGGGGCTCACTGCCGTACTCACCGAGACCAAGGCCGATACTCCCGAGGAGTTGCAGGCTCACATCGAAGCCATCAAAAAGATATTGGCACCCTTCCAGACCGCCACACCCATACACTTCACCGACAAGCCCGAGGAGTACTCCCGATACTGGGCCATTCGCTCGGGCATCTTCCCTTCGGTGGGCGGCACCCGTCAACTGGGCACCACCGTGCTCATCGAGGACGTGGCCTTCCCCATCGACGACCTGCCCGAAGCCACCTCCGACCTGCAAGCCCTGCTCGAACGGAACGGCTACTCCGACGCCTGCATCTACGGCCACGCACTGGAAGGCAACTACCACTTCATCATCAGCCAGTCGTTCGACTCGCCCGAGCAGGTAGCCCGGTATGAGAAACTGATGGACGAGGTCAAGACACTCGTCGTCGACAAATACGACGGCTCGCTCAAAGCCGAGCACGGCACGGGCCGCAACATGGCTCCCTTCGTGCGCTACGAATGGGGCGACAAGGCCTTTGCCTTCATGAAGGCGGTCAAAGAGCTGTTCGACCCCAAAGGGCTACTCAACCCCGGCGTCATCTTCAACGACGACCCGCGCTGCCACCTGAAACACTTCAAGCCCATGCCACTCACCAACCCGCACGTGGACCGCTGCATTGAATGCGGCTTCTGCGAGGTGAACTGCCTCACCTGCGGCTTCTCGCTCTCGTCGCGCCAGCGCATCGTCATTCGCCGAGAAATCTCCCGGCTGAGCCGACTGGCCACCCCCGAGAGCCTCGCCCTCATGCACACTCTGCTGAAACAATACAAATACCTGGGCAACGCCACCTGCGCCGGCGACGGACTCTGCTCCATGTCGTGCCCGATGGGCATCAGCGTGGGCGACCTCACCCACGACCTGCGGCAGGAGAATCTGCCGGCCGGCAGCCTCGGCTACAAGACGGGCGACTGGGTGGCCCGCCACTTTGCCGGTACGAAATCGAGTATCCGCCCCGTGCTCTACCTGGCCTACACGGCTCACACCCTGCTGGGCGACAAGGCCATGAGTGCCGTGGGCCGTTCGCTCCACCGCCTGGGATTCCCGCTCTGGACCCCGGCCATGCCCAAGCCCTACTACCCGCACGCCATACCCCAGCACGAGGAGGCGTTGAAGGTGGTCTACTTCCCCAGCTGCATCAACCAGACCATGGGCCCGGCCAAGAACTCGCCCGACCCTACACCGCTTATCGACAAGACGGTGGCCCTGCTGCAAAAAGCAGGCTACGAGGTCATCTTCCCCAAGAACATGAAGAACCTTTGTTGCGGCACCATCTGGGAGAGCAAGGGCATGATGGATATTGCCGACCGCAAGTCGGCCGAGCTGGAAGATGCACTCTACGAGGCCAGCCAGCAGGGCCGGTACCCCGTACTCTGCGACCAGAGCCCCTGCCTGCACCGCATGCGCGAAGTGATGACCCAGGTCAAACTCTACGAGCCGGTCGAGTTCATCTACACCTTCCTGCGCGACAAGCTGCAATTCCACCCCATCGACGACCCCGTAGCCGTGCACATCACCTGCTCGATGCGCAAGATGAACCTGGGTCAGATGCTCGTCGACCTGGCCAGCCTCTGCTCGCGCCACGTCGTCGTGCCCGAAGAGGTGGGCTGCTGCGGTTTCGCCGGAGACCGGGGTTTCACCCACCCCGAGGTGAACGCCTACGCCCTGCGCAAACTGCGGCCGCAACTCGAAAAGGCCGGTGTCAAGACCGGCTACTCCAACAGCCGCACCTGCGAGATAGGACTGGCCACCAACTCAGGGGTTCCCTACCTCTCGATTGTCTATCTGGTAGACCAATGTACAACACCCAAACCAAAAGCCTGATAACCACAAGCCGCCCGCTCGACGCGGGAGCGGCTCCAACCCGATAAAGAGATGAGCGATATGATTCTACTTGCCGACAGCGGTTCGACCAAGACCGACTGGGCGCTGGCCCACAACGGCTCGCTGGTCAAACGGATAACGACCGAAGGGATAAACCCCTTCTTCCAGACCGAGGAGGAGATAAGCCGCATCGTTCACGAACGGCTGATACCCGCCCTCGACGGTGCGATGCCCCACGAGGTGCATTTCTACGGAGCCGGTTGTGCCTTCCCCGAGAAGAACCGCCTGGTCGAGCAAGCCATCACCCGCCATCTGCCGGTACCCGTCGAAATCGGGAGCGACCTGCTGGGAGCGGCCCGCAGCCTCTGCGGCCGTCGGCCGGGCATTGCCTGCATCATGGGCACGGGGTCGAACTCGTGCTACTACGACGGGCAGACGATTGCCGCCAACGTGTCGCCCCTGGGCTACGTGCTGGGCGACGAGGGGAGCGGCGCCGTACTAGGCCGACTGCTGGTGGGCGACTGCCTCAAAAACCAGCTGCCCGCGCCGTTGAAGGAGGCCTTTTTCAAGCGCTTCGACCTCACCCCGCAACTCATTCTGGAGCGGGTCTACAAGCAACCCTTCCCCAATCGCTTCCTCGCCTCGCTCTCACCCTTCCTCATCGAGCACATCGACGAGCCCTGCATACACAGGCTCGTCCTCAACAGCTTCAAGAGCTTCTTCACCCGTAACGTCATGCAATATGACTACCGCGGAGTAAAAGTCCATTTCACCGGCTCCATCGCCTATTACTATCGCGAGGTGCTCGACGAGGCTGCCCGCGCCCTGCAAATCGAGCTGGGGCACATCGTCAGAAGTCCGCTGGAAGGACTCGTAACCTATCACTCCAACCTGTAAACCACTACGCCATGGCATTCGTCAAGATTACCGAGCAACCCTCGCTGTACGACAACCTCGAAGAGAAATCGGTGCGGGAAATCCTGCAAGACATCAACACCGAGGACCAGAAGGTGGCACTGGCCGTACAAAAGGCCATACCCCAAATCGAGAAACTCGTCACCCAAATCGTCCCCCGCATGAAACAGGGCGGACGCATCTTCTACCTGGGTGCCGGTACCAGCGGGCGCCTCGGAGTACTCGACGCCTCGGAGATTCCCCCCACCTTCGGCATGCCCCCCTCGCTGGTCATCGGGCTCATTGCCGGCGGCGACACCGCTCTGCGCAACCCCGTGGAGAATGCCGAGGACGACATGAACCGCGGCTGGGAGGAGTTGCAGGAACATGGGGTGAACAACCTTGACACAGTCATCGGCATCGCCGCCTCGGGCACGACCCCCTACGTGGTGGGAGCCCTGCGGGCCGCTCGGGCTCACGGCATTCTCACCGCCTCCATCTCGAGCAACCCCGACTCGCCCATCGCCCACGAAGCCGACGTACCCATCGAGATGATCGTGGGCCCCGAATTTGTCACCGGCAGCTCCCGCATGAAATCGGGCACGGGTCAGAAGATGATACTCAACATGATATCAACCTCGGTCATGATCCAGCTGGGACGGGTCAAGGGCAACCGCATGGTCAACATGCAACTCACCAACCAGAAACTGGTCGACCGCGGCACCCGCATGGTGGCCGACGAGTTGGGGCTGGACTACGAGCAGGCCAAGCGGCTGCTGCTCCTGCACGGCTCGGTCAAGAAGGCTGTCGATGCCTGGCACACCTCACAAAACAAGTGAGGATACCCCCTTCTCCACGAAGGGCATATCCTCACAACTCGTATTAGACTGAATCAGATTAAATCAGATTGTGTTGTATCAATAAACTGTGTTCTGCGGGTCCATGTTGGTCCAGCCGGTCATCCAGTTGTTGTCGGCCGTTTCGCTGGGCGAGAAGGCACCGATGTAGGAAACCTGCTCAAATCCCGAAGCTACCAGCGGGTTGCTCCAATCGGCAGCCTGAGTAGCCAGCGGGCTGTCCTGTGCAGGAATCATGCAGAAATCGGTCAGGTTCTGGGGGTTGCCTTGCAGTTTGAGGTCGGCGATAGCTGCATAAGCGTGGTTCTTGCCGTCGGCACGGTTGAAGTAGCTGTCGGTAAAGGCACCGTTATCGGTGGGGCTATACGGCGTGTTGTTCTCCCAGTATTGGGCGTCTTGGAAATTCTTGACCATACCGGCAAAGAGGCAGTTCGATACCACCAGTTTCCCGGCCGTGGCAAAATCCTGAGTCGTCGAGTTCTTGTCGTTTTCGATGATGAGACCGAGAGGGAATCCGGCAAATACCGAGTTGAAGACTCTCAACTGTGTGTTGCGGCGCAGGTGCATGGCTGCCTGGAAGTGAGCGTCGGTATTGCTGCCGTTCACACCGGCCTCGTCGGTATAGTTGGCGGGATCGACCACGGGACCGAAGAGCGATACGTTGGAGAATACACACGAGGTGTAGGGTTCGATGGTAGCGGCGTCGCTGCAATTATCCGACTCAAAGCCGTTGGAGGCCGACTTGTCACCGATTTTCGGGTCGCGCAGAGCGGCCAGGAATTGCAGTTTGCCCGAGAAACCGTTGTCGGTATCGAAATCGTCGTCCCAAGTACCCAAAGCCACAAGGTGCTTGCAGTTCACGTCACCGCCGAACCACTCGTAAGAGTCGTCGCCCGAGTAGGATACCTGTACGTAATCGACCGTCGTACCGCTGCCGACCGACCCGAAGGTGATGGCGTTAATCTCGTTGTCGACCGAATACTCGATACCGGCAAACTCGCAACGTACATATTTCAAGATACCCGAGTTGTCGGCATTGTCGTTACCACCGTGCTGGCTGCGCACGCCACCCTCGATGGTCTGCTCGCCCTTGTTGTTCTTGGCTTTACCCAGGAGGATAATACCGCCCCAGTCACCGGGTTTGCGGTTACCGGGAGCCTGAGCCGACGTGAAGACGATAGGACGCTCTTTCGTTCCCTCGGCGATGAGTTTACCGCCCCGCTCAACAATCAGCGTGGCTTTCGAGGCCTTTTCGCCCTTGATGACTACACCCGGCTCGATGGTGAGCGTGGCCCCGTCGGTCACATACACAAATCCGCGCAGGTTGTAGGTATTGGGATAGGTCAAGGTCATGTCCTCCTTAATTTCATACGCATCGGAACCATCGCCCAGGTCGTAGCTCGAACCGCTGGGAACGACGGGTTCGTCGTTACTCTCATCACAACTTACTACTGTCATAGCTGCCAAACATACGAAGGCAATCGTTTTGAATAGTTTTTTCATCTTTACTTTCTTTTTAATTAGTATTATAGAAAAGGGTTTTTATCAGAAACTGAATGTGATTCCCACGCTTACCGAGCGACCCGGCCGGTAGGATTTCGTCGTCTGCTCGCGCTTTTGCAGCTGTCCGGCAGCATCGACAAACTGGGGGAATTGCTTATAGACGATCTTCTCGGCCAGAATATCCTTCACACCGGCTTTCAGCTCGATGAGCTTGCCCAGCTTCTTCGAGATGGTGAAGTCGAGGCTGTTGCGGGGCATCTCGTAGGTGTCGGGGATATTCACGCTCACGTCGTGGTTGGTGCTGTTCGACTTACCTATGCCGATGATACGTTTGCCCAGCCGGTTGTAGAGCAGCGACGACATCAGTCCCCACTTCTCGTTCTGGTAGTAGAGTCCGGCGTTGATGATGTAGGGCGACTGGCCTTGCATGGGCCGGTCCTCGGTCTTGATGATGCCCGACTCGTCGAACCGCACATTGCTCTTGATCAACGTGGCATTGAAGAGCAGGCTGAAATTGCGCATGCCGATGAAATCGAGACTCTTGCGTATCTCCACCTCGGCACCCAGACTCTGGGCCGAGAGGGCGTTCTCGTAGTTGTATCGCAGGGTTCCGCCCATGTCGATGAAGGTCCACTCGATGGGGTTGTCGAAGTGCTTGTAGAAGATACCGACGCTCACCAGCTCGCCCCGCTCGGGATAGAACTCGTAGCGGAAGTCGAGGTTATCGATTTTACAGGTCTTCAAGTCCTCGTTACCGCCGATTTCGTTGAAGAGGTCGAAATCGTAGTAGACGGCCGGCGACACCTCGCGGAACTCGGCCCGGTTGAGCGAACGGCCGTAGGCCAACCGCAACAGGTGCTTCTCGTTGAAATTATAGGTGGCGTTGACCGACGGCAGCAGATCGAGGTCGACATAGTCGCGGCTGGTCTTCAATACCTGCTCGACCGACATCGATTTGTCGCGGGTGAGGCGCAACCGGTTGTATTCGAGACGCACACCGGCGTAGATATTGAAACGGCCTACGGGCAACTCGATGGCTCCGTAACCGGCGCCGTAGAGGTTGGTGGCATCGTAGGCGTTGGTCTTCTGGGTAATCTCGTCGATATAGACCTTGTCGGCACTGAGCCAGGCATCGCTCATCATCTCTTCGTAGGGGAGATAGAGGTACTCCTGACGCTCGGCCACCGTCAGATTATCATAGCGGTAGACAAACTCGCGGGGCGTGTAGCTGCGGGTGCGATACTCGCTCATCAATCCCCCCTTGACGGTCGAACGGATACTCCCCAGGTTGACCGCCCCCTTGTAGTCGACACTACCCGAAAAGAGGTGGTCGCTGAGCGACTGAAAGTAGCGCGATATTTTCTCGTTGCCCACCTTCAACTGCGACACGTCGGCCCCCTCGCTCATACCGGCCTGGTTGACAATGATACGGCGGTCGGGCTCGGTCTTGTAGGCATAGCTGTACCCCACGTTCCACGACAGGGAGTGAGCTTTGTGTTCGTCGAGGAAATGGCTGCCGGCCAACTGCCCCAGGTAGGTGAGACGCGACTGATACAGCATCTCGGTCTCCTCGCGGTAGAAGGGGCTGCTGATGTTGCGCTCGCCGGTACGCTCGGTCAGGCGGTTCTTGCCCAGCATGTTGAAGAGGTTGCGGAACTCCAACTTGTTACGGTCGCTGAAGATGAACGACCAGTTGTGCATGGCACCCACCCGCACGTCGTTGGAGTACTGGTTGTCAATGTAGTCGTCGAGGTAGACCGGCTTGTCGGCCTCCGACGAATAGACGCCGAAGCGGGAATTCTGAATATCCTGTATCGTCTTGTAGGTGTTGCTGTAATTGATAAAGGTAGTCATACCTATCTCGGTGCCCCCCTCGGTGTCGAAGCGACGGTTGACGGTGAGCGAGAGACGCTGGTCGGGGGTGGGTATGAAACTCTTCACCCGCCAGTCGGAGTTGAACGACCGCGTGAGCCGCATCACCTCCGACGGGTCGCTGCCGGCCATATCGAGATGCGAGGGTATGCTGCTCGAAAGCGGACGTTTGCTCAGATCGAATCCCAGCCAGTCGGTAGAGCTACCGGGGTTGAGTCGAGTCTTGGTGAACTGCGTGTTGGTGTTGAACCCGGTTGTATAGTTCACCTGCACCGAGTTGCGCAACGGCAGACTCTTGGTGGCGATGCGAATGAAGCCGCCGGCAAAGTCGGCCGGAATCTCGGGCGCGGGCGATTTGTAGATAATCATGCTCTCGATTTGCGAGCTGGGCAACATGTCGAACGAGAAGACCCGGCTGTCCGATTCCAAACTCGGAGCCGTGTTCCCGTTGATCCACACGTTGTTATATCGCTGGGCCAACCCGCGCACCACCACAAAGCGGTCGTCGAGTATCGAGATGCCCGGTACCCGCTTCACCACCTCCGAGGCGTCGCGGTCGAGCGTCTTGGCAATCTGTTGCGACGAGATACCGCTCGCCACTTGAAGCTGAGCCTTCATGCCTTCGATGAGCGACGTTTCGGTGTCGTTGCGCCGGTAGGTCGAGACCACCACCTCTTGCAGGGCGACCCCGTCCTCCTCCATCTCGATGTCGAGCGGGGCGGCACTCTGTCCTGCCGTCACCTCGACGGGAATGCGAGCCGTCTTATAAGACAAATAACGGCAAACAATCGTCTGCTTGCCGGTGGGAACATGAGTCAACTCGAAGTGTCCGTCGATGTCGGTAGCCGTCGCAACCGACGAGTTCTCGACCTGTATGGTGGCGCCTATGATGGCCTCACCGCTCTTCTTGTCCTTCACACTTCCGACAATCGATCCGGTGGTCGCCGCATATCCAAAAATCTGGATAGAGAAAACAAAACCTAAAACAATCGTCAATAATCTGTTTTTACACATATATCCTTACCTTTTTCTTTTCCTTTTCGCCGGCAAAGGTATCGGTAAGGCAATACGAAGATGTGACAGATGTGTGAAGGAGCACATAACATCTGTTACGATTCGGTAACCAGGATTTATCAAAAATGTTTCAAAAAAGGGCTATGCCCTGTCGCACAACTCAATACCGGGAGTGGTCGATGCTCCCCTCACGGGCGGTCGGTCTGCATCGCGGCGCGCGAAGCCAGAATATCGTCGGCATGCTCGAAGGCCCAGCCCACCACCTGGCTGAGCACCGGCATGAAACTCTGTCCCCGCTCGGTGAGGGTGTACTCCACCCGGGGCGGTATCTCGGCATAGACCCGGCGGGTGAGCATGCCGTCCTCTTCGAGCGACCGCAGGGTGACGGTGAGCATGCGCTGCGAAATATCGCCCAGCGAGCGCTGTATGTCGTTGAAACGCATCGTGCCGTTTTCATGCAGGGTTTCAAGTACCAGAACCGACCACTTGCTACCCAAACGGCTCAAAATATCCCGCACGGGACAAACCCCGGTGTGAAGGAATGTTTTCATTTTATTTAACATTTTATATCCAACTGATTCTCTGCATTCGTTACCTCGGTGTAACTTACCTATCTCGCTGTGCCTTCTTGCAAGGGAGGAGAGAAACAACCATCTTCGCACCACAAAAATAATAAAGTTATTATTAGTAACCTATAACCAACCTTTAATTTACAGGATATGGAAACTATTCGTAAAATCGACGCGGGCGAAAAATTCACCCACGCCACGGTAGGCGACCTGAGCGCCTTTACCGGGAAACAATTCGTGAAAGATTGTATCGGGACCACCGGTTGCGAAATCTCGTTCGGCACGCTCAATCCGGGAGAGGCCGTGCCCTTCTTCCACAGCCACAAAGAGAACGAAGAGGTCTACATCGTGCTGCGCGGCTCGGGCGACTTCCAGGTCGACGATACCGCCTTCCCCATCGCCGAGGGCTCGATCGTGCGGGTTGCCACGCACTGCAACCGCTCGCTGCGCTGCACATCGGCCACGAGTATGCTCTACCTCTGCATTCAGGTCAAAGAGGGTAGCTTGGAACAATGCACCATGGGCGACGCCGAAATCACCGAACAGGCCACGGCTTGGAAATAACCCCCCATTCTTCCAAAACAAACACAGGGCCTCTATCCCACATGAAGGGATAGAGGCCCTGTGCATTATTTTCCTGGCCGGACAACCGGCTCTTATGGGAACAACACCTTTATTTAAGCGTCACCTTCACCACGTAGTCGATGCAATCGTCGGGTATGTCGACGGCAAAGTCGAGCACACCCTTCTTATATTTATAGTCGATGCGGGTACCCTCGCCCAGCACCTCGACACGTTTCACCTTTTGCGTCAGGGGCATACTCACCCGGTCGATAGACGCATCGAGCAGATGCACATAGAGCGTGTTGCCGTTGCGGGTGGTGATGATGCGGTCGCCATCGCGATAGCCGCCAGCCACGGTGGCATAGATCGACTCGCCATAGCGGTCGAGCCACTGCCCCATCTCAGCCAGACGGGTCAAGGCAGCCTCGGGCAACGTACCGTCGGGTTGCGGGCCGACGTTGAGCAGCAGGTTGGCCCCTTTGCCCGAGGTGCGCACCAACAGCTGGATAAGCTCCCGAGTCGATTTATACTCCTGGTCGGTCACCCGGTACCCCCACGAGTGGTTCATGGTCTGGCAGGTCTCGAGCGGCAAGGCGCTGATGTCCTGTCCCGAAAGTCCGGCTTTGTTCTCGCCCGGCACATCGCGCTCGAAAATCTGGATGTCCTCGCCCTCGAAGGGAGTCTGATGGTGGTTGTTGCCCACCAGGCAGCCGGGTTGCAGGTCGTGAATGAGCTTATACTGCTCCTCCAGCTCCCAGTTGAAGGGGACGGAATCCACGTCGTGGTCCCACCAGCCGTCGAACCAGATGGCCCCGATCTCGCCGTAGTTGGTGAGCAACTCGGTCAACTGGTTGTTCATGAAGCGATAGTATGCCGGCCAGTCGGCGCGGTCGAGCCGCTTGGTCCCCCGGCCCGTACGGCCTGCGGGATAGTCCTCGCGGGTCCAGTCGATGTGCGAATAATAGAGGTGCAGCTTGATGCCCTGGCGGTGACACTCCTCGGCCAGCTGCCGCACGATGTCTTTGCCGTAGGGCGTATTCATGATGTTATAGTCCGACCACCGGGTATCCCACATGGAGAAGCCCTCGTGATGCCGGGTGGTGAAACAGATGTATTTCGCCCCCGCAGCCTTGAAGGCCGACACCCACTGGCGGGCATCGAAACGGTGGGGATAAAAGCCGTTCATGGCCTTGGCATATTCGCGGGCGTCGACACTGGCATTGTTCATATACCACTCACCCTGTGCAAAGGTGCTGTACAGGCCCCAGTGGATAAAGATACCCAGCCGGCTCTCGGCAAACTCTTTCCTGTTCTGAAGATTCTCGGGGGTAGGTACATACTTCTGGGCCTGCGCCGACACAGACAGCAGGCAGAAGCATGCAAGCGTTGCAATCCATTTTTTCATCTTTATCTGTTTTTAGTGTGTCATGGTTATCTGTTTGGTGCCGACGAAATGCCCGGCAATCTTTCTTTATGTAACAAAAGTAAAAAAATCTTCGGAACTTCCGTACCAAGTCCATAAAAACAATGCAATGCCACCACTCCTCTCCGTGATTTACCGCGTCATTCCACGCCACGACGCGGAATCCAGGAATACCTGAAAGAGTTCCGTAACTGGACCCCGCATCAAGTGCGGGGTGACTTCCTATACCGAAACTGTAGATACAACTAATACTCTACATAGTTACTTATCCAATATTTTAAGAAAAATGTTTTCGTCCATTGCCCACAAAACATGCCACCAAAATCCGTACTCTCCCATCTCCCAAAAAGCCGAAGGGCCGTCCTTCCCCCCTCGGGAAAGACAGCCCTTCGTGTATGCAATTATATCGTTACGAAAGTTTATTTGCTCCGTTCCAACTCGAGCACAATCGTGCCACCCTCGCTCATGAGTGCCAGACGGCCGTTGTCGAGCAGACCGTAGGAACGCACGCTGTTGAGGGCCGAGAGTACCTGATTCTCGGTATCCATGTCGGGGCAGGCCATACGGGTAGAGGCCACGTTGCCAAACGAGATGGAGTTCTCGTCGGCCCCGTCGTGGTTAATCGCACCCGAAAGCCGGTTACAACCCGAATTGCCGGTTACCCGATTGGCTGTCACGTCGAAGTTGAGTGCTGGCACGGTTTCCATGCCTTCGGGCAAAGCGGCTCCGTAGAGGCTCACCACACGCCAGTCGCCTTTCAGGCTCGATAGGGGCACGACTTCGAAACGCTTCTGCAACAGCATCACCGGCTCTTTGTCCGCTCCATACAGCACCAACGTCTTACCCGAGCACTTGAGGCTTTTCACCGAGGCCAACGCATTGAGCATGAGCCGCTCGGTCTCCATATCGGGACAAGCCATGAGGGTAGAGGCCATCTGCCCCAATTCGATTTTATTGGGTTTCGAGAGGGTCAAAGCACCCATCAGCCGGTTGCAACCGGTATAACCGTATACCCGTCCGTCTTGGGCATCAAACCCGATAAAGGGTTGCGACTCGGCCTGCACGGCCTGGCCTTGAATCTCCACTACATTCCATTCGCCGTCGAGATCGTTTACCGACACGGCATCTTTTGAGGAGCGGCACGCAGCCAACGAAAGCACGGCAGCAGCCACAGCCACATATAAACACTTCATTTTCATAGTTCTTTTTGTTTTAGTTTCTATTCTATATTTTCTACACGAATTTCTCGTATAAAGATAAAACAAAAATAAAGGCCAATACTGCGCTACGATACATTAAATTGTCTTAAAACCGTCTCGCATTTGTATATTCTTTCTTTTCTCCCGGGGTATCGGGATACCAAAATTCCTTTTTATTCATAGCTTTGCAGAAAGTACCATAAACCTAAAACACTTTTCAACAATGAAAACAAAAATGTTCACGGCCTTGACAGCTATTGCTATTCTGGCCTCGGCCTGTCAGAACAAAGCCTCCTTGACGGGACAATGGATCGAACCGATACCGGGTAACCCCGATGCCATACAGGGTATCGACCTGAAAGAAAACGGCGAAGCATCATCGATCAACATGGCAACCCTCCAATACGAACAGTGGAGTCGGGAGGGCGACCGGCTTATCCTCTCGGGCGAAAGCATCGGCAACCACCAGACCATCGCCTTTGCCGATACGTTCGAAATCGGCAAACTCACGGCCGACAGCCTCGTATTGAAAAAGGGCGACTATGTGATGAGCCTTGCCCGTCCGCAAAGTTCGATACCGGCCACTCTTATACAACCGGCGACCCCGCTCTCCTTCACGGTGAACGGGCGATTGATCATCGGGCACGAGGTGCGCTCGTTTATTGCCGACGGCGATACGGCCGAATACTGGATTATCGACGAAACCGATTCCCTGAAGCCTCTGTACGAAAAGGCCGTCGGCGAGAAGGCAAAACCCTACACCGCCGTGAAAGCCTCGCTGCGAGTGGTCGACGCCGGGAAATCGGCCGAAGGATTTGCCGCCGAATACGACGGTGTCTATCGGGTAAAAGAGGTAATCGAGGTATCCCCCATGCCTTGACCCGACTCCCCGGCCAACTCACCCTTGAACAGACTCAAGAGAAAACGACCGGGAGAACCTCCCCCCCTTCTCCCCTTCTCCGCATACAAGCAGCGGCAGGCCCCCGTACGGAGTCCTGCCGCTCTTTTCTTTATCCTTAAAAGAGGTTATTCTTCACCGGCGGGAGAAGCCTCTGCGGGTGCCTCGCTCTCGGCCGGAGCGGCATCGGCCACCCGATTCGAGATGCGCTTCGCACTATTGGCAATCGAGGCCATGGCCCGGTACAACTCGGCCAACAGACGGCCCGAAACGACAATGAGGAAGCCGATAATCGGGTACATGATTATCATCACGACACCCGTGCCCCACGGCAACAGGCTGGCTCCGCCCAACTGGTTCATCATCTCACTGCCGCCAAACAGCAGGAACAGCAGCGATGCCACACAGCCAAACAAGCCGATGTAGAAGCCCAACCACTCGCCTACGGTCTGAATAAAATGCGACACCATGGGAATGGCGACAAACTCGTTATCCTCACAAAGCAGCTCTTTCAATTTTTTCTGCCTGTTTATCCAGAGCACAAAGCTCATAATGCCCAAGGCTATCATGAGAATAAATATCAAAATGAGGGCAAAAATAACCTTCCCCGGTATATACTCGAAGACACCACTGCCTATTGCCCCAAAGATGGCCACCAACGGGAACAGCAAATTCAGGACAGCAATAGCTACATACAACCAACGGAAGGGCTCACGATAAAACGACCCGTTGTCGATAAACTGCCATAACGGCTCGAAAAAAGCAAATAACTTGTCTTTCATGATAAAAAGAAGTTTAGATGAAGGCCTTTATTCCATAAAGCATGCAAAAAGAGGCCTTTTATTTTTACATACCCTTTGTTAGACAGAAAGATAAACATAACGACAAACAAAAAGAGCCCATGTTCCCCTTTAACATTGCCAGACAGTTCCCTCCCCTGCACTTCAAATATAGTAAATCTATTTTAACTTAGATAAAAATATGTAACTTTTTTTATACTCCCCTACCGATATTTCTCTGAATACCGCGTCGGGGGCGTGGAATGATGGGTGTGTCTCCCATGCACGCAATGCGCATCATGTCACCCCGCACCTCGATGCGGGGCCCAGCCAAGTGACTCTTGCGGGTATTTTCCTTTGCGGATATTCCCTGGATTCCGCATCATGTGCGGAATGACCCCATACAAAGAGAGCTCCAGTCTCCTGAAGCTCTCTTTGTAGCGAGACCGGGGTATGATCCCGGGACCTCATGATTATGAATCATGCGCTCTAACCAACTGAGCTATCTCGCCATCATGTTTATTTTTGCATTGACCGCTTGTCAAATGCGGTGCAAAGATAAACGATTATTTTGGACTACGCAACAAATCGACGCATTTTTTATCAACAATTTATGCCACAAGCCGGCGAATAAGTCGATAAATCTCGCCTATCCACAAAACAATCGAGGTGGCGGCAAAGATATAGACCCAATCCATGGGCTTCAACGGGGTCACGCTGAAGAGCGAACCGCCCAAACTCACGATGAGTATCTGCCCGGCCAGGATAATGAGGGTCACCCACAGGAAGCCTTTGCAGGTGTTCAACCGGCTGAATGCCGACTGCACATTGCCAAAGGCCTTGGCATTGAACATATTCCAGAATTGCAGGAATACGAAGATGGAGAAGAAGAGGGTGAGTTCATATCGCGTGAGACCTTCGTGTACGGGCGTGAAATTGAAGAAATTGGCAAAGAAGAGCCGCAGGTCGAACTGGGCTATCGAGGTGACGTCGACGTGCTTGAAGTATTGCAACAGGCCGAACAACAGCAACACAAAGGCGATGCCGGTACCGATGATGCCCTTGCCCATGGCACGGGTCACGATGTTGTCGTTCAGGTGGCGGGGCTTGTCGCGCATTACCCGCTCGTCGGGCGGCAACGAAGCCAAGGCCAGGGCGGCAAAGGTATCCATAATGAGGTTCACCCACAACATCTGCGTGACGGTGAGAGGCGACTCGGTACCCAGGAATGCCCCGATGAGGACAATGAGACAGGCAGCCACGTTGATGGTCATCTGGAAGAGTATGAACTTCTGGATATTGCGATAGAGCGAACGTCCCCACAGCACAGCTTTGGTGATGCTGCCGAACGAGTTGTCGATGATGGTGATGTCGCTGGCCTCCTTGGCCACCGATGTGCCGTCGCCCATCGAGAGTCCCACCTGCGCGGCATTGAGTGCCGGTGCGTCGTTGGTACCGTCGCCGGTCACCGCCACCACCTCGTCTTGCGACTGCAAGAGTTTCACCAGCCGCTCCTTGTCCATGGGGCGAGCCCGGGCAATGACTTTCAGGTCGGGGATACGTTCCAGCAGGGTCTTGTCGTCGAGATTGGCAAACTCGGGACCGGTAATGATGTTGCGGTCGCCGTCCTCGGGCTTCCACAACGAAATCTGGCGGGCAATTTCGCGAGCCGTCGCCGGGGTATCGCCCGTAACAATCTTCACCTGGATTCCGGCCTGCAAGCACTCGGCCACGGCTTCGGGCACCTCCTTGCGCACGGGGTCGGCAATGGCAGTCACACCCAGGAAGGTGAGGCGGATATGGGGGGCCAGATGCCCGGCCACGAAATAGGGCTCGTCATCGCCCACCAGCGCATAGGCAAAGCCCAGGGTGCGCATGGCCTGATTCTGGTATTGCAACAGTTTTGCCTCCACGGCGGGACGGCTGCTCTCCATCGGCACAAGTCCCTGCGCGGTTATCTGTTGGGAGCAGAAGTTCATCACATACTCGGGAGCCCCTTTCACATAGACTACCCGATGTTTGAGCAGCGGCGAGTCGACCACCGTAGCCATATATTTGCGCTCGGTCGAGAAGGTGAGCTGCTCCACCACATGCGCCTGGTTGCGCAACGCGGCGTAGTCGACACCCTGGTCGGCCAGCCACAACAGCAAGGCTCCCTCGGTGGGATTGCCCAGCACCTTCATCACGCCGTTGGCCCCCTCGTCGAGGTGAGCCGTCGAGTTGGCGGCAATGCCTTCGTAGATAATTTCCTTCGTATTCGAGTCGGGTGCATAGGCAAAGTCGGCCTCGCTGACCCGCATCTGATTCTGTGTGAGCGTACCCGTCTTGTCGGTACAGATTACCGTGGCCGCGCCCATCGTTTCGCAGGCGTGCATCTTGCGCACCAGGTTGTTGTTGGCCAACATGCGCTTCATGCTCATGGCCAGACTGAGGGTGACACTCATGGGCAACCCCTCGGGGACGGCTACCACAATCACGGTCACGGCAATCATGGCCGTCGAGAGCAGATAGCTGCCGAAGCTGAGCCAGTCGAGCACCGGGTGGTCGGAGAGGTAGATGGCCGTGCGGGCTATCAGAATGATTGCCGCAATGACATAGCTGGCCTTCGTGATAAACGATGCCAGCGTATTGAGTTGCTTGTCGAGCGGAGTCTGGGTATTGTTTTCAATCTGCGAGCCGGTATAGACCTTGCCATACTCGGTGGCATCGCCTACCTGCGTCACCCGCATCACGCCATAACCGCCCAGCATGGTCGAGCCGTTCATCACCGCGTTCGAGGGATAGGTCGCCTCCTTGTCAAAGTCGGCCTCGACCGTCGTCTTGGTGGCCATCGGTTCACCCGTGAGCGACGACTCGTTGACCTGTACCGAGACGGCACTCAGCAGAACACCGTCGGCCGGAATCTCGTCGCCGGCGTTGAGCATCACGATATCGCCCACCACCACGTCGCGTTTGGGAATTTCGAGGATATGACCGTCACGTACCACCTTCACGGGCTGATCGTCGTTCACCTGGTTGAGAATATCGAACTTGCGGGCGGCACTCATCTCGAAGAGGAAGCCCACCACCGTGGCCAGCAAAATGGCCAGGGCTATACCCGCCGGCTCGAACAGGGCCGACATGCCGGCCTCGCCCGTTGCCACGTGATAGACGGCTACCGCTATTGAGAGCAGCAGCGCCACCAGAAGGATACGGATAATGGGATCGGAGAATTTCTCCAGAAAAAGTTTCCACATGGGAGTCCGGGCGGGCGGTGTCAACACGTTCTCGCCATATTTCTCCCTACTTGCCCGCACCTCAGCGTCGCTCAGGCCGGGGTATTCCAATTTAGAGCTCATTGATTCTATCAGTCTATCGTTTTATTATGCTATTCTTTGCTTCCGGGAGTCCCCACCCATCAAACGAAAAGGGCTATCACCTCGTCGATGGTGAGCGACGACTGCTCGCCGGTCGTCATATTTTTCAGTGCAATCTTGCCGGCAGCCATCTCGGTCTCGCCTACCAGAGCCACATATTGGGTCCCGATGGAGTCGGCATAGCTCATCTGCTTCTTCATCTTGGCAGCCTCGGGATAGATTTCGGCCCGTATATCGGCAGCCCGCAACCGCGACAGATGTCCCAGACAAGCCTGACTCTCGTTCTCGCCAAAGTTGACAAACATCACCTGGGTCGACTGCATCGACTCCTTGGGATAGAGGTCGAGCTGATTGAGCACGTCGAAGATGCGGTCGGCTCCGAACGAGATACCTACCCCCGACACACCCGGCAGACCGAACACGCCCGTGAGGTTGTCGTAACGGCCGCCACCCGTGATGCTGCCTATCTGCACGTCGAGCGCCTTGACTTCGAGTATGGCGCCGGTATAGTAGTTGAGGCCACGGGCCAGAGTCAAATCGATTTCGAGCGTCGAGCGCAAGGGCGAGGCCGAGAGCTTCTGCAAAATATACTTCAACTCGTCGATGCCTTTGACACCCGTCTCCGAACCGGCCAGTTCGCGACGCAACACCTGCAACTTCTCCTCGTTGCTGCCCTGCAACTGAATGATGGGCTGCAAACGGGCCACAGCCTCCTCGGGCAGTCCCTTCTCGAGCAACTCGGCATTCACCTTGTCGAGACCTATCTTGTCGAGCTTGTCGATGGCGACGGTAATGTCGACAATTTTCTCGGGAGCCCCTATCCACTCGGCAATACCGCTCAGTATCTTGCGGTTGTTCAGTTTGATGGCTACCCGTATGCCCAGACGGGAAAACACCTCGTCGATCATCTCGATAAGTTCCACCTCGTTCAGCAGCGAGTCGGAACCCACCACATCGGCATCGCACTGGTAGAACTCGCGGTAACGCCCCTTCTGCGGACGGTCGGCCCGCCACACGGGCTGTATCTGATAACGCTTGAAGGGGAAGGTGAGTTCGTTGCGGTGCATCACCACAAAGCGGGCGAAGGGCACCGTGAGGTCATAGCGCAGACCCTTCTCGCACAAGCGGGCAGCCAGCCGGTTGAGATTCCTCTCAGCCAGGTCGGCCTCGGTCACGTCGGACAGGAAATCGCCCGAATTGAGCACCTTGAACAGCAGTTTGTCACCCTCTTCGCCATACTTGCCCATGAGGGTCTGCAAGGTCTCCATGGCCGGAGTCTCGATTTGCCGGAACCCATAGAGGGCGAAAACTTGTTTGATCGTGTCGAATATGTAATTGCGCTTGGCCATCTCGTCGACCGAGAAATCGCGCGTACCCTTGGGTATGGAAGGTTTTGCCATCATATTTCCATCAATTTTATTATTGTCACGGGAAATTCCCCGCATTCATCTACACCCCGGCCTCCTGGCCTGGCCTCCCATTATAGCAGAGCCAACCCGTTACGGCTCGGGCTTTTGCACGCAAAGATAAGAGAAAAATGTGAGATAGTGCGCATTTGCCGGCAGATAGTTGACGGTTCGTTCTTCCCCGGTCAAAGGCTATCAAAAAAACAGAGGCGTCGAGTCCGGGAACTCAGACTCGACGCCTCGCTTATATCTTGTTTCGGGTCATATCAGAAGCGATAGGCCGTACCCAGCGAAACGCGCCCTACCCCTATGAAGTGGTGGGTATTGAGTACACCGTCATACAGCTTGTCGTCCCACAGGGTCATCGATGGTTCTACATAAAAATCGAACGATGGCGACACATTCCAGAGCAACTGTACACCGCCGCGGGCCACCCAGCCCACACCGCCTTCGCTGTTGTAGTTGCTCCAACCCAGACCGGTACCTACCGACCCAATCAGGTGGAAACGACGGTCGGGATCGGAATCGAGCAGCGAGGTAAAGTTGAGCAGATAGTCGGCATGGAGCGTGCCCACATTGAGCGTGCGGGACGAGTGGGGGGCGATAAAGTCGTAACCCAATCCTACCGATACACCCGACGCTCCAGTGAACCAATGCCCGAAGGAGAGGTCGGTGCCTACCGAAACCTTGCGATATTGAGACATCATGATTGTTTCGCTAAACAGCGACGGACCCACCGACAACGAGAAGAAATTGCGTTTCTCGGGAGCCCGGCTGCCTACGGCTGCGGATTTCCCGCCCAACTTATAGTTAAGGCCTATCAATACACGAGCTTCGGGATCGAAATTGTTGTAGCTGTGCGGTATGTGCGAGGCTACGATTTGCGGCTCAACAAAGAGGTCTATATCCGACGATACATTGAATCGGCCCTGCATACCGGCACGCGCTCCATAGACAAACTCGTTTTTCTTCTCATAGTTACCGGCTCCGCCATAGATACCACCCAGCACAATGACGTCGAAGATGCGATTGGGGTTATAACCGGCCGTGAAGGCCGACAGGTTGAACAGATAGTCGGCCGAAAAAGCCAAGGCCATGTATTGAGGATCTTGATCATAATAACCATAATCAACTCCTACCCGCCATGCCGAAAGCGGGGTGTACCATTTGCCAAACGAGAGGGCAGCACCATATCCTCCCGTGAAACCGTTAACCAGCCCTCGCAGCCACCGGCCCGTGTAGGCCAGCGACAGGAAATATTTGTCCGATTCGTCGTAAGCGGCATGATTGGCCCGATAATCATATTGGTTGAGTCGATACTGAATACCCACATTGACCGATGTGAGCAGATCGACCGGCATACCGGCATAGCTCTCGCGCGAGTAGTTCTTACCGAAAACGCGTACCTGCGGCTCGATGAACAGGCCTACACCCGAACCGACATTCCACAGGCCCTGCAAGCTCACTCCCGCACCGGGATACCACCCGGGGTGATTGCTGGTTGCATAAGAGAGCACGGCTCCCACACCCACGTTGGCCTCGAAGATGCGCGACGGATTGTAGCCATACAACGTCGAATTGATATTCCACAGATAGTCGAGTTGAACAAGTCCGAATTTGCGATAGCCGGGCTCAGAGTCGCCATACACACCACCTGCCCCCGAGAGCCGAAGTCCCGATGCCGCCGTAAACCATTTACCCAAATAAAAAGTACCGGTGGGGCCCATACGGTCGAGCGGTCGGCTGAACAAGTCGTGATGCAGAATACCGGCAGCCCCTACCCCTATACCATAAAACAGATGGTCGATAAAATTCTCGTTGCGGAACTCCTCGGCCTTCTCCATGGTACCATGAGTCCGACCATATCCATAGAGATGATAGGAGAGACCCGCCGTAATAGTCGGCACCATGTCGACAGAAGAGAACAGGGAGTGCTCCCAGCGGTTGTTTTGCGCTACATTCAATCGAGGTTCGATAAAGACATCGAACATATCGTTAATCCGGAACGAGCCTTGCAAGCCCACCCCGGCACCCAAGGTGTGCTGGAAGTACCCTTCTGACGACACATAGTCATAGTTGAGACCGGCCACACCGCTCAGCGAGAAGAGGCGCTCGCGATCATACCCCATAAAGAGGTTCGAGAAGTTGAGCAGATAATCGAGTTGCCCTCCCACGGCCCAGGTGTGATGTGTTGAATAGGGTGCATTAATCGACGACCCATTGAGCAACAGACGGGCCCCCGAAACAGGATTCCACCAGGTGCCCAAACCGCCAAACAGGCGATAGCCCTTATTGGGTATGGGCTCGGAGAGCGACGATTTCATTACCCCGGCAAATCCGCCACCCAAGGTCAGGTAGAGGTCACCGATACCCCGGGGCCAGTCAAACTCATCACCCGTTATTGACGAACGGTCGAGCGAAGGAGCTACCGGCCGATAGGTGAAACCGGCCAACAGCGACGGAATGGGATCGACAGCACTCAGTACATCGGCCCATGCTCCATTGGTAAATACATCTACACGAGGCTCCAAGAACAAGCCCCAGTGATCATTAAGACGAAACTCGCCATGCAATCCGGCACCCACGCTCCATCGGGTATTCAGGTGGTCGTTGACCGCTACCGAGTGGTAACCGGCACCCACCACGCCCGACATCTCGAACAACCTTCCGGGATCATATCCCCCAAACAAAGCGTGCATGTTAAACAAATAATCGAGTTGTACTCCGAATGAAGACTTGTCATAGGCTTGTCCGGTTTTCAAATAGCGTACCAATCCCGACAATCGCAACGACGAAACCGGCGTAAACTGATCGCCTAACGAGACCATGACCATAGCTCCCGGATCGAGCAGAAGATTCGAAGCACTCGTCAAGGTAGAGGCCAGCCCCCCTGCCGCCGAAATGAACAGGCCTTGACCGGCTCCCCAGAAGGGTTCGTGCCGACGCGTCGGAGCCGAGAGCAACCGATAACCGAAACCGGCCATGAGCGAAGCCTCCCAATCGTAACGCATCCAGGTTTTTATCCCGTCTATTCCATCGGTGTAGATACCCACCCGGGGTTCAAGGTAGAAGAAAGTCAGCGGCGAGAAATTGAAGCGGGTCTGCATACCCAGCCGGAAACCGCCCGCATGCGTCCAGTTTCCTTGCCGATACAACAACTGATATTCGCCACCGGCTACACCAATCAGCTCGAACATACGAGCCGGATTATCCTTGTGCAACAACGAGGTGAGATTCATCAGATAGTCGGCCGAAAATCCTACAAAATATGGATTACTACCGCCAAGGCCGTTATGCAGACCGGCATTCAGGCCCAATCGTATACCGTGAACCGGGGTGAACCAGTCACCTACC
The DNA here is from genome assembly GCF_000512915.1 of Barnesiella viscericola DSM 18177. Classification (GTDB taxonomy): domain Bacteria; phylum Bacteroidota; class Bacteroidia; order Bacteroidales; family Barnesiellaceae; genus Barnesiella; species Barnesiella viscericola. Next base: position 1,511,934 of record NZ_CP007034.1, read on the forward strand.
AACAAGCCTGAACGAAGGCCCAAACCGGGCGTAGCAAACAGCGAGCCGGCCGAACGATCCATAATCAGTCCGGCTTCGCCCGAAACGAAAAGGTGATCGCCAAACTTCTTTCGGGCAAACCGCTCATTCTTGGCCGGTTTCTGCAACATATAATCCAATCCGTTGAACTGGGTTTCCTCTTTTTGTTCTTGCTTGGGTTCGGAGGTCTGACTCGACTCCTGTGCAGCCACACTTCCGGTACACAGTATTATCGCAAGTCCTGCACATCGAATCCCTTTTACAAAACCGCTCATACTATATTTCATCTTCATACCTTATTCCTCTCATTCGTCTTCCTGCAACAAATCCAGTACATCACCATCGATGCTGGCTATATCACGCAACGACGGGTCTTTTTTGAATGCACTTTCCAGATAGGAAAGCGCCAACACCACTTCGTCGACACGATTGGCCGCCACGGCCTTGATATAATTTTCGCGAGCCGAATTACCCAACAGTTTGGCCTTTTCCCAAGCCTGGTCGTTGGCCTTAATAGCCAATAACATGAGCACCTCGTTAAAGGGCGACTCGGCCGAAATCTCCTGTATCACCTCTTCATAACGGCCGTTCAATGCGGCCGAGTAAACCTTGGCTTTATGATAGGCTCCCGTATCGGGCAGCTCGGCGGCCAGCGAATCGGCCTGAACAAATTTCCTTACCGACAGCCAGGCAATTACCTGATTGAGGCGTGTTTCATCGGGTATCTCTTTCATGCCGAGATACGGTACAAGCAATTCGGCATCGGGCTTACCCTGCTCGATAAGCATCGCGGCCAGGTCGGTTGCAGCAACCAGGAACTTGGGATAAACCTCCAAGGCCCGTCGGCAGATAGCCTCACGCTCGGCCGTCGAATCGGCCATATTGTACAACCGCCAGAACTCGTTTCGAGTGAGGTCTCCACTGTTCTCCCGATAGAGTTCTTTGATTTCGTCGTCGGTGAGGTAACGGTATTGCGAAAACAACAGTTCGTAGCTTACCCGACGCAATTGCGGCAAATATTGCTCGGTAATCAACGGCCGGTAAAAAGGTAGCGCTACGACACCGCGCGACTGACGATTGGGGTCGTCGGGATATTTGTCGATAACAGCCTGTATAGCATCGGCCTCTTGACTCTTTCCATCGGCACGCAGCAGAGCTACCACCCGATCCCAGGTCTCAACCGAGGCATTCGTGCCTATTTCGAGTTGGCGGCGAGTCGACTCGTTCAACTCCTGCAACACAAGCTCCATGGCCGACGACATACGCTGTTGGGCCAACTGCTCGTTTTTTGCATAATTACCTTCCGGCGAAGCCGTTCCGGCAATCGAGAAGCTCTTCAACCGGGCATTGGGGTCATTCTCGACCGCCCGCAATCGCGCTATCAGTTGATTCATCTCTTCCCGATTGTTTCCGTCGTTGAGATTCAATTGGCTTTTGTTTACCGGGAAGGTCAGATTCACATCTCCCTTCGTATCGCGCAACTGCATCTCGGGCTGCGGGAAGAAACTCTCGTCTTTCACAGCACTGCCGGGTATCTCATATTTCAAGAAACGCAACGGGTTGACTACCCCCCGGGCAATCACAAAGGTATCACGATACAGCACCCGGTTGTAATTCTCCATGGCCACCATCATGTCGCAACGGAAATCGTCGTTGGGATTCTCGACATAAGTCGAGTCGTTATATCCTACCAAATCGTCCTTCCGCGACGAGGAAGCCTTGATTTTCACATATTGGGCCAGCGGGTCCTGCTTCACATCGTAGTCATACATGCGCTCCTGCGTGATGGCATACTCCTGCCCGTCAAAGACAAGCGGGCTGAGAAAGATCATCTTTCCCCGTGTCACGTTATAGATACCCGGCTGGATAATCATGCGGGCATCGGTCGAAAAGAGTTCTTTGGGAATCTTCACGCGGGTCTTGATGTGAAAGTAGTTACCCTTCACCTCGATATCGGTAGGCTCGGGCACCACATTATCGGTAATACGCTTGGCCGAGACCACAACTTCTTGCAGCGCAACGGCCGAGGGTTCGAGCTCGACATTGACAGTCAACTCACCCCGCACGGCCACCTGCTTCTCTTCATAGCCCAGCGACGAGAAGAGCAAGGTGCCCTCCGAATCAATTTTCACCAGATATTTTCCATCTTCGTTGGTAACCCCAACCAGCTTGTTGGTAGCCGCATTGTAGATGCTCACCCGATACAAAGGTTCGTCATCGAGATTGGTTACCGTTCCCCGCACATTAATTTCACGGGCCGACAACGGTAAGGTGACCGCCAAAAGCAATATACCCGCAAGAATACGCAGGTAGATTTTATTATTAAAACTCAACATAATTGCGAATTATAATCATTTGAATATATAGGAAAATGTGACACCCAACCGGATAGGTATCGGCGACCACCTGTACCAATTGGGGGTATCAGGCTTCTGCTCGTCTTCCCGATATTTAAAAGCCCGCAACCGGGCTACACCTACACCCAGCGTCGTTTCCAAATTCCAATGTCGGCTTAGCACGAATACGTAGCCATACGAGACCCCAACTCCAAAAATATCGCCTTCATAAAAATTTTTGTTAAACTTCACATTGTATAGACCTCCCAAAAGACCGACGCCTACAAAATGGCGGGCCATCGGCCGGTTGAACCAATAGCGCAACTCCGGTTGAAGCCTCACATGCGTAGCCTTCATATCGGCAATCGTAAACGAAAACGGGTGAGTCGTTGCACTGATATCGAGAGACAATTTCTGGTTGAGGCGCATCTCCACCGCCAAATTCGGCGACAAGGTCGCCCAGTCTATCAAGTTACTTTTTAACGCAACACGTTGTGCATCAATTTGTTGAAAGTTCAGGAAAATACCTGCCAACAACAAGAAACGGAATAAAACTTTTTTCATATTTCAACATGATCGTTTCCGATCCCCAATCACACAAAAGATTCCGCACTTAGAATCTTAACCCTATTGAACTAAAACGGGAACAAAATTAGTTAAAACACTAATACTTACCAAACCTTGTTCTACTTTTATCTACCTTTTTATATAAAAAAAACCGTTGCCAGACCCCCAGCAACGGCTATCGCACAATTTGTTAAAAATATACAACAATCTGTTAATTATCTCGACGCCCTCCCATGAATATAAGAATGTAATACACCAATGTAGCCAGTGAGCCCAAAGCTGCAACTACATAGGTATAAGCCGCCCATTTCAAGGCATCTTGCGCCTGGTCGTGCGTGGTGGCATCGGTCACGCCCGACTGGTTGAGCCAAGCCAATGCGCGCTGGCTGGCATTGATCTCAACCGGCAAGGTGATGAAACTGAACAGGGTAGTAGCGGCAAACAGAATAATGCCGATAAACATAATGGTCGGATAGACCTGTATGGTGAAGATACCTATCAGCAGAATCCACTGTACCCAGTTCGAGGCAAAGCTCACGAAGGGTACCAGCGCCGACCGCAGGGTCAGGAACGAGTAGGCCCGGGCATGTTGCACGGCATGGCCGCATTCGTGTGCCGCCACGGCCGCGGCAGCCACACTGTTGCCATAGTAAACCTCGCGACTGAGGTTGACCGTGTGGGTCGAGGGGTTGTAGTGGTCGGTCAGGCGACCATCGATCTGGGTCACCTTCACATCATTGATTCCATTTTCCTGCAACATGCGCATGGCGATGTCGCGCCCCGTAAGCCCATAGGGGACGGGCACCTTGGAATAACGCTCAAACTTGCTTTGCAACGTACGCTGTACGGCAAAGCTCACCAACATAATGACTATAAATAATACGTAAATCATCTCTTTCTTTCCTTTTTAAACCCGAACATCACACGGCGAAGAGTCGTATCGTGTTCTATTTCACGGTTGCAAATATATAGGAAATCGTGTATCATATATGTTAATGCGCAAGCGGTTATAACCAAATTGTGTTAAATAGGAATATCCGAACAGAAATTCAGCATATCCGGCAAACCCGCAGAGACAAAAGCTAAAAAAAATTAAAGGCCGTTCCAATTTCGAGAATATCTGTTTACATTTGCGTTTGACAACAGTGTCAAACATAGTAGACAACACCGATTTTTTTAACTTCAACATATCGACTCATGCAAACGGCCAACTATTACAGAACCGGATTAGACGTGGGCTCTACGACAGCCAAGATGGTCATTCTAAACCCACACGGCGAGGTAGTATTCTCGCGCTACGAGCGTCATAACGCTCAGGTAAACCAATTGCTCTGCACCTATTTCGACGAGGCGAAAAAGCAGTTGGGCGACATCACGACTGCCATTGCCGTGACCGGCTCGGTGGGCATGGGCACGGCCGAGCAGTTACAAGCCGGATTTACGCAGGAGGTGGTTGCCGCCACCCGATATGCACAGGAAACCTATCCATCGGCCTCGGCCCTGATCGATATCGGCGGCGAAGATGCCAAAGTGGTACTCTTCCAGGGCGAGAACATAGACTTGCGCATGAACGGCAACTGCGCCGGCGGTACCGGAGCCTTTATCGACCAAATGGCTGTTCTGCTGGGCGTAAGCATCGAGCAACTGAACCGGCTGGCTCTGCAAGCAGAGCACATACACCCCATTGCCGCCCGCTGTGGAGTATTCTCAAAGACCGATATCCAGAATCTGGTGAGCCGGAACGTACCCCTTGCCGACATCGCCGCCTCGATATTCCATGCGGTTGCCGTGCAGACAATCGTCACGCTGTCACGAGGCTGGACCTTCCGTCCGCCCATTCTGCTATGCGGGGGGCCGCTCACCTTTATCCCCGCCCTCCGCAAAACTTTTGCCGACTATCTGCAAATTGCCGAAAGCGATTTCATTCTCCCCTCGGGAGGCAATCTGCTGCCGGCTCTGGGCTGTGCCTTGTGCGCCGATGGGAATCGCCTCACCACCCTCCCGGCCCTGTCACAAGCCATTTCACGACAGGCCGACACTCATCGCAAAGCCTCCCTGCCACCCCTCTTTTCCTCACCCCGGGAGTATGACCGATGGAAAGAGGAAAAGGCTCGCTACAACTGGCCTGTACTCCCGCTGAAACCAGGACGACAAGAGGCGGTCCTCGGCATCGACTCGGGATCGACCACCACCAAAATCGTCGTGGCTGCTCCCGACGGCTCCATTCTCTTCACCCACTACGCCCCCAACCTGGGCAATCCCATCGAGGCGGTGCGCAGGGGGCTCACCGAACTCAAACAACAGTGCGATACCCGACAGACCGAACTGGCATTCATAGGCTCCTGCTCGACCGGTTACGGCGAAGAGCTGATCAAAGCGGCATTCGCCCTCGACGGAAGCATGATTGAAACCATGGCTCACTACAAGGCAGCCAGGCAAATGGCTCCCGACGTGAGCTTTATACTCGACATCGGCGGGCAAGACATGAAAGCTATCTTTGTCAAGCAAGGAGCCATTATCCGCATGGAGTTGAACGAAGCCTGCTCGTCGGGGTGCGGCTCTTTCATCGAGACCTTTGCCCGCACACTGGGGCACAAGGTATCCGACTTTGCCCAGGCCGCCTGCACAGCCTCTCGGCCGTGTGACCTGGGGACCCGCTGCACCGTCTTCATGAACTCGAAAGTCAAACAGGTCCTGCGCGAGGGAGCTTCCATTGCCGACATTGCGGCCGGACTCTCCTACTCGGTCGTGAAGAACTGTCTCTACAAGGTATTAAAACTGAAACACGGCAAAGAGCTGGGCGAGACTATTGTCGTACAAGGCGGCACCATGCACAACGACGCCGTCGTGCGAGCCTTCGAACTGGAAACCGGCCGGCAGGTGGTCCGCAGTAACCACCCCGAACTGATGGGAGCTTACGGGTGTGCCCTGCAAGCCCTGGAACAACAGGCTGCACCCCGGTCTCTCGACACCCTGCTGGCATCGACCGGTTATGACAGCCGGCAGATCCAGTGCAGCGGCTGCGAGAACCGCTGCTTCGTGTGCCGCTACACCTTCCCCAACGGCAACACCTTCTACTCGGGCAACAAATGCGAACGGATATTCACCAACCGCGGCGAAAGCGAGAGACCCGGCGAGAACCTCTACTCCTACAAATACAAGTTGCTGTTCGACCGACCTACCTCGTCCCAAGGACACCTGGTCGTAGGTATCCCCCGAGTACTCAACATGTACGAAAACTATCCCTTCTGGCATGCCCTTTTCGCCCATTGCGGCATCGGGGTAGTACTCTCCGACCTGTCGAATTTCGTCAGCTACGAAAAGGCTCTCAACACCGTCATGTCCGACAACATCTGCTTCCCCGCCAAACTGGTACACAGCCACATACAGAATCTCGTACAAAAAAAGGTCGACCGCATCTTTCTCCCCTACGTCATCTACGAGCACGAGAGCGACGCCAAGATGTCGAACAGCTACAACTGCCCTATCGTCGCCGGCTACTCCGACGTGATACGCAGCGCCATGTCGCCCGACATTCCCGTCGACTCGCCGGCCATCACGTTTGCCAACCTCGAACTGCTCACCAAACAATGCACCCGCTATCTCCACACGCTGGGCATCTCACACGAGTTGGCCGACGAAGCGGTAAAACGGGCCTGGCAGTCCCAACGGCAATACACCCTCGACATTCGACAAAAAGCCGAAGCCATCGTGCGGGAGAGCCGTCAGAAGGGTGAGCCTATCATTCTGCTGGCCGGACGCCCCTACCATACCGACCCGCTCATTCAGCACAAACTCTCCGAGATGATTGTCAATCTGGGAGTGAACGTAATCTCGGACGACATTGTGCGCGACCATACCGACATCGACACCCACGACACCTACCTCGTGAAACAATGGGCCTACATGAACCGAATCTTGAAAGCAGCCGAATGGGTGGCCCGGCAAGGCAACGACATTCATTTCGTGCAGATGACCTCGTTCGGGTGCGGCCCCGACGCCTTCCTGCTCGACGAGATACGCGACATTCTGCATCGCAACGGCAAGCCCTTCACGCTGCTGAAAATCGACGACGTGAACAACATCGGCTCCCTCAAACTGCGGGTTCGTTCGCTGGTCGAGAGCCTGCGCCAAAACAACCGCCCCGCCACGACCGAGGCGTTCCGCACAACCCGGATATTCCGCAAGAGCGACCGGAAGCGGAAAATCATAGCCCCCTTCATGTCGGAGTACATCACCCCCATGCTGGTTCCCCTCTTCAAACTGTCGGGATACGACGTCGAAGTGTTGCCGCCCAGCGACACCGCCTCGGCCGAAACGGGCCTGAAATATGCCAACAACGAAGTCTGCTACCCCGCCACCCTCATCGTGGGCGACATCATCAATGCCCTGCAATCGGGTCGATACGACCTCGACCATATTGCCGTAGCCATCACCCAAACCGGCGGACAATGCCGTGCCACCAATTACCTGGCTCTCATCAAACGGGCCATGCTCGATGCCGGATTCGGCCATGTGCCGGTTGTCACCCTGGGATTGGGTCGGAAAGCGGTCAACGAGCAGGAGGGGTTCAACTTGAAATGGGGCAAAATTATCTCGGTCGCCCTCAATGCCTTGCTCTATACCGACACCCTATCGAAACTCTATCACGCTTCGGTCGTGCGCGAGCGCGAACCGGGTGCAGCCGCCCGCCTGCGCGACCAATATCTGGCCATGGCCGAGAAACCCATTCTCGACAACACCCCCTCGAAACTGGTGGAGTATGCGGATCGAGCAGCCCGGGATTTCAATGGAATATGCCTCGACAAAGAGTGCCCGAGGGTAGGAGTCGTAGGCGAGATATTCCTGAAATTCAACTCATTTGCCCATCAGCACGTTGTCCGTTTCCTCACCGGGCAAGGCATCGAGGTGGCTCCCCCCTTGCTGCTGCCCTTTTTCATGCAGGGATTTGTCAACCGCGACAACAAGGAGTCGATGCTCTTGTTGAAACAGCACATACCCCATTTCATCTCACAGCTGGCCTACCGGCTCATCGGCAAGCGAATAGCGATGTTCAACCGGGCCGCTTCGGAGTTCCGCTACTTTGTCCCCTTTACCGACATCTACGAAGAGGCCGAAAACACCCGCAACATCGTATCGGGAGCCGCTCAATTCGGCGAGGGCTGGTTGCTCCCGGCCGAGATTATCGAGTTTACGAAACAAGGGATACACAACGTCATTTCGCTTCAACCCTTCGGCTGCATTGCCAACCACATTGTATCGAAAGGTATTGAAAAACGGCTGCGCACGCTCTATCCCGAATTAAATTTACTATCTTTGGATTTTGACAGCGGAGTAAGCAGCGTAAACGTGACCAACCGATTATTACTGTTCACCCATCATTTGAGAGCCTAACTACACGATACAACCATGAGACCCCAACCTACCCGTACAGTCCCCAAAAGCGGAACCACCGAGAATATAGAATCGCGCATTATCGAAGCCGCCAAGCAAGAGTTTATCGAAAAGGGATTCGAGCAAACCTCGATGAGCGACATCGCTGCCGTCGTGGGAATAAACCGTCCCACTCTGCACTACTATTTCAGGACGAAGGACAAGATGTTTCAAGCCGTTTTTGCCTCGATTGTGAGCAATTTCCTGCCCCACATCGATGCCATCTTCTCCAAGCAGGAACCGTTTGAAAAAAAGTTGGGCGAGATTATCGACGTCTATTTCGATATCTTCACGGCCAATCCCCTGTTGCCCAAGTTTATCATCGGTGAGATTCATCGCGACGTCGACCACCTGATCGACACGCTTTACATCTTAAAATTTGACCAATATCTGCACCACATCGGCGAACTGCTCCAACAGGAAATCGACAGGAACCACCTCAAAAAGGTCCCCTTGCAGTTTATCTTCATGACCTTTTACAGCCAACTCACCTTCCCGTTCCTCAGCCACAACCTTTCCAAGCGACTCTTCTTTCACGACAATCCCGAGGAGTATACCCGATTCCTGGCCGAGTGGAAACAACACATCATCGCACAAATCACCCGGCTCCTATATCCTTGATACGAGAGGGTGTGGCAGAGAGATTCGGCTCCCATCATGTCCCGCACAAAAAGAACGACTCCGTCGAATCACTTCGCCGGAGTCGCCCAAACCCTATGGCAGTAGGGTTTTAACTAATCAAACATATACACTTCTATAATAGTCACTTGCACTATTCGATATATAATGGTCATTTCACAATTTTAAGACTCTTCCCACCGCAGCGCACGATATAAACGCCCGAGGGGGTACCGCTCAGGTCGAGCGAGGCCGTGCCTTCGACACGCTGCCGCATCACCAGGGCTCCGCGGCTGTTGTAGACGGCAGTCTCTACCGGCGCGGCCGACTCTACGCGCACCGCACTTGCGACCCGGTCGAAATATACGGTTGCCGTGGCGGCCAGCGCCTCGTCGACCGACGCAGGAGCGGTCAATACCATCAGCCGGTCGAAGCAGAAGTAAGCCGGAGTTTTCATGCCTTGTGCTCCCGTATCGCTCGACTCCATGGTAAAATAGAGCGACGATACTTTACCCAGGGTACTCAGATCGACCCATTTCCACGATTTGTTCAGGGTCCACTCCTCCGGCTTCTCCGAACGGTAGTCGGTCAGATAATGTTCCACCGTACCGGTTTCGTTCCCGGTCGCATCGACTCCGTGAGCTATCAGTTTGAGCCAGGCTCCCTGCTCGAATTTGGCAGCATACGAGTTACCCTTTTGTATCGCATAGTAGGTATAGGGATTGTTGCACACATAGAAACCGGCCGTATAATAGGGAGCCGGGAAGGTAACCTCGCAGCTCCGCTCGATGGAAAGCGATTCGGCATAGGCGTCCCAGTAGGCCACCAGATAGGGAGAACCCTCACCGGCCACACCTCCCCGGGCCATGCAGCCGAACTGGTCATCGAAATTGGCCGATTCAAGTACCGTCGTCGACCGACTGGCAATAAACCCATTATAGTAAGAGGGCGACGAGGATACGTGTGAAAACCGGAATACTTGCGACTGAACGGAGGTCTCGCCTTTATACACATCGCGCCACACACCTTGTTCGTTATATTCGATAGCCTCGGCAGGCTTGGACAAATCCAACACAATCACGTCGGCCGACACGGCGCTACACAGCAAGCATACGACCAGGGCAAGGAAAATTTTTCTCATTGTCAGATTCACTTTTTCAAATTCATCATTTGGAAATTCTCTCTCGTCACACCCGCCTTCGAGGCCGGTGACATTACGATAACGCACCTGACCTGTTTTCCCCCTACTCGACTTCAAAAAATTTTTCGCTGTCCCCTTTTCCTTTCAGAGAACAAGGGTGGAGACTTCTCATGTGAGAACGCCCCGCCTGAGAAAAAAGAAGCGCCCCCGTCGAATCACTTCGCCGGAGGCGCCACACCCTATGGCAGTAGGGACTTAACTAATAATCATATCATACACTTGTTTATCGCGTTGCTCATTTGACAACCTTCACGCTGTATCCGCCACAACGCACTACGTACACGCCCGAAGGACAGACACTCAGGTCGAGGGCGGCACTGCCGTCGACAAGTTGTTTCAGCACGGCGGTTCCGTTCAGGCTGTACACGGCGGCCTCTACCGGACTGGCCGACTCAACGCGAACCACACCGCTGGTCCGGTCGTAGTAGGCTCTTACCGCAGCCGTCAAAGTCTTGTCGACCGATGCAGGTTCGGTCGATACCGTGAGCTTGTCGAGACAGAAATAACTCGGCGTATTCATACCCCACTCTCCCGTATCGCTCGACTCCATGGTGAAATAGATAGAGGCCACCTGGCCCAGCGAGCTCAGGTCGAACCATTGCCACGAGTCGTTGAGTGTCCACTCGTCGGCGTTGGCCGAGCGATAGTCGGCCAAGTAGTATTCTACCGTACCCGTCTCGGTTCGGTTTTCGTCAAGACCGTGGGCAACCAGCTTGAACCAGTCGCCCTGTTCAAATTTACCACCAAAATCATTGCCCTTTTGGAGTACATAATAGACATAAGGATTGTTGCACACATAGCACCCGACGGCATAATGGGGCGACGTGATTTTCACCTCGCACGATTTCCAGTCTTCGCTTTCATTATACGTATCCCAATAGGCACCCAGATAGGGAGTACCTTCACCGGCTACTCCACCCTTGGCCATGCAGCCATACTGGTCGTCAGAGCCGGCCGAAGCCAAAATCGTGGTCACTTTGCTGGCGAAAAAGCCGCACGAATACTGAGGATAGGGAGACCGGTGTGCAAAGGTGAACACCTGCGAGGTCACCTTGGCATTCTCGTTAAACGCATCGGACCACAATCCGTTGTCGTCGTAACTGAGGGCCTCCTGAGGATTCGACAAATCCAGTACCACATTCTCGGCCGAAACGGCGCCGCAGAGGCAAACGGCCAGTGCAAGTAAAAGTTTCTTCATATTCAATCAGTTTTAAAAGTTAATAGTATTTGTTTCCATGTATATACGGTCGGCATTTCACGACCCGAGGGCAGACCGATAACCAACGAAAGCTACCTTCCCCCGGGACCGCGTGGACAAACTCAACGTTCTTCGAGATGCAAGTCGGTCACCCCGGCCACCTCGGTCGAACATTCACCCAACCAGCCGTTGAACTGGTTGACTCCGGTGTAAATCTTCACAAAGTCGATACCCGGCAAAGCGACGGGATTCCCCGCGGCATCGACCGCCCAATCGATTTTGAAACTGGATTTTTCGCTGTTGTTGGGGTGGTTGTCGGCATAGCCCCAGTCATAGGCGTGCAGCACATAATAGGAGCCGTTGCCGCTCTCGTCGATGGCGTTGTCGGCCAGGCGAGTACCCTTGAACGTCATCGTTTCGGAGGCGAGCCACTGGGGATAATAGGGTTGCTTGTGGAAGGTCAGTTTCGAGATGTAGCCCGTGCCACCCTGATTGTCGGTCCAGCGCACGTAGGTCGCGTCGGTAATACTGGAACTGGTGCCGGGCTCGGGCGTCTTGTTCTCGTCGGGACGGTAGTAGGTGATTTCGTAGTCCTTCACCGTCGTCTCCTTGCCATACTCGCTGCCGGCCAGTTCGTACCAGGGGTCATCGGGCTGGCCGTTGCCGTTGACATCGACCGACACCATCACGATACCGGGCTCACTGCTCCCGCCGGTCGCACCCTGAGCGGACGAGGAGTAGAAGGCGTTGCCCAATATCTTGAAGTCGTATTCGCCGGGACGGTTCACGATTGTGTGGTCGAAGCCCACAACCACATAACCGCCATACCCTCCCAGGGTAATCATCGACCCGGCGTTGTAGGCCAGACGGTCCTCGGCCTTCTGCCGCATGGTCTCCTCGGTATCGCCCTCGTTGTACTCGGGCAGTTCGTTGACAAACTGTCCCGGGGCCGGACGATACTCGTAGACTCGGGTGATGTAGGGGCTGTATGCCACCTCTTCCTGTCGAACGACAATCTGCATGAGATGCTCCACGGGATTGGCGGCATCGTAGATGTTCAACTTCAACCAATAGGTGCCGGTCTGGGGTGCGACAAAGGTGTAGTCGCGGGTGGTGGCCACAATCGAATCGGTCGCGGTCGATTCGTAGGAGAGCCGCCACTCATACCGCTCGCCCGTGAATTGGGGGTGCAGGTTCAGCCGCTTCATGCGCTCCACCACATAGGTGTCGTCGAGCCCCAGCGAAACCATCGAGGGGGTGTCGTTCTGGCAGGCAGCCAGCAGCCCGAGAAAAGCAATCGACAAAAAGTACAAAATTCGTTTCATATCTATCAGTTAGTTTTTTTCAAAAAAGCCATGTGGGCAGGAATGTCGCCGGTGCGGGCCTTCCACTTCAACCGTCCGTCGCGTCCGTAACAGAGCAGATTGCCGCTCGATACGTAATTCTTGGCATCGGTCACATAGATGTCGCCGTTGGCGGGGTTCACCTTCAAGCCGTAGGGAATGTCGATGTCGGCATCGGTACCGTCCTTGATAAAATTGTCAGAGACCAGTTGCCGGGTGCGCACGTCGATAATGCCATAGGTCACGCTGTTCTCCTGCGACACGTCGCTCCACGCCACACTGTACAGGTAGAGCGAATCGCCGCAAATCTCCATCTCACTGCACGGAATGTCGAGCGTATCGCTCACCTCCATGCGCCCCGTGCGGCTCTCCTCCTCCAAGACAAAGAGGCGCGAAGGCACCGACCCGTAGTCGCCCCGCGACGATACCCACAGCTTGCCGTAGCGGTCGGCCCGAATGCGATGCAGGTTTATCCCCACGGGAATCTTGCGTATCTGAGTCATCGTGGCGATGTCGATGACCGACACCGTGTTGTCGTAGTTGGGTTTGCGGTAGCCGCCCGAATTGGCCACATAAATGAGTCCGTCGCGTATCACCAGTTCGTCGGGCTGATAGCCCACCGTCACCTCGGCCGTCACTTCGAGCGTGGCCGTGTCGACCTGAAAGACGGCACCGAGCTGGGCATTCGGGTCGATACCTACCGGCCCCACGTAGGAGGAGACGTAGGCATAGTCGCCGTCGAAGGCCACATAGCGGCAGTTGGGTATGTCGACCTGCCCGATGCGCCGGCAGGTGCGGGCGTCGAGCACCTCGACCTTGTGCGAGCAGTTGATTACGGCATAGAGCCGGGAACCATAAATCTGTATGTCATTACCCACGTCGCCCAACTCCTTGACCACATTGGGGTTACGTTCGGCATAAAGGTTGCGGGCATATTCACCCTGCTCGAAGTCGACAAAGTCGAGCGTGCATTTGTTCGACCCCATATTCCCCTCGTTGAGCAGGTAGAGGCCGGCATAGGGCGACGAGGTGTCGAGCATACCCGGCAACGGCTCATACTCGGTGAGAATGATCACGTCGTCCTTGCGGCACGACGTGGCCAGGGCCAGCGTCGCCAGCACCACGACAAGGGTCATATATGTAGTCGGTTGTTTCATCATCACAATTCAATCGCTATGCCGAACCGATAGTTGCGCATGGGCATCGGGTAGTTGAGCACCACGTCGTAGGCCTGGTCGAACAGGTTGTTGACCTCGGCCGTCACCTTCAACGCGACGGACTTTATCTTAAACGATTTCACCAACGAAATGTCGCTCGTGTACCACGGTTGCACATAGTTATATTCGATATTCTCCTGCTGGTTGTAGCGCTCGCCCACATAGACAAAGCTGTAATTGAGCCCCCAATCCTTGTAGGTGAGACCCAAGATGGCCGAGCCGCTGTGCCAGGGGATATAGGGTATCTGGTCGCGGTAGTAGTTGTCGCTGGGGCTGGTGATGTCGATGGCCTGCTGGTAGGTATACTGCACCTTGGTCATCAGCCCTATCTCGAAGGGCAGGCGGAAGGTGGCCGTGGCCTGCACGTCGACGCCCCGTATGTCGACCTTCCCGAGGTTGAGCATGGTCCAGCGGAACTGCTGCCCCTTGGGATAGGCGATAATCTTGTCGTTCACCAGGTTGTAGTAGGCGTCGACCCCGGTGTGGAAGCCCGAGAGGAATCCCGTCTTGGGAGCCACGGCATAGGTGAAGCCCACGTTGTACTGGGTGGCGCTCTCGGGTTTCAGTGCCGCATTGCCCATGTCGGTATAGTAGAGGTCGTTGAAGGTAGGCATGCGGTAGATTTGCTTGTAGAAGGCACGCAACACCCAGTTGTATCTTTTCAACGGCTGATACGAGAGGAAGAGGGCGGGTGTCACCTTGCTCTTGTTGGGCGCCTTGGCCTGCCCCTCGGTGGTCTCGTCGACCAGCGTGGCCAGCACGCTGGCCTGCATCTTCAAGCGGTCGGCCAGCGAGAAGGCGGTGGCAGCCGAAATCCAGTGGGTGTACCGGCTGGCCGAGAGGTACTCCGACAGGCCGTTCCACTGCAAGTCATAGGCTACCGACACGTCCCAGTTGCGGAGTATCGAATACTTGTTGGCCAACGAGAAATAGACCTCGCGCTGCTTGTAGTGGTTGTCGACCCGCATCAGCTTGTCGTCGTTGTTCATGTAGTGGGTATAGTCAAAGGCATACTTGGCGTTGACCTTGATGCTGTACTTGCGGGTAATATCCTGCTGATAGACGCCCTGCACGAAGGTGTTGCGGTCCCACAACCGCTCGCCGTTGCGCCACACGTTGTTGACAATGGCACCGGGAATGCCCCGCTCGGAGCTGTAATGGTAGACATAGGCTTTCCAGAATCCGTTGGGCAGATAGCCCTGCAAGCCGCCCTCGAAGCGCACGGCATCGATGTCGCCGTTCTGCCGGGTGGCCGTGGTGTCGTAGGCTACCTCGCCCGAGGGGGTGACCCGCTTGTAGCGGAACTTGTATTTGCCGCTCGAGCCGGTCCACTCGCTGTTGAAGGTCATGCTCACACTCTCGCTAAGTTTGTATTCAAACAGCACCGAGGGGTTGACCAAGTCGAACGACCCGGTCTTGAACGAGGCCTTCAAGTGCGACTTCTCGCCCGGCTTGAACTTGGGCCGACGGGTCGTGAGGTAGATGGAACCGGCCGAACCGAACTCGCGGGCCGACTGGAATATCTCGCTCTTCTGTCCGTTATAGAGCGAAATCTCCTCGATGTTCTCGAGCGAGAACTTGCCCAGGTCTACCTGTCCGTTCTGGGCGTTGCCCAACTGAATGCCGTTGTAGTAGACCCCCATGTGGTTGGTACCCATGCTGCGGATATTGACGGTTTTCAAACCGCCCACGCCGCCGTAGTCCTTGATTTGCAGACCCGAGAAATAGCGTATGGCATCGGCCACCGAGAAGCTGTTGAGCGCCTGCAACTCCTTGCCCGATAACTTTTGGGAGGGAATCACCTCGCTGTACCGGTTGGCGGTAACCATCACCTCGCCCAGGCTCTGGGTCTCTATCGAGTCGGGCGTTGAGGGTGTGACAGCCCCGGCCTGCCCCCAAAGAGCAGCCCCCACCATCGTGACCATTCCAAGCAATACCCTGCGACAAAGTCTTTCCATCGGACTATTTTTTTAACAGCCTCGGGAAAGGGTTGCAGCCCATAAGTTTCATGTAAACAGGCAGACGTGTACAGTGTGGCACCCGTTCCGCAGATTCACAAGCTCTACCCCCCGAAAGCTAATGACACAACGCATGGCAGGTCTTCTGACTTACTCCGGTAACCGAGGCCTTCCCAATCGTCATAATCAGTGGCTTTCAAGTATTCTCGGCACCTGTACAGGAGCTTACAGCAGCGGGACTGTTCGGGATTCTCACCCGATTCCCTTTTCATTCTACGCCCCGGACGGGGTTTCAAAACCAATGCAGGCACAAAGGTAACACAATTTATTGATACTGTTCCATTTTTTCCTGAAAATTATTCCAAACCAAACCACAACACCAATCGTTACTTCTAAAAAACAATGGATCGGACAATAAAAATAACGGTTATAAATTTGTATCAATCACAAATTTTAGCGAATATTGCGGAATCTTTCTTCAACCGACAAGACAAACCATGGAAGGAAACAAGACCTTGAAAAACGACAACGTCGTGCTGCGCGTATGGCGATTCTACCTCGAAGGATTTCGGGCAATGACCTTGGGAAAAACACTGTGGGCAATTATCCTCATCAAACTGTTCATCATGTTTTTTATCCTCAAACTCTTCTTTTTCCCCAATATCCTGAAAACGGAATTCGATACCGACGAGGAGCGTGCCAATGCCGTCATCGAAAATCTAACCAATCCCAATAATTCTCAACCCAATCAATCACAAGAGTTATGAACGATCTTTTCACTCTCGTCGACTGGTCGAGGGCACAGTTTGCCCTCACCGCCATCTACCACTGGCTGTTCGTGCCCCTCACGCTGGGGCTGGGCGTCATCGTCGGTATCATGGAAACCATCTACTACCGCACCGGCGATGAACGCTGGAAAACCATTACCAAATACTGGATGACCCTCTTCGGCGTCAACTTCGCCATCGGGGTGGCCACCGGTATCATTCTCGAATTTCAGTTCGGCACCAACTGGTCGAATTACAGCTGGTTCGTGGGCGACATCTTCGGGGCTCCGCTGGCCATCGAGGGTATCATGGCCTTCTTCATGGAGGCGACCTTCATTGCCGTGATGTTCTTCGGCTGGAACAAGGTGAGCAAGCGCTTCCACCTGGCATCGACCTGGCTCACTGCCATAGGCGCCTCGATTTCGGCCCTGTGGATTCTGGTAGCCAACTCGTGGATGCAATACCCCGTGGGCATGAAATTCGACCCCGAGACCGCCCGCAACGTCATGGACGACTTCTGGGCACTGGTGCTCTCGCCGGTAGCCATCAACAAGTTCTTCCACTCGGTATCGGCCGGCTGGGTGCTGGGCGGTATCTTCGTGGTGGGTGTCAGCTCGTGGTACCTGCTGAAAAACCGCGAGAACTTCCTGGCCAAGCAGAGCATTCGCGTGGGAGCATGGGTCGGCCTGGTCGGCGCTCTCGTCGTGGCCTACACCGGCGACGGCTCGGCCTATGAGGTGGCCGACAAGCAGCCCATGAAACTGGCCGCCATGGAGGGTGTATATCATGGCAAGAAGGGGCAGGAGCTCATCGCCTTCGGTATCCTCAACCCGGCCAAGGAGTTTAACAACAACGAGAAGGAGTTCCTCTTCGACATACCTATTCCCAAACTGCTCTCGATACTGGCCACCCGTGAAGTCGACGGCTTCGTGCCCGGCATCAACGACATTATCGACGGCGGGTACCCCGACAAGAACCTCAAAGGCGAGGAGATTATCGCCCTCTCGGCGCAGGAGAAGATGGAACGCGGCCGCCTGGCTATCGCCGCGCTGGCCGACTTCAACACGGCCCGGCAGAACAACGACACCACGGCGATGAACGAGGCCCGGGCCCGGCTCGAAGCCAACTACGAGTACTTCGGCTACGGCTATGTCGACTCGGTCGAGCAGCTCATTCCCCACGTGCCGTTCGTCTTCTACTCGTTCCACATCATGATTATCCTGGGCGGTTATTTCATACTCTTCTTCATACTCGTTCTGGTACTCTCCTACAAGGAGAAACTGCCCAACCTCAAATGGATGCTGTGGGTAGCCATACTCACCATTCCGCTGGGATACGTCTGCCTCGAAGCGGGGTGGATTGTTGCCGAGATGGGCCGTCAGCCGTGGGTAATCCAGGACATCATGCCCACCTTCGCCGCCATCTCGAAAATCGAGGTAGCCTCGGTACAGACCACCTTCTGGCTCTTTGCCGCCCTCTTTACCATACTGCTCATCGCCGAGGTGGGTATCATGCTGAAACAAATTAAAAAAGGAACCGAAAAAAAATAACTAAGCACTATGGAAATGAACGAAATATTCTACCAGCACTACTGGTGGTTTCTCATCTCGCTGCTGGGCGCAATACTGGTATTCCTACTCTTCGTGCAGGGCGGACAGTCGCTGCTGGCCACGATGGGGAAAAACGAAATCGAGAAAAGTATGATGGTCAACTCGCTGGGCCGCAAGTGGGAGTTCACCTTTACCACCCTGGTGGTTTTCGGCGGCGCCTTCTTCGCCTCCTTCCCGCTCTTCTATTCCACCAGTTTCGGCGGAGCCTACTGGCTGTGGATGGCCATTCTGTTCAGCTTCATCATTCAGGCCGTGTCGTATGAATACCGCTCCAAGAGAGGCAACTTCCTGGGCAAGAATACCTACGATACCTTCCTGCTCATCAACGGCATCGTGGGTCCCGTGCTGCTGGGTGTGGCCGTAGGCACCTTCTTCACCGGGGCCGATTTCGTGGTCGAGAAAGGCAACCTCACCACACCGGGGTCGCCGGTCATCAGCAGCTGGACCAACGGCTGGCACGGACTGGAAGCGCTGCTCGACGTGCGCAACCTGTTGCTGGGTGTCACGGTACTCTTCCTGGCCCGCACGCAAGGTGCCCTCTACTTCATGAACAACATCAAGGACGACACCCTGTTCGAGCGTTCGCGCAAACAGGTGCTGGTCAACGGCATCGTCTTCGTGCTCTTCTTCCTCTCGTTCGTGACTGCTACCTTGCTGGCCACCGGCTACGAAACCAACCCGCTCACCGGCGAGGTATTCCCCCGCGCCTACAAGTATTTCCACAACCTCATCGAGATGCCGTGGGTAGCCTTCATGTTCCTCGTGGGAGTCGTGCTGGTGCTCTACGCCCTCATTCGCTCGGTATTCGGGCAACACTACACCCGGGGCATCTGGTTCTCGGGCATCGGCACCGTGCTGGTGGTGCTCAGCCTCTTCTTCATCGCAGGCTACAACAACACCCCCTACTACCCCTCGGTAGCCGACATGCAGAGCTCGCTCACCATCTACAACAGTTCGTCGAGCCTCTTTACCCTGGAAACGATGAGCGTCGTATCGCTGCTCATTCCCTTTGTGCTGGCCTACATCTTCTACGTATGGCGCGCCATGGACAAGAAACCCATCACCGCCACCGAGATGAAGAGCAACGAACACAAATATTGATTCTTGCGTATTCTACAAAAAGAGCTTACTTTTGCACAAGTAAGCTCTTTTTCTGTATATGGACGACACCTACCTGACCATATCGCGCACCTCGGAAGGAATTTACAAGGAGAAGATGAGTAAGTTCCTCGCCTTCGCCATACCCGTCACGACGGTCGACGAGGTGAAACAGGAGCTCGAAAAGTACCAGAAGGAGTACTACGACGCCCGCCACGTCTGCTGGGCCTACATGCTGGGACACGAGCGCACTCAATTCCGCTCGAACGACAACGGCGAACCCTCGGGCACGGCCGGGAAACCGATACTCGGTCAAATCAACTCGGCCGGTCTCACCGACATTCTCATCGTCGTGGTGCGCTATTTCGGCGGTATCAAGCTGGGCACGAGCGGACTGATTGTCGCCTACCGCGAAGCGGCTGCCGAGGCCATTGCCGCCAACGAAATCGTGGAGCGGCAGGTCGAGGACGAGGTGCGCTTCGGCTTTGAATACCCCCTCATGAACGAGGTGATGCGCGTCGTCAAGGAGGAGGGGCCCACCATCGTCTCGCAACTCTTCGACATGGATTGCGAGATGACCCTGCGCATACGCCGCTCCCGCATGGAGAACTTGAAAAACCGGCTGTCGAAAATCGACGGCCTGCACTTTTTTACCGAAACCTGACCCGACGATGACCGAACAAGAAAAAATGGAGTCCGGACTGCTCTACGATGCCGCCGCTCCCGAACTGCTGGTGAAACTGCAAACGACCCGCAACAAACTCTTTGAACTCAACTACCGCCTGCTCCCTTCGCAGACCCGGGAGCGGGAACAGCTGCTCCGCGAGATTCTGGGAACAGCCCCCAAGCGCTTCAATATCGTCTCACCCTTCCTGTGCGACTACGGTCACAACATTCACGTGGGCGAGAATTTCTTTGCCAACTACAACTGCGTGATGCTCGACGAGGCCCCCATCACCATCGGCGACAACGTGCTCATCGCACCCAACGTGGGGCTTTACACCGCCGGACACCCCATCGACGTGGAGCGACGCAACCAGTGGCTCGAATATGCCTGGCCCATCACCATCGGCAACAACGTGTGGATTTGCGGCGGGGTGACCATCACCCCGGGCGTGACCATCGGCGACAACAGCATCATTGCCGCAGGCAGCGTGGTGACAGGCGACATACCGGCCAACGTCATTGCCGGCGGGAACCCGTGCCACGTGATTCGCCCCGTGACCGAGGCCGACCGCCAGCGCTCGTACAGCTGGCAGGAACAGCAGGAACGCAGCTCCCGAAAAAAGGGTCGCTGAGAAAATCGAAGGGGGGGGATAAATCTGCCACAACAGGCATTACGACTCGAACCGCAGGAGCCGCTTCACAATTAATCTACAATATCTGTTTTATTTCGGCCAGTTCGGTCACCACATAGTCGGGTTGTTCCCCCGTCACGGGTAGCTTGTCGCGATTAAAATAGATAGCCCGCCACCCCGCGTGCATCGCCCCCAAGATGTCGGCATCGTAGTTGTCGCCCACGATAAGGGTATCGACCGCATCGGCCCCCACCACCTGCAAGGCATAGTCGAAGAGCCGGCGGTCGGGCTTGGTAATACCGATTTCGTCGGAGAGAATCAGTCGCTTGAAATAGCGGTCGATGCCGCCCGAATGCAACTTGCGCGACTGCACCTCGGAGAATCCATTACTCAGGATATAGAGCGGATAGCCCTTGCCCGTGAGGTAGTCGAGCAGGTCGACAGCTCCCGGCACCAGCCTCTTCTGCTGGGCCAACACATCGAGATAACGATGGTTGAGCTGCATGATAAAGTCCATATCGCCGCTCAACGCACTGCCCACCTGTCGGAACGGACGGGCAAAACGCTCGACTATCAGGAAATCTTTCGTCACCCGGTTGTGGTGATAGGCCTCCCACAATTCATGATTAGCCTCCATATAGAGCGACTGGAACTGTTCATAGCGGGTAAACACCCGGCCGAGCGAGAACTCCCCGTACACCTGCCGCAACGACCACATGGAGTTCGCCCTGAAATCCCATATCGTATCGTCCAGGTCGATAAACAGCGTCTTGCATATCCTCTTGTTCATGGTCTGTTTCTTTATATTCCTTCCCTTATGATTCTCGCACAGGTACAAATATACGATAAAATCAGTTCTATCTATACCGCTTCATCGGTCATAAAAAACTTCTTCCTCCATCTCTTAAAAATTAATGACAGCACTCGTCAGCTGATGGAATTATTTTCCACCCGACCTTATACAAAAGTCCATTCACGGGAAATAAACATTTGGCTATAAGCCTTTTATTTTCTGCAAAGCTCAAAAAAACAACTTTGTACTTTTTAGCAAACGTTCCGTTTTTGACGCATTGCCCCTAAAATTTGACGTATTGCTCGCTCTACTCCTCCCTCCTCACCTACTTTTGTTTGTAAATTATCACATCACTTCACTATGATAAAAAAGACACACATGTACATGGCAGGGGTATTCCTTGCTCTCTTTTGCGCCTGCGAAGAAAAGGAACAGACCGAACCCGAAATTCCCCCCGTAGAAGTTTCACTGACCGTATCGCCCCAAACACTGGTATTCGACGAAAACGATGCCTCGAAGAATGTCATCACCGTCAATACCAATGCCAACTGGAAGGCGGAGGTCGATAATACCGCATTAAAAATAGACAAGAGCGAAGGCACCAGTGGCGAGTCACGCATACAGATTACCGACGCTCCCGTAGGAGTAACCTGCAAACTGACCCTCACGACCATTCCGCAAAACGACGAAGAGGTCATCTCGCGCGAAGTGACCATATCGAGAGCTGCCCCCATAATCGAACCCATCGAGCGAACGGTTATTTACAACAACGATTTCGATAAAGAGGTGTCCTCAAAAATCTCGAATCGATGGCCCTATCTCGACGAGTTTGACGGCTGGAAAAACGCTACGGGTACCGGGCAAGGCAGCGAAACCTACGAGCAGATGAGTGTATCGGTGCGGAACGACTGGTTCTCGGACTATTCACCCAATGCCGACTACAAACCCTACGCTTCGGGCAAGAACAATCTCAATTTCACCCGTAGTGGCAGTTACCTGGCCATCAACGGTATCCGTGTAGGACAGGAGCGTGATTTTATCCTGCAATTCGGCAGCTCGGAAAACAAGTTGTTCGACTATGCCGACCTGATTGTCGAGGTGGGTAACGGCTCGTCGTGGGTACAGCTCGACTACACCCGAGCGCCCACCCGGGACTGGGAACTCACCACCTGCTCGTTTTCGCTGCAAAATGTTGCGGCCGACGGTACCCTCGGCATACGGTTCAGCACCACCGACGGTGCAAACCTGATGCGCATCGACGATGTACGGCTGACCGACGGTGACCCGTCGAGCCAGGTCATCGCCTTCGACAATACGGTCTATCCGTTGCCCGAGTTACCGCTCTACGGTAGCAACGACTATGTGATTACCCACACCGGTACCCTGGGCGGGGAAACGGTGCGCAACTACACCATGCTTTTCGACCGGGAGAAACACGCCGCCCTGTGGGTAGCTTACCCGCTGCACGCCTGCTACCGGGGTTCGAGCGGCCGGACCGAGGCTTGGGCAGCCGACCCGCTCATCGACGCGGCCTTCCAGGCTCTGCTCTATGGCAACCCCTACTGCTACTACCAGGACTATTCGCGCGGGCATCAGATTCCATCGGGCGACCGCACAATCAACGACGAGCTGAACGCCCAGACTTTCTACGCCTCGAACATGACTCCGCAAGACGGCACCTTCAACGGGGGTATCTGGGAATCGCTCGAAAGCAAGGTCCGCAACAACCTGTGCAACGACACGCTCTACGTGGTGACCGGCTGCTACTTTGGCAACGGATACACCTCGACCTACGACGGCAACTACAACGACAGCTACGACCCCAACGCCAAGTTGTGCGCCGTGCCCACCCACTACTTCAAGGTGATTCTGCGCACCCGCTCGGGCAACAGCGGCAAGCACGTGGGCCAATGCGAGGCCAGTGAACTGAAAGCCATCGGCTTCTGGCTCGAACACCGCAACGATTACCCCGAGGAGTTCAGCACAGACTACTGCCAGTCGGTGGAATATATCGAACAACAGACCGGGTTTACCTTCTTCCCGAGTGTACCCGACAAGGTGAAGAAGCAGTGTGCACCCTCTGAATGGAATCTCTAAGAAATACACCTAACAACCAACAAGACAAAAAAAGGGGACAACCGACCGCAAGTATAGGTGTTGACGCGGTCAATAGGGCTCTCGGCTTTTTCCCGAGGGCCCTTTTTTACGATTGGAAACAGATACCGGTGAGAAACCGGCCCGAACGGACACCCAAGGCCCGGGCTGAGAAAAATTCGTCGCTATGCTCCTGCGTACAGATACCGGCCACCTCGATGTGCGACAGTTCCACACCACAGGCCGTGAGCTCCTCGACAGCCGCAGCCCACAGGTCGACGTGCGCCCGCCGCGACGGATAGCGCCGCACCACGGCGGCCTCATCAAACCCGGCGGTCAGAAAGGCATCGACCACCTCGTCGCCCACCTCGAAACGGTCGGGTCCGATCGAGGGGCCCACGGCGGCCAACAGGCATGCGGGATTCGTACCGTAACGCCGGACCATCGACTCCACCGCCTCGCGCACGATGTGAGCGGCCATACCCCGCCAACCCGCATGCACAGCGGCACAGGCCCGCCGGTCGGGATCACAGAGCAGCACCGGCACACAGTCGGCCGTCGACACCGCTACGGCTACACCGGGGCAATCGGTCATCACGGCATCGGCCCCGTCGAGCCGCTCGCACCATTCGTCATCGGAGCGGGTCAGCCAGTCGGCTGCGACCGAAGCCACGGCCACGCCATGTACCTGATGGGGTGCCGCCAGCCGGTCATACCCCAACGCATCATGCAACCGCTGCCGATTGGCCGTTACCCGGTCGGGGGCATCGTCGGTGTACTCGCCCAGATTATCGGTCGAGAAGGGGTCGCCCGCTACCGCACCGCCGCGTGTAGTCACAAAGGTGACGACACCCGGCAGGGAGTCGAACAGCGAAAAAGAGTACCATCGGAAAGTATCGGTCGTGTGCAGAATCATCACCAATCCTCTTCGTCGAAATTATCATCGTCGGCCCAGTTGTCGGCCTCATCATCGAGCCCGGCACTCGTGTCGAAGTTATCCTCCTCGGCCACCCGGTGACGGGCGTCGAGATTGCGGTGTGTCAGGGTCATCACCCGGTTGGCCTCATCGTTGAGCTGGCTCCACAAGAGATCTTTCAACTCGGTAATCCCCTGCCCCGTGACCGACGAAATGAAGACCGTGGGAATATCGGGCAGGTCGCTCTTCAAGGCTTCAAGCAGTTCGTCGTCGAGCATGTCGCACTTGGTTACGGCCAGCACGCGCTGCTTGTCCTGCAAGTCGGGATTGAATGCCGTCAGTTCGCGCAGCAGAATCTCATACTCGCCACGGATACTGTCGGCATCGGCAGGCACCATGAACAGGAGTACCGCATTGCGCTCGACGTGGCGCAGGAAACGCAATCCCAACCCTTTGCCCTCGCTGGCCCCCTCGATGATGCCGGGAATATCGGCCATGACAAACGAGCGGTTGTCGCGATAGGAGACGATACCCAAGTTGGGTTCGAGTGTCGTGAAGGGGTAGTCGGCAATCTTGGGACGGGCTGCCGAGATGGTAGAGAGCAGGGTCGACTTACCGGCATTGGGGAAACCCACTAGACCCACATCGGCCAACAGCTTCAATTCGAGAATCACCGTGCGCTCGATGGCCGGCTCGCCGGGTTGGGCATAGCGCGGAGTCTGGTTGGTGGCCGACTTGAAATGCCAGTTGCCCAGGCCGCCTCGGCCCCCTTTCAACAGCACGAGCTCCTCGCCGTCCTGCGTTACCTCACACAGAAATTCGCCCGTATCGGCATCGAACACCGCCGTTCCGCAGGGCACCTCGATGGTCTTGTCTTCGCCGTCCTTGCCGAAACTGCGATTGGCACCGCCCGGCGAACCGTTGCCGGCAAAGACGTGCCGCGAATATTTCAGGTGCAGCAGAGTCCACAGATTGCGATTGGCCCGCAAATAAATATTTCCGCCCCGGCCGCCGTCACCGCCATCGGGTCCGCCCTTGGGCACATACTTGGCCCGATACAGGTGCATGGCTCCGGCACCTCCCTTGCCCGAGCGACAAAGTATCTTCACATAATCTACAAAATTCGACTCTGCCATAAACTGTTTCTTTTAGGATTGTGGCTGCAAAAATAACGAAAAGGTAACACTCGACCAACGAATGGGTTCATCTCTTCCCGTTTATCGCAGATTTACAGGAGAAAAAAGATAGTATAGAGACTCTTTTCTGAACGGCTCTTATACAAGTTTCAACTAATAAATTAAATAAAAATTCAAAGTAACTCTTTTTAATAAAGATTTCACGTATAAACTTTCATACTTCACAAAATTATCTACCTTTGCAGCCGATTTACAAAAAAAACAGGACTTTTATGAAGAAATTTGCTACTCTTTTTGTCGTCTTAGCGACACTCTGGCCCTTTGCGTCAAGTGCACAGGAGGCCACGACATTCGAGGTAAACAGAATCCAATACACCGTTACCGGTGAGAACACAGTGGGTGTATCGGACTTCAACGAAAACTACGAAGAGGGTGAATCCAAAGTCACCGAGGTGGTAATCCCCGCTACCGTCTCCTATGAGGGAAAAGACTACACCGTCACCTCTATCGAACAGTATGCCTTCCGCTGGACCTCGGACATTACCAAAATCGAGATGCCCAACACGGTTACGACTTTGAAAGACAATGCCATCTACTACAACTACGATTTGGCCGAGGTGGTACTATCGGAAAACCTCACCTCGCTGGGCCGCTACGCCCTGGCTTCGAACAGCCAAATCACCTCGCTGGCTATTCCGGCCGGTGTGACCGAAATCCCGGAAAGCTGTTTCTTCAACAGTTCGGGCTTGACCCACATCACCTTTGCCAGTGACTATACTTCGATAGGCGGTGGAGCTTTTTACAAGACAGCCATCAGCGAGATAAACATTCCCGGCAGCTGCAAGTCGATTGGCACCAATGCCTTCCAGCTCTGCCCCAACCTGGCCAAAGTCACGCTGGGCGAAGGGGTTGACTCTCTGGCCAAGGGAGCTTTCAGGGAGTGTGCCAAGTTGGCATCCATCAACCTCCCGTCCAGCCTTCGGAAGATAGGGGCATATGCTTTCCTCGACAACACATCGCTCACATCGGTAACCATTCCGGCCGGTGTATCAGAGGTTGGCGATGCCGCCTTCTCCAACACGGGCGTCACGGCCTTTGCCGTAGAGGCCGGCAATACCGCCTGCAAAGCCGTTGATGGAGTGCTCTACTCAGCCGACGGTCGTGTGCTCATGGCCTATCCCAACCAAGCTGCCGCCGAATACACGATTGCCAACGACTGCCTGGGTGTAGGCGAGGGTGCCTTCTCGCACGCCAAGGTGCAAAAGGTGATTGTTCCCGAGGGTCTGCGTGCCTTCGACGACAACGCCTTCTCCGAATCGGCTCTGGCCGAAATCAACTTCCCCTCGTCGGTAGTTCTCCTCGGCAACCAGGCTTTTGCCAAAACACAACTGACCACACTGGTTCTCCCCGAAAACATCACGGCCGTATATGAAGGGACTTTCGCCCAATGTGAGGCGCTGAAATCGGTAACCATTCCGGCCGGTGTTCGCTCAATCGGGGCCTACGCCTTCAACGGATGCTCGGCTCTTACCGAAGTATTCTGCCTGGGAGCCAACCCTCCTCTATTGGACTATGACGAGGGTTACGACCACCCCTTCGGCAACATCGAGGCTTCACAGGTAACGGTCTACGTGCCCAAAGGGACCCTGTCGGACTATGAAAACAGCGAATGGGGCTACCAGTTCGACAACATTGTCGAGTCGGCTACCGGCGTGCTGGCTCCCGAGAGCGTGCTCCCAGCCAACGACTCGGAACTGGAATCACTCGGCACACTCGAAATCACCTTCGCCACCGACGTCACACTGGTGGAACAGTTCCCCGCAGTAACCGTAGTAAAGGGCCAGGAGCTCGCTGGTGAACCTGTTGTAAACGAAGGGGGCTGGATGGCCTATGCCAGCGGCCAGACCGTGAACGTGTTCCCGGCCGATGAGTATCAAGAGGGAGTTCAACCCATCGCTCTGGAAGGCGGCGAAGAGTACTACGTGACCATTCCCGCCGGAATCGTCGAGAACGCCGATGGCTTCCTCAACCAGAAAATCGTGCTCCACTTCACCGGTAAAGAGCAGTCGGGTATCGCCCAAGTCGAAAGCAACGAGTGTTTCGTGACTCAAAATGCCGGACTCCTGCAAGTGGTATTAGGCTCGCTGAGCAACTGCACCGTCGAACTGTTCAACACGACCGGCCACCTGCTCGACCGCATCGACGGGGCTCAGGGTTCGGTATCATTCCAACCCGCAGCCAGCGGTCTCTACATCGTACGTGTCACCTCGGGTAATACCTCCAAGACATTTAAAGTGGTAAAATAATCTCCAAACAACCGCTGACAAAAAGGGCGACTCCGCTACGGGGCCGCCCTTTATTTATCGACAGTGTTCCAAATACCTGTTCCAATAAAAAAGGGAGTACGGCCTCGTACTCCCTTTCTATTTGTATATTCCTTCCCGATTACAGACTACCTATCACGCTCTTGATATTCTCAAAAATATCGTCGATGCTGCCCATGCCGGGGATTGCCCGGTATTTGTTCTCCTTCTGATAGAAATCTTTGAGGGGCTTGGTTTGGTTGTGATATACGTCGAGACGTTTTTGTATCGTCTCCAAGTTGTCGTCGCTGCGACCCGAAACCTGTCCACGTTTCAACAGGCGGTCGATCAGCTCCTGCTCCTCGACTTCGAGCCCCAACACAACATCGACCTGAGCCTGACGCTCGGCCAGCATGCGGGTCAAAGCCTCTGCCTGGGCTATGGTGCGGGGGAATCCGTCGAATATCACACCCTTCTTGCACTCTTCGTGCGAGTCGAGCACGTGAGCCAGAATATCGACCATCAGGTCGTCGGGAATCAACTGACCTTTCGAGATATACGAGTCGGCCGTCTTACCCAGTTCGGTACCTTTGGCAATCTGCTCGCGCAATACATCACCCGTAGAGATATGGAACAAACCATACTCATTAATCAGTTTCTC
The DNA here is from genome assembly GCF_000512915.1 of Barnesiella viscericola DSM 18177. GTDB lineage: Bacteria > Bacteroidota > Bacteroidia > Bacteroidales > Barnesiellaceae > Barnesiella > Barnesiella viscericola. Next base: position 1,540,499 of record NZ_CP007034.1, read on the forward strand.
GCTCTGGGTTCCTTTGCCCGAACCCGGAGCACCAAAAATTACTACATTCAACATTTTTACCTTATATTATCCTATTCAACCTTGGGTTCGTTCAATCTTCGGCAACCACGTAAATATCTTTCAAGTTACGTCCCTGCTCGTCATAGTCGAGACCATAGCCTACAATGAATGCGGGGGGAATTTCGAGCGCCACATAGTCGGGCTTCACGTCGCATTTCAGCGACTCGGGTTTGAAGAGCAGTGTAGCCACCTTTACCTCCTTGGGATTGTGGATATTGAGTTTCTGTATCAACTGCTGTATCGTGAAACCCGTGTCGACAATATCCTCGACCACCACCACCGTGCGTCCGGTAATATCCTGCTGCAACCCATACAGCTCTTTCACTTGGCCAGTCGACTGCATGCCATCATACGATTTCATGCGGATAAACGAAATCTCGGCATCGACCGTAATCTCACGAAAAAGATCGGCGGCAAAAACAAATGCTCCGTTCAGTACGCACAGGAAGAGCGGATTTTTCCCCGCCAGGTCTTCATTCATCTGCGAAGCCACACGAGCCACCGCCTCGGCAATCTTTTCTCTCGATATGTATGGCGTGAAAAAACGGTCCTTAATCTGAATTTTTGTGTCCATTGGTTATACTTGAATATTGCACAAAGTTATAATAAATCACAAAAACTCCGATAACAACAGGCTATATTTTTGCAGAATCGGGTTCCCGGCTATCGCTACGGGAGGGATAAAATATTTCCCGGTCTCCATTTTTCTTGCTATTTTTGTATCATACCTGCCCGGCCGTCGAGCCGGGAAGACTAACACCGATAACGCATGAAACTGTTTACCACCCAATCGACCAAGCTGCTCGACCAGCTCACTATCGAATACGAACCCATCGCCTCCATCGACCTGATGGAGCGTGCGGCCCAGGCACTGACCGAAGAGATAAGCAAAACCGTTTCGCCCGAACGTCACCTCTATATCTTTGCCGGCCCCGGCAACAACGGGGGCGACGCCCTGGCTACGGCCCGACTGCTCATCGAGCGGGGCTACCGCCCTGTGGTCTACCTGTTCAACACGATGCCCAACCACCACCTCTCGGCCGACTGTGCCCGCAACCGGGATCGGTTAAAGGAGAAGGGCTGTCCCGATTTCTATGAAATCAGCAGCCAGTTCACCCCACCGGTTATCCAGCCCGACGATGTGGTCGTCGACGGGCTCTTCGGTGCCGGACTGCGCGAACCGCTCTCGGGCGGATTTGCCTCACTGGTGCGGTATATCAACGAGTCGGGGGCCTTTGTCATCGCCATCGACATTCCATCGGGGCTGTTTGGTGAACAGAATCCCGACGCCTCGCCCGACCGGGTGATTCAGGCTGCCCTCACCCTCACCCTGCAAATGCCCAAACTGGCTTTCTTCTTTGCCGAAAATGCCCGATACACCGGCCAGGTGAAGGTACTCGACATCGGGCTACACCCCCGGGCCATCGCCGAGACCGAAACCAGCTACTACCTCACGACCGTCGACGACGTGGCTCGCCGGCTGCACACCCGGGCCAAGTTCTCGGACAAACGCGACTACGGACATCTGCTGCTGGCAGCTGGACAATACAGCATGATGGGGGCAGCCGTGCTGGCCGCCCGGGCGGCGCTGCACAGCGGTGCCGGACTGGTATCGGTTCACTCGCCCCGCTGCGCCAATCTCATTCTGCAAACCGCCGTACCCGAAGCGATATTCTCGCCCGACAAAGGCGAGGAACACATCGAGGAGATTCCGGCACACCCCCGCTACACTGCTCTGGCCATAGGCCCGGGCATGGGTTGCAACACCACCTCGGTATCGGCCCTCATGCACCTGCTCAAAGAGTTGAAGCAACCGCTCGTGCTCGATGCCGACGCCCTCAACTGCATAGCCCAGGAACAGAGCATCTTGCGATACCTGCCCTCGCGCACCATACTCACCCCGCACAGCCACGAGTTGGAACGCATGTTCGGCCCCATGAACGACGACGCCGCCCGGCTGAAATGTGCCACCCACGTGGCCACCAAGTACGACATCATCGTCGTGTTGAAGGGTGCCCACACCGCCGTCGCCCTACCCGACGGCTCGGTACATTTCAACTCGACGGGGAACCCCGGCATGGCTACGGCAGGCAGCGGCGACGTGCTCACGGGCATCATCGGCTCGCTGCTGGCCCAGGGCTATCCCCCCGAAGAGGCAGCCATCATCGGAGTCTTCCTGCACGGGACTGCCGGCGACATCGCCTCGCAGGAAGAGGGCGAGGAGTATGTTACCGCCGGCGACATCGTAACGCATCTGGGACAGGCCTTCAAACAGATAAAAGCCAACCGAATATAACAGAATGTAAAAACATTTTATATCTTTGCATAAATCGAGCGCCCGGGGAGAGGCGAGAAGAGAGCCGCAAGACTCCTTGCCAATCTCCTCCACGGTACCGCCAGAGCCCTCGGTATAACCCGTAAAACCAACAGGAATCTTATGAAATACGCCTTCTTATCCCTCTGTCTGCTCTTAACGACGAGTGCAGGATTCGCCCAGGAGACGAAAAGACTCACCGCCGATAAACATAACGAGTACGGACTCGTATTCTCCCTGCCGCAAACGCACCTCGACCTCGAAGTCGTAGCCACCAAGACCACCCGCAAGGCCGGGCCCTACTACCAGTATGCCGAGAAATACCTGGGCATACCGGGTGCCATCACCCAAGACTCCGAGGAGTGGAGCCTCACATCGGTCAAGGTCAACCCCTACGGTGTGCCCGACCCCGACGAGGAATACCTCATGCAGTTCAAAGCCGGCAGCAACGGCTATATCGTGCTCGACGAGAACGGACTCCTGCTCTCGATCAACACCGAGCCGGCGGTCGATTCGATTGCACCCACGGCTCCGAAAGTCAAAACGAAATCGCCCCTCGACAATAACGATTATGCCAAGGTCTACTCCGAAGAGCTGCTCATGTCGGCCTCGACCGCCAAGATGGCCGAGGTGGCAGCCAAGCAACTCTACCGCATACGCGAAAGCCGGCTGAACCTGGTGACCGGCGAAGTCGATGAACTGCCGGCCGACGGTGAATCGTTCAAGCTCGTCATTCAACAGCTCGACGAGCAGGAGGCTGCCCTCACGGCCCTCTTCATGGGTACGACCCAGACCGAGACGGTGGTGAAACACATCGACTACCTGCCTATCGCCGAGTCGACCAACGAGGTGGTGTTCCGCATCTCCGACCTTTATGGCGTGGTCAGTGCCGACAACCTGAGCGGAGCCCCCATCTACCTCACCCTCAAAATTACCGAGGAGGGGCAACTCCCCGTCGACAACAAGGGCAATGTGAAGAAGATGCCCAAGAATGCCGTACCCTACGCCATTCCCGGGAAGGCCGAGGTGACCCTCACCGACGGCAAGAAAACCCTCTTCAAGGGCGAAGTTCCCGTGGCCCAGTTCGGTGTCATTTTCGGACTCGACCCCTCGCTCTTTACCGACAAGAAGGCCCCCTCTTGCGTCACCTTCTATCCCCAAACCGGAGCCATTCGTCAATTAGGCAAATAAAGCACGTCGTATGCTGCTACCCTACATGAATAGCGGAGTAGTCGAGGCGGGCTGCGACGAAGCCGGTCGCGGCTGTCTGGCAGGGGCTGTCTATGCGGCTGCGGTCATCTTGCCGCCCGACTTCCGCAACGAACTGCTCAACGACTCGAAACAGCTCTCCGAAAAACAGCGCTACGCCCTGCGTCCCCTCATCGAAGAGGCGGCACTGGCCTGGGCCGTAGGCGTCGTCACCCCCCAGGAAATCGACCGCATCAACATTCTCAACGCCTCGTTCCTGGCCATGCACCGGGCTATCGAGCAGCTCACGGTTACCCCCCAACACCTGCTCATCGACGGTAACCGCTTCAAGCCCTACCCCGGCATTGCCCACACCTGCGTGGTGAAAGGCGACGGCAAATACGAAGCCATCGCGGCAGCCTCTATCCTGGCCAAGACCTACCGCGACGACTACATGAACGAACTGCACGAAAAATACCCCATGTATGACTGGAAGTCAAACAAGGGGTATCCTACTAAGGCTCATCGGGCGGCCATTGCCCACTACGGGCCGTCGCCCTATCATCGTTTATCGTTTCAGTTGCTCGAACGGCAACTCTCTATTTTCTAACCTCCAAAGCCGCCGGCTCAAACAACCACCGGTCGAGCACGTGGTAAAAGGGACTCACGGCATGCACGATAGGCCCTACGAGCAGGGCCGAAACCACGGTGCCCAGTCCTACGCCGGTAATGGCCGATGAGAAAAGGAGAACCACTTTGGTTAAAAACGAAACAGTTGTTACCTTTGCAGAAAAACAGAGATGAAAATTGCTCTTTTCGACACCCTGCACAAGATACCTCAAACCGGAGCATTCGGCAATGGAAAAGGGTTTTCGAGCAACGACAGCCTGGTTGTTGCAGAGGGATTCTTCTTTATTTTCGTCAAAAATGGAACAGCTTTCCTCTCTGATACCCATCGATGTTATCGCATAAAAAAAGAGACACTAATCATTCTCACGCCCAGCCTGAAAGCCACAATCCACGAAATGGACAATGACTTTGAGTTTACCTGCGTCTACATCACCCCCGGATATTTCGACCGGAAACCTGCCGGGCAACCCCTCTATAACCAGCTGGCCGAGTTTATACGCAGAGACCGGCTCCCCGCCTTGCCTCTGAAACCCGACAAGAGCCGCTACCTGCAACAGACCTTTGCCCTCTTCGACCACGAGTTGCGAGAGTTCAAACTCTATACCAACGGCATCATACACCACCTGTGCAGCCTCCTGATGCTGCAAACGGCCGACATCTTCGTCGAATACAACCGCTACACACAGGTCTATGTCAAACGGTCGGGCGAGATATACCGCAAGTTCAGGAAACTGCTGGTCGAGAACTACCGACAGCACCACAACATAGCCTTCTATGCCGACGAACTGAACATCTCGACCACCTACCTCTCCCGCATCGTGAAGCACACCACCGGCAATACCGTGCGGTTTCACATCTCGGAACTCCTCTCGGCCGACGCTCGCCGTCTGCTCGAATGCACCGACCTCGACATTAAAGAGATTGCCTCTCAACTGGGATTCTCGGACCAGTCGGTGTTCGGCAAATTCTTTGTCAAAAAGACAGGGTTGTCTCCCCTTAAATTCAGATTAAAAAAAGAGCGGGCAATCGCCCGCTGAAATCAATCGCGACAAGCGCTCACTATCCGCACTCTTACAAAGCCAAGGGAGGGGGGAAAAAACGAAGAGGCCGTGACACGGAGGACACGCACCTCTTCGCCCCTTGCGACCTCTCGGTTGTTTCTGCTAGTTCTTCACAATCTTCTTCACTTCCGATACACCCTCGTCGGTAACCATTTTCAGGTAATAGATACCTGCCGGACAGGCCGTCATGTCAATCGACGTGACAGGACCCGAGACATAAACCCGTTGTCCGGCACAGTTGTACAGCTCGATTTGCGAAAGTCCGTCGCCATCGATATGCAGGATTCCACTCACCGGGTTGGGATAGGCTCTTACCGCAGCCGGTCTTACCACCTGGGTCATACCCGAAGTCACATCGGTAAAGAGCAACTTCACATCGGGCCACAACGTCCCGGCCGAGTAACCGAGGGGAACGGCTTCGGGATCGAGAACCTCGCTGTCGTCGAAGGTCGAGGTGTAACGCGAACGTTTCGGGTCGGTCGTCGCTCCATAGGTACCTCTGAAATTCACGTCATACGAGGTTGAACCTGCACTGCGCTTGTACACCAGCACAACCAGATTGCCACCCTTGTAATTATAGGGAGTCGACAAGGGGAATACCCACTCGCTGTCATCGGTAGCAATCGAGGTGGTTCCGTCGTAAACGAGAGTCATTTCGCTGGCCGGGATAGAGGTCTCTTCCAGATTTTCCAACTCGGTCTCGGTCACCCATATTTGCACGGGTACGTTTGCATAGGCCGTACCTACCGACACGAGCGGATAGGTCAACGACTTCAACTGGCCACCGGGAATACCTATTTCGTCTTTGAAATAAATCGTTTCGCTGAGCGACTCACCCGACATGAACGAAACCGGTGTCACCAGAACACTCTCGCTGTGGTCACCCACGGATACGAACTGGCTACCCTCTGCGAGTACCGAAATCGACAAAGTGGCCGAACGGTTGTTGTCGGCATCGTTGTCGGCGGCATATTCCACCTCGGCATAAATCTGATAATCGCCGGCCTCGGTCGGGGTGAAGGTCAGGGTAAATTCGACCGATTGCATCGACTCGATGTCGACACCCGGTTTCTCACCCAGAAGATTCCCGGCACCATCGAAGAGCTTCACCGCATAATCGGCAGCCGCCACGGCGTTGATACCCTTGTTCATCACTTGGAATGTATAGGAGGCTTCGGACTGGGCTGCCGGATAGAGATCGCCTTCGAGACTGCCGCCCACCAGGTCGTTCTGCTTCTTGTCGGTAACTGTCACATCGGCTTCCCACCCCTCATAGCGGCTCATGATGTCCGACACGAAGACAAAGGTGAGCGCACCGTCGTCACTGGTCGACTCGATCGATTCCAGCTCGGAGGGTAACGAAGAGGAGGTGTATTGACCTATCGCGGGCGACTCGACACTGGCGCCGTTGAAAATATAGAGGTAATCGCCCCACGTATCGGTTTCAAAACTCTTAAAGGCCACATGTACCAGTCCGTCGGGATTCTCGGGACGAATGGTCAACGTATCGTTGCGCGAATTGGGGTAATAGGCATCGGGACCCGACACGTCGTAGAACTTGTATGTCTTTCCCGACTCGATAACCACCTCGTCGGTAACCATGAGAATCCAGTCAGCCGGCTTCACGATGATGGGATCGGCCGAGACTTCGGTTCCCTTACCCACATTGTTCTCGGCATAAATCGAATAGGTATAGGTACCAAATCCCGGAGTATCGGCATATGTCGTGGCCGAAGCCGGTTGGGCGATAGTTTCGGAAGTCGTACCGTCGGAGCGGGTAATGACATAACCGGTGATGCTGGCCGGGTCGAACGTACCGCCATATTTGCCGACTTCGGGAGCCTTCCAGCTTAACAAGGCCTGGCTGTCGCCCTGTGTCACGGTGAAATCGACTACGGCACCCGGGGCATCGTCGCCTACATATACCTGCAAGTCGTCACTGTCGACACCCCCGTCGCCCTGTGCATTGACAGGTACCAGACGATAGCTGTACAATCCGTCGGACAGAACGGATTACCCTGTGCATCGATAGCCGGGTTTTTCCAGGCCAACCGCACACTTGTGCCCTGGGGCTCCACACTGCGCTCGGTCACCCGATCGGGGGCTCCGGCCGCTACATGAATATAGGGGATAAATATACTGTTCAAACTCTCGTCGCCCAGTTCACCCACGGCACCTATGGCCGTAGCCTTCCCGGTTGTGACATCGACCGTGTAAAGCGTGTAGTCGCCATTGTTCAGCCAGTACAGTACACCACTGTTGCGATCGAAATCCATACTTTGGGTAAAGGCGGCATCGACACCGGTCGAGCCCACCAGCGTACAAGCGGCTGTGGCCTTATCGATGATATAGAGGTTGTCGCTGGTCGAGATACCGTACATCGTTCCCTCTACATCGCACGCCAAGGCCAGGATATAGACGGCCGTCTCCCCTTCCAGGAAAGTACCTACCTGCGTCGTCTCGCCCGTGTGCATATCGAGAATCATCAGATCCTCGGCATTGTTGCTCACCCCATACATGGTCGAGGTGGCATAGTCGTAGGTCATCTCGACCAGATGATCCCCCTTGGTCGAAACAAGGGTACGGGTCCCGTCGTTCAAATCGATGGTATAGAGACCTTCGAGTGCCGACTGGGTACCGGCCTGCGTTACCTGGGCATACCATTTGTAATTGTAATAGGTCCCGGCATAGACCGAACCGAGCCGGGACTGGTCGGCAATAAGTTCTACCTGAGAGGGATCGGCCGATGAAAACTTGACCGGTCCTTTCTTAACACTCGTTGGATTGCTCTCCTGCCACGTGCGATAGGCATAAATGGTGGTTTGTGCCTCTACCAGAAAAATGGAGAGGAGAGAAAAAAGAAACAGGGAGTAAATCTTCTTCATAGGTAATAAAAGATTAGTTATACGACCTTATTTGTTTTAATTCATTACAAAATTACAAATAAAAACAAACAACATTAAGAGAATCGCATTACATTCTCATATTTTATTACAATCTATGAATCAACCGTTTAAAAGAAAAAAGCGTTACTTTCGTCCCCCCCGGTTACAACTTAACGGTCTGGAAAAGCGAGTCGATGGTAATGTATCGACGCATCTTGTCGTTCACCCGCTTGCGCAACACTCGAATGGCCGACATCGATACACACCGACAGGCGGCACACTCCTTGGTTCCTAACCCCAGCGAGCTTAAACAGAAGAAATAAAACTCCTCATCGGAGAATGAAAAATAGGTCACCAACAGCCGATGCAACAGGGCATACTCCTTCCGCAACGACTCAAACAGACTGTCGCGCAGAGCCGGGGATAGGAATACCGTTCCCCCCTTGATAAAAGCCACGGTTTGTTTATAAATATCCGACTTGACAAACCGCTTGTTCCTTTGCTCCGTAATAGCGTGAATCTGCTCCACAATCTCCCGCTGCAACGACTCGCTCTTTTTCTCCATCTCCAAGGGAGTCTCGGGAGCTTTCCCCGTTGCCCCAGGTACAGGAACCACAGCCTCCGGGGCGGGGCGGCGCACCGCATTCCTCCGTTTGAAATAGAACAACAGCGTAACCCCGATCAACCCAACGACCATCGCCACACCTATCCCACCCAACCACAGAAAGGTGTGAATCTTGCGGGCATATTCCAGGTCCATGTTGTGTATGAGTTCACTGTAAAAAGCCGTATTGACCTTGGCCGGTTTCATGATTTTCAAAATGGAATCGTTCAACTGGGTATATCGATTCAGACAGGAACTGTCGCCGGTCATCTCATACAGAGTCTCATAAGCCGATGCCCGAGTATAGATATAACTACTGTTAGCCGCTTTGCGGGTATACCAGAGCGCCGAGTCGAGTTGTCCCGACGCATAAAAAATATTCCCCTTCACCAGGCAACTCTTATAATACGACACCTCATCGGGCGACAAGGTCTCCAACTCGGCACTGTATTTCATGGCCGAAACATAATCGCCCGTCATGAGAAAATAATAGGCCAATGCGTTTTTCGTCTTGAACAGCTCTTCTTTATCACGAATATCGGGTATCAGTTTCACGGTTTGCAACAACGACGTGTCGAGTACCCCTCCTTTATCGACACAATAGCATTTCCACAGCCCTCGATACGATTCGGAGAGTTGCGACTTCTCGGACAACTGCGCATTATAGGCAATCGCCTTCTCAAACATTTTCTCGGCCTCCTTGTTGATTTCGCTCTTGAAAAGCAACAGTGCAATGCGATTGTAATAGGCCCCCAGTGGAGCTGCATAATGCTCATCGTCGGGATCGAGGCTCTTGATGGCCGACAGGTAACAAACAACGGCCGAATCGAGCATACTCTCTTTTTCAAAAGCCAACCCCCTTTCATAATATGCCTCGGCCCAATCAAGGCCACGGCCCTGCCTTCCACAAGAAAAGAGGGCGGCCACGATGAAACCGATCAATATATAGTAACGAGTTTTTAACATGCCGAGCTGAAAACAAGGGTCTCTCAACCGCAAATGTAGAGAAAAATCCCCACCTCTCAAAATGAGAATCCGCACTCTCCTTTCTCAAAAAAAACACACAGAGCCTGTGGAATACTCCACAGGCTCTGTGCAGACAGGAGAATCGGATTCTATTCCCCGTAAAACAAATTGCTATTTGGCAACCCGTTCCAACCAACGGAGCATGGCCAGCATCACACCCATCGAAACGAGACATACGACGAGGAAGACTGTCCAGCATTGCCAGATGGGCCAGGCATTGTACATGAGCGGACCTACCCACAACAGCAGGTTACCCACGGCAGTTGCTCCCAACCACAGTCCCTGGCAGAGTCCCAACAGGTGCTTGGGGGCTACCTTCGAAACGAACGACAGGCCCAGCGGCGAGATGAACAGCTCGGCTACCGTCAGGAAGAAGTAGGTAACAATCAATACCCACCAGTGTGCCTTGCTGGCCATTTGTTCGGCCACCGGCAAGAGCTTGAACTCGTCGGCCGAGGGATAACCCTTCACGGCCGAGAAGATGGCCAGGAAGAGGAAGGCCAACCCGGCAATGAACATACCGATGGCGATTTTACGCGGCGTGGATATCTCTTTACCCCGACGGGCCAACCAGGCAAACAGAGCCATGACAACGGGGGTAAGGGTAATCACGAAGAAGGGGTTGATGGCTTGCCATATCTCGGGAGCCACGGCACTCGAATCGACAAAGTCGCGGGCGAAGAACGAGAGCGACATGCCATTCTGGTGGAACGAGAACCAGAAGAAGATAACTACACCCAACACGGCAAACAGAGCGGCCATGCGTTGACGAATCTCCTTGGCCATGGCCCGCTTCTCTTCGGCGGTGTAGGTTTGCGACTCGACCTTGGTCTTCTTGCCCGGGGTGGGGAAACGACGTTGGTATGCGACGAAGATAACCAGCGAGATGAGCATGGCTACCACCGAAGCAATAAACGAGTAGTGGATACCCTCGTTGAAGATTTGGAGATAGTTCTGGCAAGCGACTGTCATGTCGGTCACATTACCACCCACGGCAGCCATCAAGCTATTGAGGTTGTCGAGCGCGGCCTGGCTCATCTGGGCTCCGTTGTTGATAAACTGGTGACAGAGGGCCGGGAGTTGGGCGTTATACGACATGCCGTTCACACCCAGCCACCACTCGCGCAACAGCGGAGCGACGAACGGGGCAATCAATCCGCCCACGTTGATGAAGACGTAGAAAATCTGGAAACCACTGTCGCGTTTGCTCTTGGCGAGCTTCAACGCCTCGGGACCCTGCTTGGCAGCCTCGGCCTCGAAATCGTCGTAGAGCTGACCTACGATAGCCTGCAAGTTGCCCTTGAACAGACCGTTACCGAACGCTATGAGAAACAGGGCAAAGCAGGTAAGCGGAAGCAACCAGGCTACATTGCCGCTGGTAGCCAGAATAGGAATCGACAACAGCACATAACCGACGGCCATGATTACCAATCCGGTCTTGATCGTACCTTTGTAATTTTGGGTGCGGTCGGCAATGATACCTCCCACCAGCGCCAGCAGATAGATACCGGCATAGAAGAATGAATATATGGTACCCGAAGTCTCCTCACTCAATCCGAATTTGGAACAGAGAAACAGCACCAGTACGGCATTCATAATGTAATAGCCGAAGCGCTCACCCATATTCGAGAGTGCCGCGGCTATCAAACCCTTAGGATGTCCTTTAAACATAATGTTAGATTTTAAGTATTGAATAATTTAATTGTTTTTCACTTTGAAAGCCAGGGCATACATGCGCATCTGCTTGACCATGGCCAGCAGGCCGTTGGAACGGGTGGGCGACAGGTGTTCGGTGAGCCCTATCCGGTCGATAAAGTAGAGGTTGGCATTGAGTATCTCGTCGGGAGTACGGCCCGAGAGCACCCGCACCAGCAGCGACACGATACCCTTCACGATGATGGCATCGCTCTCGGCCTCGAACCAGATGCGTCCGTCGCGGTAGTCAGCTTGCAGCCATACCCGGCTCTGGCACCCTTCGATCAGGTTCTCGTTGGTTTTGTATTTCTCCTCGATGGGAGGCAGGCTGTTGCCCAAATCAATCAACAAAGCATATTTATCCATCCAGTCGTCAAAGACCGAAAATTCGTCTATAATCTCGTCTTGTATTTCGTCGATAGTTTTCATATGGGTAGTTTTATCAATCACTCTTCATAGATAACCGTCAACACGGTTTGCCCCACCGCCTTCAAGGTGGCCCGGTCGATATTCTTCATCGTGTCGTCCACGGTGTGCCAGTAGGGAGGGAACCCCGTTACCGTCTCGCGCGAGCAGGCAATGATGTCGATACTGGGTATGCCGTAACGGTTCACATACACATGGTCGTCGGTCACGTAGCCACCCTTCTCGTCGACAAAGTAGCTGCCGTATCCCAGGCGGCGAGCCGTCTCCCACACCTGTTTCACGATGCCCGAGGCGTAATACTCCGAGAACATTTCGCGGCAGAAGCGGGCTCCCGAGCCGCCCACCATATCGAGCAGAATGCCGAACCGGGCCCGATAACCGGGTTTGTGCGGACGGCGGGTCCAATATTGCGTGCCCAGCGCCCAGCTGTCCTCGTCGTTCGAGTCGCTCCAATAGGGAGTTCCGTAATCCTCGGCGTCGAAAAAGGCGATGTCGACCCCTGCATCGGGGAGCTTCTGCCCCAACTGACGGGCAATCTCGAGCAACACCCCCACCCCGCTCGCGCCGTCATCGGCACCGTCGATGGGCTGGCGATGCTTGCTTTTGTCGGCATCGTTATCGGCATAGGGACGGGTATCCCAGTGGGCAAAGAGCAAAATGCGGTTTTTCTTCTCGGGAGAGAACGACCCGATGATGTTGCGAATGGCCAGCTCGCTGCCGTCGTAGGCGGTGACGGTACCCTCCTGCACCTCGACCGCGGCTCCGTGACGGGCCAGCTCGGCAGCCAGATAGTCGGCCGTAGCCCGATGGGCCGGGGTATTGGGTACCCGGTATCCAAAGGCAACCTGACGCTCAACATAGGCATAGGCACTGTCGGCATCAAACACGGGAACCTCTACCGAGTCGCGCCCGGCATCGTTCGTTTCACTACTCTTCCCCGATTTGGCAGAACAGGCAACCAGCCCTATAATCAGAATCAGAAATCCCAGTTGACGGTTTAGCGTTTTCATCAGGTTCAAAAGTAAGCATTCTGACAAAAACACGCAAATATCCCGCCTATTTTATACAAAAAGAGAGGTCGACCGAGCTATTCCCAACCGAGAATGTCACCTCGGCCCCCTCAATGAGAGGCAAATTGTCGGGCACATGACCTACGGGAAAATCGAAGCAGACGGGGTAGTCATACTCCTCGACCATGCGGGCGATGAGTTCATAGAGCGTACCCCCCAACCCCTCGTTCTCGGTGTACTCGGTGAAGCGTCCTACAATCAGCCCGGCCAGCGAGGCAAGCCGCCCCGACAGCTTCAACTGGTAGAGCATACGCTCGATCTTGTAGGGAGGCTCGGCAATATCCTCTATAAAGAGCACCGTGCCGGGGCGGAAGATGTCGTAAGGGGTCCCTATCAACCCGCACAGCACAGCCATGTTGCCGCCCACCAGCATTCCCCGAGCCTCGCCGCAACGGTTCAGCGGGTGAGGGTTCTCGTGGTAATGGGGTATTTCACCAAAGAGAATCTGCCGCAGATACTGCGTGCAGCGGTCGTCGTCCGACTCGGCGGTAAGGTGCTTGCACATGGGGGCATGCAACGACATGATGCCCCGGCTCACACACAGGGCATGCAGTGCCGAAATGTCGCTGAACCCGATAATCCACTTGGGGTTATGAGCCACATCGGGGGCCAGCGAATCGAGCAGATGCACCGTGCCGTAACCGCCACGGCTGCACAGAATGGCCTTCACCTCGGGATCATAGAGCGCCGTGCGCAAATCGTCGAGACGCTCCTCGACGGTACCCGAATAGACGCCCGACCGCCCCAGGCAATGGAGCGAAACCGATACACCTACCGGCCAACTTTCGAGCCGTTCGACGGCGCCTTTCACATAATCGGGGTTGATTATACTGGCCGGCGACACAATCGAGAGTCCGTCGCCGGGAATCAGAAAGGGAGGTTGAATCATCTTCACAGTCGTATGGATTAAAAGGTTATTGGCTGCCTGCCCTTCACGGGCGAGGGTTTCACAAATATAGCCATCTTTCGCCAGCTTTGAAAACAATCGGCCCCGGAATCTTGTAAAAACTCCGGGGCCGTGATGACAGAGGGTCTATTTTTCTCTTTTATTTCTCGCGCATAAAGATGTTGATGGGCGTGCCGCTGAAATTCCACGTCTCGCGAATCTTGTTTTCGAGGTAGCGCTTGTAGGGCTCCTTCACCCACTGAGGCAGGTTGCAGAAGAAGACGAAGGTGGGCACATAAGTCTCACGCAACATGGTCACATACTTGATCTTCACATACTTGCCTTTGTGTGCGGGGGGCGGATAGTTCTCGATGGCACTGAGCATCACCTCGTTGAGCTTCGAGGTAGGTATCTTGCGCTGCCGGTTCTTGTAGACCTGCACGGCGCTCTCGAGCACCTTGAAGATGCGTTGCTTGGTCAGAGCCGATGCGTAGACGATGGGGAAATCGACAAACGGAGCGAGGCGTGCCCGTATGGCGTTCTCGAAGGTCTGAATGGCCTTGTTCGACTTGTCCTCGACCAAATCCCACTTGTTGACGCACACCACCAGTCCCTTCTTGTTTTTCTGTATGAGGGAGAAGATGTTGAGGTCCTGCCCCTCGATACCGCGGGTGGCATCGATCATCAAGATGCAGACGTCGGAGGCTTCGATGGCGCGAATCGACCGAATGACCGAATAGTATTCGAGGTCCTCGGTCACCTTGCCCTTCTTGCGGATTCCGGCCGTATCGACCAGGTAGAAGTCGAATCCAAACTTGTCGTAGCGGGTATAAATCGAGTCGCGCGTGGTCCCGGCTATGTCGGTCACGATGTAGCGGTCCTCACCGATAAAGGCGTTGATAATCGACGACTTGCCGGCATTGGGCCGCCCCACGACGGCAAAGCGGGGAATATCGGCCTCGATTTCGGGTTCCGACTTCTTGGTGAAGCGTTTCAGAATCTCGTCGAGCAAATCGCCCGTGCCCGAACCGCTGGCGGCCGAGACGCAGAAGGGGTCGCCCAACCCGAACGAATAGAACTCGGCGGCGTTGTACTGCCACTCGTTGGAGTCGGCCTTGTTGGCCACCAGAATCACCGGCTTGGACGAACGGCGCAAGATGGCGGCCACGTGGTCGTCGAGGTCTACGGCTCCGGTCTTGACGTCGACCATGAACAAGATGACGTCGGCCTCTTCGATGGCCAGGGCCACCTGCTTGTTAATCTCTTCTTCAAAAATATCTTCCGAATTGACCACCCAACCGCCGGTGTCGATGATGGAGAACTCCTGTCCGCACCACTCGACCTTGCCATACTGGCGGTCGCGTGTCGTGCCCGCCTCTTCGTTGACGATGGCCTTGCGGGTCTGTGTCAGGCGGTTGAACAGGGTCGACTTTCCTACATTGGGGCGTCCTACTATTGCTACTATATTTCCCATAATTACTCTTTCTTTTTACGGCTGTCACAGCCTTCGGGTTTTACTCGGGTATGTATCCAAATCCTCTCAGTTTATTCTCTCGGCTACGCCAGTCTTTCTCGACCTTGACGTAAAGTTCGAGGTAGACCTTCTTGTCGAAGAAGGCTTCGATGTCCTTGCGGGCCAGCATGCCCACCTTTTTCAGAGCGGCTCCGCCCTTGCCGATGACGATGCCCTTTTGCGAATCGCGCTCGACATAGATGACCGCCATGATGTGTATGCGTCCCTCCTCCTCTTTGAACTGCTCGACGGCCACCTCGCAGGCATAGGGTATCTCCTTGTCGTAGGTGAGCAGGATTTTCTCGCGAATGATCTCGGTGACGAAAAAGCGTGCGGGCTTGTCGGTGAGCGCATCTTTGTCGAAGAAGGGCGGCGACGGGGGCAACAGCTCCTGAATGCGCTTCAACAGATAGTCGAGGTTGAACTTGTACTGGGCCGACACGGGGATAACCTCGGCCTTCGGCAACAGACGTTTCCACTCCTCGACCAGCTTTTCGAGCGACTCCTGCCCGCCCTGCAACAGGTCTATCTTATTGATAACCACCAGCACGGGCACCTTCTCCTCGGCCACCTTGTCGAGAAACGACTGGTTCTTGGTGGGGGTCTCTATCACATCGGTCACATAGAGCAAGATGTCGGCGTCGACCAGAGCCGACTGCGAGAAGTTCAACATCGACTCCTGCAACTTGTAGTTGGGGACGAGTACGCCCGGCGTATCGGAATAGACAATCTGCATGTCGTCGGTGTTGACGATACCCATGATGCGATGGCGGGTGGTCTGTGCCTTCGACGTGATAATCGAGATGCGCTCGCCCACCAACGAGTTCATCAACGTAGATTTTCCCACATTGGGATTTCCCACGATATTTACGAAACCGGCTTTATGCATAATTCTATTTTATTAGTCCACAAGACGATAAGTGTCTGCTATCCTTCGCAAAGGTAGTGAAAATATTCTACCTGACGAAACAACCGCCGACCGCTTTTGTTCAAAGACAAGAAAAGACGCATCTCTCGATGTACAAGAGATGCGTCTTTGTCTTATTCTCGCAAGGTTTATTTCGCGTCGTATCCCCACACGAGGTAGAGAGCGCCCCAGGTAAATCCGGCTCCGAAGGCCGTGAGAACCAGCTTGTCACCGGTTTTGAACTTGTTTTCAAACTCGGCCATGCACAAGGGAATGGAAGCTGCGCTCGTGTTGCCGTATTTCTGGATATTGACCAGCAGTTTCTCGGCGGGCAGTTTCATACGATCGGCGATGGCCTCGATGATACGCAGGTTGGCCTGGTGAGGGATAAAGTAATCGATCGTGTCAACCGTCAGTCCGTTGCGGGCCATCACGTTCTCCGACGAGGTGAGCATGTCGGTCACAGCGTGTTTATACACGGCGCGGCCTTCCTGATAAACATAGTGCTCGTCGTTGTCGACCGTCTCGTGCGAAGCGGGGTGAACCGCGCCACCGGCCTTCATCAGCAAATGGGGCAACCCCATGCCGTCGGTATGAAGCACGGCGTCTACGATACCCACCGGTTCGTCGGTAGGTTCGAGCATCACGCAAGCCGCAGCGTCGCCAAAGAGCGGACAGGTCGAACGGTCCTTGTAGTTGACCATCGACGACATCTTCTCGGCAGCCAGCACGATTACGTGTTTGTACAAACCGCTCTTGATGTAGGCGGCACCCGACTGCAAGGCCACGATAAATCCGGCGCAGGCAGCTTGAATGTCATACCCGTAGGCGGTCTTTATTCCCAGTTTCTCCAATACGATCGAGGCCGTAGAGGGGAAGCGATAGTCGGGATTGGAAGTGGCGCAGATCAACAGATCTACCTCTTCGGGTTTGACACCGGTCTTTTTCAAGAGTTCGGCGACAGCTTTTTCGCCCAGGTCGGACGAGCCGGTTCCTTCTCCCTTCAAAATTCTCCGTTCCTTAATACCTACGCGCGTCGTAATCCACTCGTCGTTGGTATCGACCATGTGCGACAACTCATCGTTGGTGAGCACATAATCGGGAACATACGAGGCTATTCCCGTAATTTTCGCATTCATAATCAAATTGGCTTAGTGTGTGAAAAAATGCCCTAAGAGACTTAGGGCTTTACATACTGATCGAAAAAATTTAGACAGCTGCCTCTTTTTCGATTGCCAATTTTCCTCTGTAATAACCACACTCGCCACATACGGTGTGATATACATGCCAAGCACCACAGTTGGGGCAAACTGCCAAAGTAGGAGCTACTGCTTTGTCGTGAGTTCTTCTTTTGGCTGTTCTCGTTTTAGATTGTTTTCTTTTAGGATGTGCCATTTTTCTTTTATTTAATTATTATCATCTTCTATTATTTTCTTCAACTCGTCCCACCGGGGATCGGTTATCTCCTCGCCGGCGCCGGGTACCTCATCGGCGATATCCTCATCGTCGTACGAGCCGATGCCCTCGTCGTCGCTGTCGTTGAGCGAGCGGGCCGTGTGTTTACGCAACTTGGCGCTCATTGCCTTGTTGCACTTCCCTGCCGGGTGAACGTGCTTCAAGGGGATTGTCAGCGCCACAAACTCATACAAGAACCAGGCAATGTTCAAATCGCCTTCGCTCTCGGGGATAATTACCACATTGTCGCTCTCTTCGCTGTATTCGCTACCGAATTTTACATAGAGCGTTTCGTGGGTTTTCACCTCGTGATCCATGTCGTCGAGACAGCGATCGCACGGAATTTGAATGACGCCTTCCAAATCGAAATCCAATTCAAAGGCGGCCGCACTCCGCTTTACGGTGAGCTTCACATTTACCTTTCCTTTTTGAACATCTTCACCTTCGATATTCTTAAAGAACTCATTATCCAATACATACTCAAAATCCTGAGTACCTATCGGCATACTTTTGAGCGGTAATTTATAAGCGCTAAATCGTCCCAAAGCCATTTGTCGTTAAAACTGCGCAAAGGTATAAAAAATAATCGTTATACGACAATCTTTTCGGGAGTTTTTATTTCATATTTAAATTTTTCGTCTATTGGCTCCGCCCTTTTGTCATCGGCTTGCGACGTGTCGGGAGGGGTCGATCGACCGCCCGGTTGCCTCCCCCGGATTTACACCACCCGTTTCAGTTCGATGCGGAAGGTGGTGCCTTTGCCTACCTCCGACTCCTTGACAAAGATGCGGCCGTCATGATACTCCTCGACGATGCGCTTGGCCAGCGTAAGTCCCAGTCCCCACCCCCGCTTCTTGGTGGTGTAGCCCGGGTTGAACACGGTCTTGAAATTCTTGCGGGCAATTCCCTTGCCCGTATCCTTGATGTCGATATAGAGCTGCTGCTTCTCCGAGGTAAGGTAGACATCGATACGCCCCTCGCCATTCATGGCGTCGACCGCATTCTTGCACAGGTTCTCGATGACCCACTCGAACAGCGACAAACACACCATGGCCCCCTCGGCATCGGCCGGGAGATGGGTCACAATCTGCACCTTGCTGGATACCCGACGGCGCATATACTCGGTGGCATTCTCGAGCACCTCGTTGATATAGACCAGCTCCATCTCGGGTTTGGAACCTATCTTGGAAAAGCGCTCGGCAATGACCGACAGCCGTTTCACATCTTTATTCATATCCGACAGCAATGCGGGATCGACACCCGAGGCTTCCAGCAGGTCCATCCAGGCCATGAGCGACGAGATGGGCGTACCCAGCTGGTGGGCCGTCTCCTTCGACAGTCCCACCCACACCTTGTTCTGTTCGGCCTTCTTCGTGCTGATGAGTGCAAAGTAAACAATGAGCACAAACAGCACCATCACGCCCAACTGCACATAGGGATAGAACGAGAGTCGCTTCAACAGAATGGAGTCGTCGTAGTAGAGATACTGTTTTTCGTTGTCGCCCAGGTTGATTTCGATGACATTCGAGCCCCCCTTCAAGTGGGCCAGTTTCCGTTGCAGGTATTTTTCGGGGTCTTTCTCGGGCAGATTCAGGTTGACATACTGGTTTATCTCGCCGTTCCCGTCGACCAGAATCGCCGGTATCGAGGTGTTGCTCTGGATTACCTTCAAGATGAGCTCCATGCTCATCTCGGTCTTGTCGCTGGCCAACTCACGGGTAGCCTCGGCCCATATCTCCATCTTCTTGCGCTCCTCGACCGAGAGGTCTTTCACCAGGTCGTTCGAGACATAGAGCACACCACCGACCAACAGAACCGAAATCAACAGGAATATCAATTTGCCCTTTTGGCGGACATCATAAATATTTTGCATAGTTACAATCGTATATATATAAGAACGACTGTCCGGCTCAAATATTATCTATCCGCACGACCGGGAAGAAGAAAAAGAGGAGGAGAATGTCATAAGAATCTTCGCTCCCGTTTCCTGTTATCAGACCGACTTCCTGCCTATCTGCTGTTCCCGGCCTAGGATAGCTTCGACTACCCAACGGACATTGCGGCGGGTATAACCGAAGGAGACAATCGAACTACGACGGTCAAGGTTATTCACGCTGTTGAGCCACACCCGACCGCTGTCATAGACGACAAATATCTGTTCGCCCCAGGTCGGGCTCCACATCGAGGGGTTGGTATGAGCAACGATACAATCATGCCCCAGATGGTCGATGGTCCACTCATGCTCTTCGGCCAACTCGATAAAGAGGGTTCCTATCTCCTCGACCGAAAGGCCGGTTGGTACCTCTTCGAAGTCAAGCCGGTTGCGCTGCACACGAAACAGCAGCAACGCTAGCAGCAACGGTATGCACAAAGCCCATATGGGCAACAATACACCCCAGCCATAAATCAGGGAAAAAAGATTGAACAGCAGCATACAGAACGCGACAAACGCCATCAAAGAGGGCAGGGCATAGTGAGTCATGCCCCAACTGGTCGTAAGCGGCAAATGCCGTGTGCGCAGCACAAAGTCGGCCAGCGGTTCATCTCCCTCCTTATGGAAACTCAACCTGAACAACAGCCACTCTGCTACGACACAAAAGGCCACGACTCCCAACACAATCCACACTCTGCTTGTCGGAGAGGAGGGAGGCTCGAAGCAGGAGTTTACAGTATAGCCCGATGGGGGAATATCGAGAATCACCATTCCCTGGTCGTAAGCAATGCCGCCGAACGAAAGGTCTTTGCACCAAAACTCGTAGTGTCCGTCGGTCTCAAGTCGCAGCGGATAGAAATAGCGATAACACGAGCTCTTCTCTCCATTGCTGTAAACGGTCGAGCTACTGTTGCTGCGGGGGCGTATCGACTGGCCGTTGGCCACGAGAATCGGAGGCTCGACATCGGGCCGGCGGTCGCACTCCAACACAAGCACGACGGCACTGCCTACCCGCAGGCTGTCGGCCCTGACCGAGAGTTCACACATTACCGAAGCCTCGACCGAATCGGTAGGCAGTATCCGGGACGAATAGGCTTTCTGATAAAGCTCGGAAAAACCGCTCACGAAGTTGGCGATGATGGACGAGTCGGACTCTTCGGCCCGTGCAAATACAGCCAAGGCAACCAAACACACAACGACCATACACCGTTTCATGCGTCTCATCTTTTTATCGGGGACGATTCCAGCAGAACTTCCTGGGGCAAACCGGCGCACTCGCTCCAGAACATTCCTCCGGCCTCATCGTCAATCCAATAGAGCGGCAACACCGTAGCTTCGTAACCAAAGATATAACGCTCATTGGAAAGACGGGGTATCAACAATATTTCGGCATTCTCTTTCATACGCTCGTCATAGGCAAACTTGACAGAGTAATAAAGATACTCGATATGGCCCGCCCGGGTCTCTACGTCGACCGAAGTAAATTCGCCGGAGTCGGAATCGGTCTTTTTCTTGTGGGTCCTCGAATCGAGCGAAAGGTTGCCCAGCTCCATCACCCCCTCGGGTACATGAAAAATCATATCGGCCGAGTAGAATTCCTTTTTCCATATCGACTTGTAGGGAATGGCTATGCGCACCAGCACCCAGCACGAGTCGGCCGTCTTGACCGCCCGCTCGACAGTATACCGCACCTGCGGACGCTCGAGCGGTTTGAGTTTCTTATGCAATTTCAATACCTCGGGGCTCACATCGTAGTCCATCATCTCCACCGCAGTTATCGGCTGGAGCACCGCCGGTGTTTTGCACCCTACACACAGAATCAGCATGGGAAATACAAACCAAAGACTCTTTTTCATGACTTTCCATGTTGAGGATCGAACTATGGCAAAAACTCTCTCCGCGCAACCCCATAAGACTTGTCACGGCCCTATTCAAATTCAACTTGCCCTGCCTCGTTCACCCGGAACGGCACGGTGTAGTAATTGGTCGTGAGAAGCCGGCCGTTCATTTCGGACTTCTCTCCTTTTTTCGTGTAGTTCAGCGAGAAATAGGCATACTGCTTTTGGCTGTCGGCCTTGTAGGAGCTATCGGTATTCCAGCGCTCTACCCTACTCTGCTCGACCGGAAGGGTGTAGAAAGTGAAATTCTCGACCGACTTCAATTCATACTGGTCACCCTCTTCCTCGGCTTGCAACAGCTTGTCACCCTCCTCGCCCCACTTTTGCAGCGTCGCGGCATCGATGGCATTCAGGTCAAGCGCGGTCGTTGGTTCATAAGCATAGGTCTGGCCGCGGCTCTCCGAGGGTCCGTCGGCTTTGAAGTCACCGTCCCGATTCAACACCAGTAGATAGTCGTTGTTGTCGGGGGTAATATAGAACACGGAAACCTCGCTCAACACATTCTCGAGCTTACGGTCGCCACGGTCCTCCCGCCACTCTACCCGATAGACTTTCGCATCGGCGGGTACCTGGCTTTTTACGAGTTCCTTTACCTTGGCTACCGCCTCTTGCGAAGCCATTCCCAAATCATTGCCCGACGAGCAGGAAGCCAATACAGCCACGGCAATCGCCAGAGCCGTTACGATTTTCATAGTTTTTGCAATCATGATATAGATAAGTTTAATGGATTAAAGCCTTAACCGAGCAGAGCACGAAACTCCTCATATGCGTCCTGCGAGTCGAAATAGGGCGTTTCGAAAACCAGATATCGGTCTGGCAAGCTCACCTTACACTGGTTCTCCTTTGCGTCGTACTTGATGTACTCGATGTCGCTGATGGAGAAGGTATCATACTCGACCCGCCCCGACTTGACGGTCGGGTAGGTCACCCGATTACCGTCGACCGTAATCGTGGCCCCGGCCCTGATGAGAGCCCGGGCCTTGCGCATGGCCAGCCAGGTAAACACCAACAACACAATACCGCCGATAATGAGAATAGTCGAGAGTACCGCCGGCGACAAGATGTGTAACCGACGAATGCGCAACCCAAAAGGGCAAATGGCTGGGACAACAATCATACCGATACCGAATGCCAGGTTGGACCATTGGTTGGTAAAGATGCTCCCGGGGGTGTAATTGAAGGTCTTGTGGACACTTGCAAATTGCTCCTGTTCCATAAATATTACCGCTTGGTCATTTTTAACAGGAGCAAAGATAGAACAAAAAAAATAAAAATATGACCGATTGGTCATATTTTTATTTTTTTATGATTCCCTCCTGCGATTAGCGCTTCAACTGATTATAAATATACCGGAAGTGTGCGGCCAATCGATTCACATCGAGCCCCTCGTAAAACGACATTTCGAACGACATGCCCACAAACGTGAGGCGAAATTGGGCCACCGCCTCCTCCACATCGGTCTCCCGATTGATTTCGCCGCTTTCGATAGCCCGACGGATAACGCTACGCCAATGGTCGTACTCCGATTCAATCCAGGCATGCAACTTGGCCTTGCCGTCAGGATAATAGAAGAGTACCTGCTGGAAGAGATGGAAATAACCCGCATTGGCCGACTGACCGGGCATGGCCTCCTGCCGCACATTGCCCAAGCGCACAATCTCGGCCATCGTACGCTCTACTCCGTCCACGTACTTATCAATAAAATCGGACAGCGTACCGTCCGACTCCTCATACTTGTGCTTCGGGTCCTGGGCGTTGAACAGATATTTGTCGGCCACAGCCACAAACAAATCGAGTTTGGTAGGATAATAATTGAAGATTCCCGTCTTGGTCAGTCCCACCATGCGGGTAATCATTTGCAGGCTCACCCGCTCGTAATTCATCGACATGAACAGTTGCAAGGCACTCTGCAAGATCTCCTCTCTGTTTGTTTTCATTTTCTCTTTTCCTATAATATTATCAAAGATACGGGCTTATTTTTGAAAAATCAAATGAAAAAATTTCAAGGCGGTCGCTTCCTCCGAACTTTTTGCGTACCTTTGAACAAGACCGAGCAACGCATATACCATGAACTACCGTATAGTCATTCTACTGATAATCTTCCTGTTCTTCATGAAACCGTCCTATTCGCAACACCCCGTCGACGATACCCGCGAGATCATGCTCGACCGGGGGTGGTGCTTCGCCCCCGAGGGAGAAACTCAGTCATACCCCGCTACGGTGCCGGGTACGGTGCATGCCGACCTGTTGCGCAACGGGCTGCTCGACGACCCTTTCTACGGAAAGAACGAGGAGAAGGTGAAATGGGTCGAGGAGAAGGACTGGTGCTACACGACCACCTTTACCGTCGACCGTACCACCCGTGAGCGATACTCCCATGCCCGCCTCATCTTCGAGGGGCTCGACACCTTTGCCCGCATCTTTCTGAACGGGAAGCCGGTCATGCAGACCGACAACATGTTCGTGGCCTGGGAGAAGGAGGTGAAACCCTTGCTCGTCGTAGGAGAGAATACCCTGACCGTCCACTTTACATCGCCGCTCAAAGCGGTCGAACCGATATACCGGCAGACAGGTATCGACTACCCCGCCGACAACGACCACAGTACGCCCCACCTGAGTGTCTATGCCCGCAAAGCCCCCTACCACTACGGGTGGGACTGGGGTATCCGCCTGGTGGGTTGCGGCATTTGGCGACCGGCCCGACTGCTCCTCTACAACGGGCTACGCATTGACG
Source organism: Barnesiella viscericola DSM 18177 (assembly GCF_000512915.1). Classification (GTDB taxonomy): domain Bacteria; phylum Bacteroidota; class Bacteroidia; order Bacteroidales; family Barnesiellaceae; genus Barnesiella; species Barnesiella viscericola. The sequence continues at coordinate 1,564,784 of NZ_CP007034.1, forward strand.
ATGCCTTCACCCGCACCCTGCACGTCGACAACGACCGGGCCGAACTCTCGACCGACCTGCTCGTCGTCAACGAGAACAGCCGTCCTGTCGAATCGGTCGAGGTGCGCTTCACCCTCTCCCATGCTGGAAGCGAAGTGACCCACTGGTGCCGGGAGTACACCCTGCAACCGGGCGAAAACCGCATCACCCTGCCAGCCGAGGTGGCTCACCCGAAACTCTGGCAACCCAACGGCTGGGGCGAGGCTCACCTCTACGACGTGGAGATAACCCTCGCGAAAGGGGGCAAACAGTTGTCGAGCCGCCGCTACCAGACGGGGATACGCACCATCGAGTTCATCAACGAGCCGGACGAGCTGGGGCGCAACTTCTACTTCCGGGTAAACGGCCGTCCGCTCTTTGCCAAAGGCACCAACTACATACCGCAAGACATCATACTCCCCCGGGTTACCCCCGCCGACTACGAACGGCTGTTCCGCGACATGAAGGAGTCGCACATGAACATGGTGCGGGTATGGGGCGGCGGTGTGTATGAAGAGGAACTCTTCTATCGGTTGGCCGACCGCTACGGCATACTCGTCTGGCAGGATTTCATGTTTGCCTGCTCGGCCTACCCCGGCGATACAGCCTTCCTCGGCAACGTGGCCCGCGAAGCCCGCTACAACATCAGGCGGCTGCGCAACCACCCCTCGCTGGCCCTGTGGTGCGGCAACAACGAAATCTACGAAGGTCTCAAATACTGGGGGTGGAACCACCGCTACCCGGCCGAGACCTTTGAACAGATGCGGCGCGACTACCACACCCTCTTCCGCGACACCCTCGCCGAGTGCGTGCGCCGCTACGACCCGCAACGCAGCTACATACACACCTCGCCCGACTCGGCCAACTGGGGACGCCCCGCCACACAGACCCAGGGCGATATCCACTACTGGGGCATCTGGTATGGCCGGGAGATGTTCGACACCATGGACACCCTCTCCCTGCGGTTCGTCAGCGAATTCGGGTTCGAGTCCTTCCCCGAGATGAAGACCCTGCTCACTTTTGCCGGGCCCGACGACCTGCATATCGACTCCGAGGTGATGACCCACCGCCAGAAGAGCAGCATCGGCAACGAACTGATACAAGAGTACATGCAGAACTACTACCGCATGCCCCGCACCTTCGACGACTTCGTCTACCTGGGACTGTTACTGCAAGGACACGGCATCGCCCACGGCATAGAGACCAACCGGCGGCAACGCCCCGTGTGCATGGGGTCGCTCTACTGGCAACTCAACGACAGCTGGCCCGCCATCTCGTGGTCGGCCATCGACTACTACAAGAACAAGAAAGCCCTCTACTACCACGCCCGCGACGCCTTCGCCCCCCTGATGCTCTCGACCACCGTCCAGAGCGACAGCCTATCGGTCTACACCCTCTCCGACCGGATTGACCGGATTGACCAGGCCCGTATCACCATCGGTCTGCAAGATTTCTACGGGAAAGAGCTGAACACCGTCAGCTTCGCGTGCGACATAGAGCCCAACGCCACCCGACACATTGCAACCCTCAGCCTCGCCAACCTGCTGGGTGGCTGGAAGAAAAACGAGGTACTCCTCACTTTACGGATAGAGCATCAAGGCGAAACCCTCTTCGACGGCCACAAGTTCCTCACCGTACCCAAGGAGCTGAACCTGCCCCGGCCTCATCTGACCCAAACCGTCGAGACGACACCTCTGGGCGTCACGCTCACCCTCACCACCGACTGCCTGGCCAAAGATGTGTTCATCGAGATACCCACCCAAGGGGCCGACCTCTCCGACAACTTCTTCGACCTGCTGCCGGGCGAGCGCAAAGTGGTAACCATCGACGGAGCCGACATCACCCCCGAGGCGGTGACCCGCATCAGAATCCGCACCCTCACCGACACGTATGAGGGGAAGTGATGAGAGAACTTATAGGAGATCTTTTATACTACATAATTCATATCAACCCAATTACTAATTTCCTTACATACACAAAAGCACATAAAATCATGAGAATAATTGCATTAGAAGGGCAATCCAATAGTGGAAAGACCCAAACATTAAATTTAGTCTACGCATTTCTATTAAAAGCTGGATATACACAGCTACCTCATGCTTTTCTAGATTTGATGAACGACGATTGTTTAGATGTTCTCCAAGGATTCGGGAAAACAATAGGCATTGTAACACAAGGCGATTATGCAATAGGCCAATATGCTGTTAAGAATCACCTTATGCACTTGAAGTCATTCGATTGTGACATTGTAATTTGTGCTTGTACAATTGGGAGAAACAAACAAAAAATCAGAGATGCAATAATGGCATATCCCGACTACCGTTTCATAACCAAGTCCAAAAGCAAATCTGCCGATTTAGTGCGAATAGACAATTTTAATTGCGCTATCCATATAATGAATATGATCTAGAATCACCTTATCCTTAAATGATATTGATTCAGAGATTGTCTTAAACAAGTACATATCCTCTGTTCTCCTTTTTCAACACACCTTGACCGACCAGTTGCAGAACAGCCCGTGAAAGGGACGGGCGAGCGACTCCAAGAATAAAGGCGGCCTCCTGCAAATTCTGTATGCTCCCGTTTTGTTCGATATAGCTCATGATTCGCGACGAGAGTGTCTGCAAGGCAAATTCGTTCAGCCGCTTGCTCAGGAACATACTGTGATCCGATATGACCGTCAGATAATTGCGCAGGACCAAAGGTTCGGACTCGATGATTCTCAACAGACTCTCTTTGCTGACAATCCAAAGGTCGCAGTCACTGTTCGCCAAGATGGTAACGGGGAATATGCCTTCGGAACTAAATACAAAAGCCGAGGCCAGCACATCGGGGGCCGACAAGGTGTCGAGGGTAAATTCCTTTCCCTCCTCACTGATCATTTTGGCGTAGACACTCCCTTCGCACAGGATATACAACGACCGGCAGGCATTCCCCTGCATGGCAATGGTATCGCCCTTTTTATAATGAACATACCGGCTGGGAAAATCGTGCATGATTCTCTCGATCGTATCCTTATTTCCGCCCCTAAACAGGGGCATTTCATAAATCTCATTATTCATCGCAACCAATTATATCATTCCTTATTTTACCCTTTTTGCCCCAGCGTAACATTTGTTACCGATTGTGAGCATACAATCCGATACTTTTGCACCGGTCAAAAGGATTTCAACAGTTCTTGGGGAGCAATTATCCTTGTACACTTGCAGGAACAGGCAATATCGTCCCGACGATTTTAACGCTCAAATTTACCTATTTTGTTCTGTTCAGATTCTTTTTTCCGGCAAGAATATACTATCAACAAACATATACTAAAAAGTATCCATACAATGAGGAATACGATTTATCTCCTTCTGACAAGTATATTGATACTCTCTGCCTGTGCCGAAGAGGAGCATTGGGATTCGATAGCCCCCGGACATGATGCAGGCGATTTTTCGTTTCTGCTGGCACATGAAGAGTATGCAGAGCCCCGGTCGGCCGAAAGTTTAACCGGGAAGTCCCAACCGGGCGCGGCATCATTGCGCCAAACCTTGTCGAATTATGACCGGGTGGAGTTCGTGGTCGTCGATGAAGCCGGTAACCGGGTGAACGGAGTCAAAGGATTGTATGACAAAAACTCGTCAACCATGCGTTTGGAGGGATTGCACGCAGGCGCTTACCGCATTCTGATTCTGGGCATGAAGGGCGACCCGGCTGCCGACCAGGCGACCATACACCCGATCAATCATATCTCAGAGGTGTGGCTCTCGTTTCCCGAAGAGTTGGCCAAGCCTCTGGACGGTGAATATTTCTACTCGGTAACGCCCTTTACCGTGAGAGAAGTATCCACGGCATCGGGGCATGAGGTGATTGCCGAGATTCCCGAGCGAATTGTCCAACGCCGCATTGTGGGCCGAATGGATTTCGCCTTCTCCTACAACAACCCCTACATCAGAACCGCCGTCACCTCCAACACGGTCACGTTAAACAGCAACAGCCGATTTTATACGCAACTGTCGGGCGAGGGCTTGTACTCGGGAGCGAGCAATGGTGAGATGAAGGTGCTGGACCTGTCGGAGCAGACGGAATACTTATTCATGCCCACAATCCAGGGCGGGTCGGTAACAGGCGATGCCACCCTGCTTACCCGGGATTATCGGGGCAGTGCGACACGACGTTCATACACCTTCGAGCTGGATTCCGTTACCGGCAACCATATCGGCCAGGTCGAGATTCAGGTCGTGCACCCCGACGATGAAATAGGTACCATGTTCATCACCGACCGGGCGTATGCCGAGGGGCAACACGGCCTCATTCTGCAAGACGACGAACCGCATGCCATCTACACGGATAAGACACTGCGCAACTTCAATACGACTCGTCCGCTGCAACTCTCCATTACGCCCGAGGGGCAACTTCATGCCCGGTTTTACTCGCCTCGGGCGCTGAACAACGTTCTGGTGAGGGCGCGTATCCCTTCGGCCGGGAATGAGTATGTCGACCTGGCCTATTTCGACCACATTCCCCCTTTTGCCGATTTCTACGAAGAGGTTCCCTTGTTGAAAAAAGCTTGGTATTTCCGCTCCGAGTCGGGCAAGATTGTCAAAATGCCCCTGATGCAGGCCGACGACTTTTCGGGTATCGAGTTCAAGATAGAATCCGACGACCCCTATTTGGAGAAACTCAAAGGCATCATACATGGCTGGAACATACGATTCCATCTGTTCGACGGGGATCCCACGAAGCCCGACGGAGGACCTGTGGGAAACTGGATGGGTATCCGCCCCGTACATTGCCGCGAAGCGGTGGCCTTCTTCCTGAATTTTACCTACATGATTGACATGCCCGAGCATGAAGAGATATTACGAGCCAACGAAGACCGGCTGTATGGGAACGGAGGGGTCAACGACAAGGTATCGCCCGACGTCGTACTGAGGCAGATGAGACAGGAACGCACGCTGAACGTGGGTCTGGTCTATCCCGGTAACGGCGTCATCGGACTGGGGGGAGGTTCCTCCTACGGCGTATGGCAGAAGGGCTGGCTGACCCACTACAACAACACCTATGCCTGCGAAATCATGTTTCACGAGCTGGGTCACGTGATGGGATACAGCCACAGCAGTGCCTTCACCTATGGCCCCTGGGCTCAGGAGCTGATGAACCACTTTTACGTCAATCACCTCCACGAGATGCCCATCGACTCTCCCAGTTATCTCAACAGCAGCACAAATCCCAATTTATATCCACAATAATCATCGATATAGGAAATGAATACAAACATATTGACCTGCCTGACCCTATCGATGCTCCTGCTCGGGGTAATGACGGGCTGCAATGAGGAGCACCATCTCCCGGAGTCGGGAAATCCGAACGCGATAACCGTCAGACTGGCAACCGACAAGTCGGGAAGCGACGAGGAATCGGTCGTCAACCAGGTAACCGGCTACCGGTTTGTCGACGGTATATTGGAAGAGGTGATTACACCGTCAAAGAGAGTGGGAACCCAACTATACACGTTTGCACCTTCCTCGTTCACGGGCACACTGCACATATTGGCCAATACGCAGCTATTGAGGGGGCTCGAAACACTCGACCCCGGCCACTCGACCCTGGACGATTTTCTCGCCCTCGAAGGGAGTGTGGACGAGATGACGGGTGACGGCGTACTGATGACCGGCATGACCTCCCTGGGGGAATCGACCTCGGCGGTTATCCCGATGACCCGAGCGATAGCCCGGATCGATATTGAATCGCTCGAAAAAGGGGTACAGGTGCAACAGGTGGTCATTCACAACTTGACCGACAAAGGTTATGCCTTGGCGCGAGAGACCGTTGAAACGCCGGCATCGGCATCGACATTCCGTTTTACAAAAGAGTATGCCGACACACCTCTCGAAAACAGGAGCGAAACACTGCTGTATCTGACCGAGCAGACTCACCCGTCGCTCCTGGTCGAAGCGACTATCCAGTTCGGGGGAGGCCGTCACCTGCTGAAAGCCAAACTGCCCTCCGTAATCCGGAGGAACGAGATATACACCCTGAAAATAGAGGGGAAAGGGGCTGACGCACAACTCGTCATCGAATCGGAGGGTTGGGGCACAGGAGCATCGACCGAATCGACCCCCTCGCTCAAAGGCCTGGTCGATGTGGAAAACTCGGTCCTTTCCGACGGAGTCAGGGTGAATGAGACACGCGATACTGTCTTTGTACCCTATCACGGGAGCGATTTCAGACTGGCTCTGTTGGCCGAAGCCGATGCCACGGTAACTGTCGACGGCTCGGTCTCGGGGGTAGAGATAACCCGGGATTTCAAGGTGAGCCGATCGTCGTTGGAAAAGATAGCCGACGTCGCTGTCCGCAGCCGTTCGCGTATGCCCGGCTGGAAAACCGAAAGAATCCACCTGGATATTCAAGATAGCGATAACACCAACTTGGGGCGAATCGTGCTGGTTATCGAGGCCAATCCAATACAGGTCGACGGGGCGATTCATTTCGACGACGATGCGACTTGCGATTTCAACGACTATATCGAAGGCGAACTGGGTATAATCCATTTACCGGCCGGCAAGATGCTCCGTGTGGAATTCGACGCCGATGAATCGGCCTGGCTGCAAGCGTCGGAGACAGAATCCGACCCGGCTTCCCGCTCCCGGGTATCGGGCAGAAGCTATCGAATTGTCGGAGGCTGGAAACCCAACGACCCCAAAGCCGACGGAAGAACGCAAGAGGGACGACTGGTCATCTCGGACGAAGACGGAACACACCGGGAGGCTTATACAATCCGCCGAATCAACTGGGGATTGCCCGTGGTGAAAATAGGTGAGACCTGGTGGTGCAAATACAATTTGCGGGGAAATGTCAAGTCTTTTGAAGATCAGGTGACGATTCCCGACGATCCGGCCCCTCACGAGGAGCTGCTCTCCTATCTGACCGCTGCTCCCGAAGATGAACTCCTGGCACTGCTGGGTGACCAATACCAGGGTGGGAACCGACAGGGGCTCCCCCTCTGCCACGACGGGAGTGTATTTTATCACGAAGGCATGGCGGCAAGTGCCCAAAACTTCGGGGTCTTGCCTCCGACCGAGATGGCTCCCCGTGGATACCAGATTCCCGATTATGACAACTACCTGACCTTCTCCAAAAACGGGAATTTCAACCTGGGCGGCGTGGGGTCAAGAAGCTACCAAAACAGTAAAGGGCAAACCATACGGATTACGATTGTGGAGAGAGATGTCAATTTTCTGGGTCATAACTACGGAGTCATATCGTTTTACGATTTCGAAATCGACGGAGCCCACTATGTACTGAACGGTCTGGGGCACCAATGGAATACTATCCCAGGCAACATCGCCCGCATGAACCTGCTCCTGGCTACCTATGGCAGCAGCAGCCAGACGTGGGTCATGGAAGGGTATGCCAGCCAGCAAAAGCCCAATGAAAACTGGATCAAATATACCGCCAACAATTCGACCAAAACACGGGTGATACGCTGTATCAAGACTCCCGTAGAATATACTTATGACTGATATTGATTAATAAACCATTAAACCAAATGTTGAATTTTAACCAAAGCACAATGATGAGAACAGATCTTTTTTTCGCAGCATTTATCTCCTTAGGTGTATTCGCTTCATGTACCAACGATGATTCTACGACACCGACGTTACCCGACGGTGAGGGTAACCGTACGGTAAGAACCTCCATCACCCGGTACGAAGGCGTCGGGCAGACCTTGGAAGGTGAAACCACCATAAACGACATACAGGCTTGTATATTCGAGGACGGAAAAATTTCCCGAATCTACACCGACCTTATCCCTTCGGCCAGCAGCTTTGACATACAGATAGAGAAACATGCCGGGACGTTATACGTATTGACCAACACCCGGGAACAAATCGATCTGGCTGAACTGAAAAGCCAGGAAATTACCGAGGAAGAGTGGCTGAAAAAGTGTATGACGATGAAGGACAACGCACCGGTACATTTCTATTCGGGGAGTCTGAGCCTCGACGACATGAGCAACTCGCAGACAGTGTTACCCGTGAGCCTGAAAAGAGGCGTTGCCCGTTTCGACCTCAATCTGAAAACCGCGGGGGTAACCTCGGTAAACAGCATTACCTTGAAGAATGCGGCTCAATCGGGTACTCTTTTCCCGGCCATGAGCAAATCTTCCACGAAAGAGACCCCGGTCAACGATATGACCGTCACCTTTGACTCCCCCCTCACCACCAATACCTCGGCCGTGTTCTATGCCTATGAGCAGGCTCAGGGTAATCTTGAAATCAGTGTAGATGTAGTCATCGACGGCAAACCCCGTACCCTGACCAAAACATTCCAAGGGGACATCAAGCGCAATACGATCTACACGATTACCGTGCGCAAAGATGTAATCGATGTAACGGTCGATATCACTTTCGACGAATGGGAAGAGGGTACCGACACCGAACTTGTGCCCCAAGCCCTACTCTCGCTCAACTAAACGGGAGCAGAATATAAGATGGGATATCTCCCGCATTTATCTTGTTACACAAAAAAAGAAATAGAAATCATGAGAAAAATAGTTTCAATTTTGCTTTTTATACCGGCTTTCCTGATCTGCCTATCATGCGACGACCAATTTGCAGCGGAGAGTCATCTCGGAAGTACAGACAGGATCATTTGTGCGGAGATATCCCCTCTTTTTTCAGAGAATCAAGTAGACGATGCGAATGACAACCGAATAGACGATATCCAGGCCTACCTGTTTGACGAAGGGGTATTTGTCAAGGCGTATAACGGCGTGAAACGCACCGAGCGCAAATATGAATTTCAGTTCGAGGCCCTGTCGGGAAATCTTTACATCGTGGCCAACGTCTCGCTGCTCCCCGACTTTCAGTCGCCCGCACCCGGTCTGTCGGAATCGCAATGGCAAGAGACACTCATACACGCGGCCTCCGGAACTGCCGAGAGTGTATATACGGGAGTGATCTCACTGTCGGACTACACGGCATCGGACCACATAATCCCGGTATCCCTGAAACGGGTGGCGGCCCGATTCGATTTAAGAATTGCCGTGGCCGGAAGTGCCGAGGTAAAAAACATCACCTTCAAACAGGTGTTGACGGAGGCCTATCTCTTTCCACAATCCGAGGTGGTCTCTCCCGAGAACAGTCCGGCGACCGATATTGTCCTCGCTCCCGAGCAACCCTACACCGGGAGCGAATCGGGAATCCTGTACCTGTATGAACAGCAGAATCCCGGTTTGAAAGTAGCCTTGAATGCCTCGATCGACGGGAAGGAATACTCGCTCGAAACAGATTTACCGAAGAAGATATCGCGCAACACGGTCTACTCCATAACCCTGCGCAAAGATGTAATCGATGCCGACGTACAGTTGACCGTCGAAGAGTGGAAAGACGGTGGCGATACCACCTTGAAACCGGGCATAGACGACCGACTGACCATCGACTCGACTCTGACCCAGCTGCCCCCTTATGCAACCATTGTCCAAGAGGGGACCCGACTCATATTGCCTCACCTGGCCACCGACTTCATCGTGGCCATCAAGAGCGACAGCGAACTGGAAGTCTTCCCCGTAGCCGACCCCTCACTAAGCATAGAGCCGGTCTCTCCCACAGAGTTGAAAAACAAGACGGCAACTTCGCTGGCCAGAATCAACCTGTTCCGAATCCGTAAGAAACTCTACTCCCCCAATATGAGAACCGTCGACCTCAAAGTCTATTTCCATCGGAAAGGATTGAACAACTCCTATCCCGAAGACCATATACAAGTAAGCATGACGGGAAACCCGACGACCAGCGAAGGTATCCTGAATTTCGGGATAGATACCTACACCCACGATTTCAACCGCTACATCGATAACGAATTCGGAGTCTTTACACTCCCCGCCGAGAAAGAGATGCTCGTCGAATTTGCCGAGGAGGAAGACCCTTGGATAAGAATCGACAACGAAAGCGGAAGCAATACCTGGCGGGTATTGGGAGGCTGGCGCCCCAACGACCCCACGGCCAACGGGCGGAGACAGTCGGCCACACTCGTAATCCGAAATAAAGCCGACCACTCCGACCGGGAAGAGTACACCGTGATTCGCCGCAACTATGGCCTGCCGGTAACCTTTCTGCATGGAGTCTGGTGGTGCAAGTACAATGCCATCAAGAATTCAAAATCTTTCGACGACCAGATACTCTCCTCGGCCGACCCGGCAGCACAAGCCAACAAGACCCTATTCCAGTATCTCACCGACTGTACGCCGGACGAATACTACAAACTTTGGGGGTGGGCCTACCAAGGCAATAGCGGACAAGGCATGCAGGTAATCGAGAAAGACAGTGTCATCGTTCTCGAAAGATTCACCCGGGACGAAAAGGTACACATCAACAAACTGCCTCCCACGACCCTCTCGCCCGACGGGTACGAACTCCCCTCGATGGAAGAGTTCAACCGGTTGTTCGATGCCACCGACTACATCTGGATGATGTACAACGGTACACATATCCTCAGGAATCCGTGGAACGGGCATTCCACCGTAAAGCGTCAGCAGCTGCGCAAGAATGGAATACAGGTGGGAGCCATGACCATTTCGAATCTCATCTACATTGCCCTGTCGAGCCCCGACTTCCCCGAACACGAACCGCTCGTCTGGTACGGACCGGCGGCACAATGGAACGACACCGGTATCCTGCACTCCGGCCACTACAACAATATCCTCTTCGGTGTCTACTCACCCACCGGCGAGGGGTGGTATATGAACGGAGGCATGGGCAACCTCTACATGACCAAAAACGGAGCCAGCAGCCATGATACCCGAATCCTGCGGTTCAAGAAGTCGGACGTCGAATATATCTACTGACATTATGCTATCAGCATATATACCCGAAGGGATAAACGAAATAACCAAGATCGTTTATCCCTTCTTCTATATACAACAGAGAATCCTATACGGGCTACAATGAAGCAGTTACTCCCCGATGTAGGACTTTATGGTATTCATGGCTTTTTGATAACTGTTTCCTATTTCACCAACCTGAAACTATCCCGCCCCCTCAGACATTCTATTCTTGGATATAAAAAAGGTGCAAATCTCGCAAACGCTTGATTTACACCTTTATGGCGGAGAGAGAGGCTCTCGAACCTACATATTCAAGAAATATCATAAAATTGCAAATCATTAATAATCAAGCACTATTTGGAGTACATAGTAAATCTAAATCTTTCTGAATATCTTTTGCTATTCCAAATATTGGGTGTATATTTGGGTGTAGAATTTCAAACACACCCAATTATGAATATCAAACGAAACATCATTTTTGCATTGGAAAGCCGGAAGAAGAACGGTGTGCCAATCGTGGAGAACGTGCCTATCCGTATGCGTGTCATATACGCAAGTCAGCGCATTGAGTTTACAACGGGTTACCGCATTGATGTAGCCAAGTGGGATGCTGACAAGCAGCGAGTGAAGAACGGGTGTACCAACAAACTAAAGCAAAGTGCATCTGAAATCAATGCCGATCTGCTGAAATACTATACCGAAATTCAAAACGTGTTCAAGGAATTTGAGGTACAGGAAGCCATGCCCACTACCCAACAGCTAAAGGACGCATTCAACCTGCGGATGAAAGATACAAGTGAAGACCAGGAAGACGTAAAGATAAGTTTTTGGGAGGTATTCGATGAATTTGTAAAAGAATGCGGCAACCAGAATAACTGGACTGAATCCACATACGAAAAGTTTGCAGCCGTTAAAAATCACCTCAAGGAGTTCAAGGAAGATTTAACCTTTGAATATTTCAATGAATTCGGACTGAACGAATATGTCAATTTCCTGCGCGACAAAAAGGATATGAGGAACAGTACCATCGGTAAACAAATGGGATTCCTCAAATGGTTCCTGCGGTGGAGCTTCAAGAAAGACTATCACCAGAATATAGCATACGATACGTTCAAACCGAAATTGAAAACCACCCCCAAGAAGGTAATCTTCCTGACATGGGAAGAACTGAACAGACTTAAAGACTATCAGATACCCAAAGACAAACAGTATCTGGAACGTGTCCGGGATGTTTTCCTGTTCTGTTGCTTTACCAGTCTGCGTTATTCAGATGTTCGCAACCTAAAGAGAAGTGATGTCAAGTCCGACCATATAGAAGTCACCACCGTTAAAACGGCAGATAGTCTGAGTATTGAACTGAACAAGTACAGTAAAGCCATACTTGAAAAATACAAGGACATCCATTTTGAAAACCACATGGTATTGCCTGTTATCAGCAATCAGAAAATGAATGATTATCTGAAAGAACTGGGAGAACTGGCAGAAATTAACGAACCTATACGTGAAACCTACTATAAAGGGAATGAGCGCATAGATGAAGTTACCCCGAAATACGCATTGCTCAGTACTCATGCAGGAAGAAGAACATTCATCTGTAATGCGCTGGCTCTAGGTATTCCGGCACAGGTTGTAATGAAATGGACAGGACACAGTGATTATAAAGCCATGAAGCCCTACATTGACATAGCCGATGATATTAAGGCTAATGCAATGAACAAGTTTAACCAACTATAAAAGTATCAGTCTGTTTCACAGATTATCCATTATTAGAGTTATCTTTGTTAAGTAATAGTTAGTAATATGGAAAATAACAACGAACATAATATAAAGAAAGGTCATTTTGATGCCTTTGTCCATGCTGTCGGTTCGGAAATAGAACAGGCACAAGTCCGGCTCATTACCGCAGCCAATGCCCAGATGTTGTTCCATTACTGGAAAATGGGCAATTATATACTGTACCACCAAAACCTGCATGGCTGGGGTGGTAAAATTATCAAGAAGTTGGCACAGGCAATCAGATTCAATTATCCTGAAAAGAAGGGATATTCGGAGCGTAATCTTACTTATATGTGCCAGTTTGCCCGTTTATATCCGTTAAATGTACTTCGTAGTTTTATTGAAACAGATTCAATACTGTCAGTCCCTAATATTCAAAACATTACTAATGAAGTCCTTAAACTCAACAGCGGGCAATTTACGCAGGAGCTTACTGCGCAAATACAATCAGCTGATAATCAATCTTTAGAAATTACGCAGGAGGTTCCTGCGCAATTTCAGAATGTAGAAAAAACAGTAGCAACCATCTATAAAATAAAAATAGAGGATATAGAAGATTTATTCTTGGCGTCACCGATTGCAAGAATAAATTGGGCAAGCCATATGGTCATACTCAATAATCCGCTACCATTAGGTGTAAGGTATTGGTATATGAAACAATCTGTAGAAATGGGTTGGAGCAGTAATGTGCTGAAAATGCAGATTGAAAGTAATCTGTATGACAGACAAATCAAGAGTAACAAGGTAAACAACTTCACTGCCACACTTCCGGCACCTCAAAGCGATCTTGCCAATTATCTGTTAAAAGACCCGTATATCTTTGACTTGGCAGGAGCAAAGGAAAAGGCTGACGAAAGGGATATAGAAGAACAGTTGGTAAAGCATGTAACCCATTACTTGCTGGAAATGGGTAACGGCTTTGCTTTTGTTGCCAGACAAAAACATTTCCAGATTGGGGACAGTGACTTTTTCGCCGACCTGATTCTATATAATATCAAGCTCCACGCCTATGTCGTCGTGGAATTGAAAGCAACGCCATTCAAACCGGAATATGCAGGGCAGTTAAATTTCTATATCAATGTTGTAGATGATAAACTGAGGGGAGAAAATGATAACAAGACCATCGGTCTTTTGCTGTGCAGGGGTAAGGATGAGGTCGTGGCACAATATGCCTTGGCTGGATATGACCAGCCGATAGGTATCAGCGACTATCAATTGAGCAAGGCAGTACCCGAAAATCTGAAATCTGCCCTACCGAGTATAGAAGAAGTGGAAGAAGAACTGACCTTATTCCTTGACAAGGACAAGAACCCATAATATAAAGTATATGGCAGGAAAGATACAGACGATGATTCCCCAATATGGAGAACTTAACAGAATATACAGAGACTATATAGATAATTACGCTTTTTCTTTTGACAGGCAGAAATTCATATCGGATTTCTATCAGGAGTATAATGACATGAAATCCTTTGAAGCCGCTATCCTTGAACTGGTGCTTGACAAGCAAAAAGAGCAATACACCTTGATACTCAACAGTCTGAAAACTGAAATAGAAAAGAGCATACAGGCTTATGAGATACGCCCGTTAAGTGACAGAGCCATAGAACGTGCTTGCTATCAGCACATGGAAAGGTATTCTCAGGAAATTGAAGCCCAGCTGGATGTTACAAGAAGTCTGAGCAAGCCGCTGAATGAAGCCAACAACAGGTATGATTCCATTGGTTACAGGGAGCATACAGCCGAAGAGGAAAAACAGGCAGAGAAAGAATATGAACGCTGCAAGGCTGAATATGACAGGGAAAAAGCCAAACTGAACAAACTCTATGACCAGCAAAAGGCTACAAGAACAGAGGCATTCCAATATATGAAGAACTGTTGTGCGGACATATACCGTCAAAGCTGCCTTTTTCTGGATATATTGAAGAAATACATTCCTGACGGAAAGCAAGAGAATAAATCAAGCGAGCCAATCAGTCAGCAGGAAACGACAGAAGAACAACAGGAATATTTCAGCATGAAATTACTTTCGCTCATTCATGAGGTGTGCAAAGGAGAACAGTTCGAAGAAATTTCCGCACCAGATTTCTATGCCAATATGAATCTTCACCCCTGCAACTGTAAGCTGAAAATAAAACCGAGAGAGAAAATACGTGTATGCTATCTGATATTCCTGATGAGCGAGAAACTCTCCAAACAGGACAGGGACAAATGGAAAGACAGAATACTGAAACTGCTGGATATTGACGACAGCTACTACAAATCCAAGTACAAGGAGCCTGTTTCAGATTTCCCCAGTGACAGCAACCAAAATTTCGCCAAGGAAATGGAACATATATTCAGATAATCCGTGATATATCCTGATACTTTACGAAAGTTCCACTTTTACCACTCAAAATAATTTTTGAGTGGTATTTTTGTTTTCTGATATTCAATAAGATACAATGATATTCAGTTTGTACCGTCCCCATCCTTACCACTCATAACCCTACCTAATTTTGCATCGTTCGAGAACAGAAATAACAGCCAGTGCGCAGGGCTGATTGTTTAACGACTAAATAGATTGGACGATGACAAATATCCAAGAATTATTATCAAAACCCGTCTGGCAAATGACAGGCGAAGAATTCATATTCCTGAGTAAGCACGCTTCAGGTCAGGCCGAAGCATTGCCGCAACCCGTTACAGACACGGAAAAGAAGTATGTGTACGGAATACTCGGTATAGCCAAACTGTTCGGGTGCAGTCTGCCCACTGCCAACCGCATAAAGAAAAGCGGTAAGATAGACAAGGCGATTACCCAGATAGGGCGCAAGATTATAGTTGATGCAGAACTGGCTCTTGAACTTGCCGGAAAGAAAACAGGAGGACGGAAATAATGGGAGGTATGCTTATGGACTATATGAGAGAAATAAAGGAAATATCTGCAGAACAGGCGATAATCCTTTGGCAAGCCTCACGTCTGAGCCTATCGAAAATCTATGAGAAAGCACCTGAGATTTTAAAAGTGCAAGGTTCGGTCATTGGCACACTGGGCAATTTCAGTGCATCCATAGGCAAAGCCAAAAGTAAAAAGACTTTCAATGTGTCGGCTATTGTAGCCGCCTCATTGAAAAACGGTACGGTACTACGGTATGTGGCAGAACTTCCGGAGAACAAAAGGAAAGTCCTTTATGTGGACACGGAACAAAGCCATTATCACTGCCTGAAAGTCATGAAACGTATTTTACGGCTGGCCGGTCTTCCTGATGACAGGGACAATGAACATCTGGAGTTTCTCGCTTTGAGGAAATACACGCCCGAACAGCGCATCAGGATTGTCGAACAGGCTATCTATAATACACCGGACATAGGGCTTGTAATCATAGACGGCATCCGTGATATGGTATATGACATCAACAGTCCGGGAGAATCGACACGCATCATATCCAAGTTGATGCAGTGGACGGATGACAGGCAAATACACATCCATACGATACTCCACCAGAACAAAGGCGATGAAAACGCAAGAGGGCATATCGGTACGGAGCTGAACAACAAGGCGGAAACCGTTCTTCTCGTGGAAAAGGACAAGAGCAACGGGGATATAAGCAATGTTTCGGCCATGCACATACGTGCAATGGATTTCGAGCCTTTCGCTTTCCGTATCAACGACAATGCATTGCCTGAACTCATAGAGGGGTACAGACCCGAAGCGAAGAAACCCGGAAGACCGGAAGAGGAAAAGTTCGACCCTTACAGGCATATTACCGAACAACAGCACCGCATAGCACTAGAAGCGGCTTTCGGACTGAAAGAGGAATACGGCTACAAGGATCTGGAAACCGCCTTAATCAAGTCTTATATGTCAGTAGGTGTAAAACTGAACCATCAAAAGGCGGTATCACTTATCACCATGCTCCGGAACAAACGGATGATAGTACAGGAGAACGGCAGGAAATACACGTTCAAGCCAGACTTTCACTATTAGACCGTCTAACCTGTAATCACTTCACTTTATTCGGCAGGTCTATATATTAAGGATAAAGCGAAGCGATTGCAGAGAATGTAAAACCGCTTCACTTTATTACCGTATCCTATATATACGAAAATAAAGTGAAGTGATTATACAGACCGTACTTCATAAAAAGGTACGGGCGAAAAGAGAAATAAATATTCCAACCATTATTCAAACACTCATCTTATTATGGATATACAAACAGCAAAACAAATCAGGATAGCGGATTTTCTGTACAGTTTGGGACATTCTCCCGTCAAGCAGCAAGGTATCAACCTGTGGTATAAATCCCCGTTACGGGAAGAGACAGAGCCCTCGTTCAAAATAAATACCGAACGCAACCAATGGTATGATTTTGCAATTGGTAAAGGTGGAAATATCATTGCACTGGCACAGGAACTCTACTATTCCGACTATGTACCTTATCTTCTACAGAAAATCGAGGAACAGACTCCGCACATCCGTCCCGTATCTTTCTCTTTTGGCAAGCAGTCATTTTCCGAACCGAGTTTTCAGGAGTTGGACATTGTACAGCTGACTTCTCCTGCCCTGCTTGCCTATCTACAGGAAAGAGGGATAAACACGGCACTGGCGAAAAGAGAATGTAAGGAAGCCCGTTTCACCCACAACGGCAAACGTTATTTCGCCATTGCTTTTCCGAACATATCGGGTGGATATGAAATCCGCAACCGATATTTCAAGGGATGTATCGCACCAAAAGAAATATCCCATATCAGACAGTCAGGAAAGCCAAGGAGTGCATGTTACGTTTTTGAGGGATTTATGGATTACCTTTCCTTTCTGACCTTAAGACTGGAAAGCTGTCCGCAATCACCCGACTTCGACAGACAGGATTACATAGTTCTTAATTCCGTAGCCAATGTTCCCAAGGCACTCTATCCGTTGGGAAGCTATGAGCGCATCCACTGTTTCTTTGACAATGACCGTGCAGGAATGGAAGCAATACAGCAAATCAGAAAGGAGTATGATGCTACCCGGTATATACGTGACGCCTCGCAAATCTACAGTGGATGTAAAGATCTGAACGAATATTTACAGAAACGAATAGCCGATAGGAAAGAGCAAGCGCAATCTGTCAAAAAGAGGAATGATACACTATCCAAGAAACCGAAAGGCTTCCGGTTATAGCCCACTATAACTACACGCTTCGCTTTCGTAGTTGTGGGCTCTCCCGAGGGGATTAGGGCTTTGCCCTAATGACCCACTCAGGGCGTTTCACCCCTGAGAACCCCGAGCAAAGAGTGACCCTCTCTTTGCAATCTCCGCTTATGGGTTACCCCTAAGAACCCCTCTGCGAAAGCGAGCAAAGTAAATCAATTGTAAACAAAGGAAAGAAGCTATGGCAACAAAATCAAGCATACATATCAAGCCTTGCAACATCGCATCGAGCGAGGCACACAATCGAAGGACTGCCGAGTATATGCGTAATATCGGGGAGTCCAGAATCTATGTCGTTCCCGAACTTTCCACCGATAACGAACAGTGGATAAATCCCGACTTCGGCACTCCCGAACTGCGAACTCATTATGACAATATCAAGCAAATGGTCAAGGAAAAGACCGGACGTGCCATGCAGGAAAAGGAAAGGGAACGCAAGGGAAAGAATGGAAAGATTATCAAGGTGGCGGGATGCTCACCCATCCGTGAAGGAGTATTGCTTATCAGACCGGACACCACACTGGCTGATGTACGCAAATTCGGTGAAGAGTGCCAAAGACGCTGGGGCATCACTCCGCTACAGATTTTCCTGCATAAAGACGAAGGGCATTGGCTGAACGGTCAGCCGGAAGCAGAAGACAAGGAGAGCTTCCAAGTCGGTAACAGATGGTTCAAACCAAATTATCATGCTCATGTCGTATTCGACTGGATGAACCATGAAACTGGAAAGAGCCGAAAGCTCAATGACGAGGATATGGCAACCATGCAGACCCTTGCTTCCGATATTCTCCTGATGGAACGTGGACAGGCAAAAGCTGTCACAGGTAAAGAGCATCTGGAACGAAATGATTTCATCATTGAGAAGCAGAAAGCCGAACTGCAACGTATAGAGGAAACCAAGCGACACAAGGAACAACAAGTAAGCCTTGCCGAACAGGAACTCAAACAGGTAAAAGCAGAGATACGCACGGACAAACTAAAGAAAACAGCCACCAATGCTGCTACCGCCATAGCAAGCGGTGTAGGTTCTCTTTTCGGAAGCGGTAAGCTGAAAGAACTGGAACATCACATCGAGCAGCTACATCAGGAAATTACCAAACGGGACAAAGCTACTGATGAATTAAAAATTCAGATACAACAAATACAGGAACAGCATAGCAGACAAATTCGTAATCTTCAAAGAATACATAATCAAGAACTTGAAGCCAAAGACAAGGAAATATCACGATTGAGCACCTTGCTTGAAAAAGCCCACAAATGGTTTCCCATGTTCAAAGAGATGTTGAGAATGGAAAAATTATGCGCTGTTATCGGGTTTACCAAAGACATGATAGAAAACCTCTTGACAAAGAAAGAATCCATACAATGTAGTGGCAAAATTTATTCCGAAGAACACAGGTGGAAATTTGACATCAAGAATGATATTTTTAGGGTTGAGAAACATCCGATGGATAGTGGTAAGCTTATGCTGACCATAAACCGACAACCCATAGTACAATGGTTTAAGGAACAATGGGAAAAGTTACAGCAGAATCTACGTAACTCGGTGCAGAGAGAGCAAAAATCCAGAGGATTTAGAATATAGAATAGCCTATTATTAATAAAATCAAGTATCTATGCATCCAAACAGATTGTTTTTATTACAGAATCAAAATCCTAAGAATTTATAAAAAATGAAGCCTAAAGAAGTTTTGGAAAAATGGATAGATTGCTTTAACAAAGCAGATGCTTATCATATAGCAGAGCTGTATGCTACTAATGCAGTAAATCATCAAGTCGCAAACGAACCAATAATTGGTAAAGAATCAATCTACAAAATGTTTGTGAATGAATTTGCCACTGCTAAAATGGTTTGTATGGTGGAAAATATTTTTGAAGATGGCGAATGGGCTATCATGGAATGGAAAGACTCTCTTGGACTTCGTGGATGCGGATTTTTTCATGTAAAAGATAACAAAATCGTCTTTCAAAGAGGGTATTGGGATAAACTTTCATTCTTGAAGCAACACAATCTTCCAATTGAATAAGTACTATCAGAATACGGACTGGGAAATTGAAATACCCAGTCCGAGTTATATAATGAATTTTACTTGTTAAACTATTTAAAGTCAGTTGGATAACAAACCATACCTTTCACATTCTCAGTAGCTCCAGGTATTAATTCAGCCACCATGCAATATTCATGAGAGACTTCGAAAGGAAATTCAATTCCTAAATCGATAGCCTTGCGATAGCCAAATCGAGGATAATACTCTTTATGCCCCAATACGACTGCTGTGCCGTAACCCAAAAGTGCTGCCCTCTGATGGGCTTACTGAATCAACATCCCCCCCAATTCCCTTACGCTGGAATTCCGGCAAGACTGCCAATGGAGCTACACTCAGGGATGTGACAGACTGGGTGTCACTATCTATCTTTACTTCTGTAAGTAAGATATACCAGACAATTTGTTTTTCTGTCATTTTCTTGTTCTTATCTAATTGTTAGGCTCATTGTTGTTATACATTGTTTAATTATAGATAAATCGTGAATATCCTTCTCTCTTAAATCGTAGCCCGAATGGAATACTTGTTGCCCTTTTGCAGAAATGCAAGGGATGCTTCTGCCTTCAAAGACTGCTGTTCCAAAATAGTCCGGTTGAAATTCATACCAGCCTCCATCCAAGTCGGCTTGTTTGGAAGTGCCGTCCGCATTCAAGACAAAAGGATGGATATCAATATAGCCTAATTCTTTGCTATACAGTTCCACACGGGTGGGCAACCAATTTGTTTCAATTTGATATCCTCTCTCCTGCAAAAGATCAAGGAGTTGGTCTGTATAATTGGCATCAAAATCAATGTCAATATCTCTATGCAAGCGGGTTTGCTGTCCGTACAAGACATCCACTCCCCAGCCTCCATCCAACCAAAACTGCATGTCCAGGCTTTCCAACAAGTCCAAAACTTGAAATAACTCTGTAATCGTAGTGTGTTCTTTCTTTGTCATATAATAATTCTTTAATAAATAATACTATGCGTAATTATCCAACTGCTTGATTGAAGAAATAAAATTTGCACCCACTCCAATCAGAAAGATAACCCATCCGCTGATCATAAAGACGGATGTGATACCCCATGCTTCCACCCAATATCCTGAAGCTACGATACCCAGCATTGATGGAAAGGTACTCAAACTAAAGATGAGAGAAAAAGTCCGTCCAAGCATGTCCGAAGCCAAGTTCTGCTGAATAATAGCGATGAAAAGCGCATGGTAAATGGAATAGGCTATGCCTCCTGTAAATGTTAGGCAAACAAAACCTATAAATGCGCTTGATGGTAAATAACTGGCGCTAATCAGATACAATCCCAATATCACATAAGCCGTATGCATCACTAATGTTTGCTTGCTTTTCAAAGCCTTACAGGCAAGTACTAAACCGCCCAACAATGCCCCTGAGCCCCAACCCATTTCCACAACTCCCATTTGCAAAATGTTTCCGTTGAAATGCAGAAGCGTCATAAAAGGAAATAACGTAAAAACAGGCATAAGGACAAAAGTCACCAGCGTAAAGCATACGAATAAAGGCAAAATGCCCATTGTACGCCGCAAGGTATGCCAACATTCCGTCAGTTCTTTTTTGAAATCTGGAAGAACTTTCGTTTTTTGAAGAGAAGGAATCTGGACACAAAGTAAGGTCAGACAAGCAGCAACAGCTCCGATCACATCTATGAGCAGAATATACTGTATGGGAAGCCAAACAACGAGGCTTGCCCCTACAACGGGGGCTATCACCTCACTGAAGGATTGAATGGAATGGTACAAACCTGATACCCTGACAAGATGGTGCTTGGGAACCAGTAGAGGGATGCTTGCCTGTAAAGCAGGTGCATGAAACGTACTGCCTATTGAACGACAAGCAGTCAATAGATAAAAAAAAGAAAGGTCTTTATAACCCTTGGTTATCACAATAAAAAGACATAGGGTACAGAACGCGATGAACAAGTCCGAATAAAACATCGTTTTCTTTCGATTCCATCTGTCAACATAGACCCCGGCAAACAAGCCTAATACAAATTGTGGTAAAAATCCAGCTAAAATAGCCAGAGATAAAGCTGTCGGGGATTTAAATTCGTTGCTAATCCAAAAAATAATGGAGAAGCCAACAATCGTACTTGTTAAAATAGATATGAGTTGGCCTATTCCTATCACGGCCAAAGTTGATTTCCAATGATTCATTGTGCTAATATTTCATGCGTTTATAGATAAGTACTTTCGTACATTAAGCAAAACGAAATTCTATCCACACAAAAAACTTGTATTATAATCCACTCCTGACGTTGGAATACAATAACAAATACTTTCAGGACGATGTAAAGTCCTGAAAAATCAAAGTGAATGGATAGATAAATATTAGTCTTTTCTCATCGGATTCTTTTAATATCGCTACTCTTTTATTATGTAGTGGTTGTATTATCTTAAATAAAACAAAAACACCCGACTTTACATTCTTGGGTGCAAAACTGGGTGCTTGTTTTGCAATCTGCTGATTTTCAGCGTTTGTTGCGGAGAGAGAGGGATTCGAACCCCCGGAACCTCTCAGTTCAACGGTTTTCAAGACCGCCGCAATCGACCACTCTGCCATCTCTCCATAGTCGATTCTCCATTTGAGCGGTGCAAAGATACAACTTAAATTCGAGAAATAAAAGCAAATTTATACTTTTTCAAAATGGAATACACATGCTCTACTTTCCCTCCCGCATGGTAATAAAGTACAAGTAATGTCACATCGCGCAGCGACGTGGTATCCAGACAAAGGTCGCTGAGTATGGGCGCGACTCCAAGAAGAATGGACATTTCGTGTCACCCCGCACTCGAAGCAGAGCCCAGACTGGCGTCGCTGGTGGTATTCCTGCCCGGGTATTCCCTGGATTCCGCATCGGGTGCGGAATGACCCGGTG